>JAMFSC010000270.1 GCA_026225095.1 bacterium
GAATGCAGAACAGCGTCCTCGGCATCGCCGCCGGTTCCGGCATCCGCCTCGTCATCTCGGTCGATACCGGCATCCGTGCCTTCGCAGCCGCCGATGAGGCCAAGGCTCTCGGCCTCGACCTGATCGTCACGGATCACCACCTCCCCGACGACGCAGCCGGCCTGCCCGACGCGCTCGCCGTCATCAATCCCGCCCAGCCCGGCTGTCCCTACCCCAACAAGAGCCTCTGCGGAGCCGCCGTCGCGTACAAGCTCGCCGAGGCCCTCCTGCGCGCCCACGCCGAGGCGTCGCCAGACCCCGCCGACGCCCACCAGAGGCTGCGCGCCAAGCTTTTGCCCTCCTTCCTCAAGCTGGTCGCCATCGCCACCATCGCCGACTCCGTCCCACTCACGGGTGAGAATCGCGCCATCGCCTGGCTTGGCCTGCAGCAGCTCGCCAACCCAGTCCAACCCGGCCTCCGGGCACTGATGCAGGTCGCCAAGATCCCCCTCGACCGGCCCCCGACCGCCACCGAAGTCGGCTTCCGCCTCGCCCCCCGGATCAACGCCGCCGGACGCATGGACGTGGCAGGCGACGTCGTCGAGCTCTTCCTCACCCGCGACCCCGCCTACGCCCTGGCCCTCGCCCAGAAGCTCGACCAGCTCAACCTGGACCGCCGGGCATCGGAGTCCGAAGCCCTCACCGCCATCGACCACCAGCTCCTGGCGCTCCGTCAGCAACTTGGTGGACTCGCCCCCGAGTGCATCATCCTCGACCACCCGGACTGGCATCGCGGAGTCCTCGGCATCCTGGCCTCGCGGATCGTCGACCGCACCGGCCGCCCGGCCCTGGTCCTCACCCATCAGGACGGCTCCGCCCATGGCTCCGGTCGCTCGATCGAGGGCTTCCACCTGCTCGAAGCGCTCACCTCGGTCCACACTGAGCCCGACCCTGAGGAGCAGGACCCCGCAGAGCCGGACCGTGCGAATGCCGGCCTCTTCACACGCTTCGGAGGCCACGCCCACGCGGTCGGCTTTACCCTC
Organism: bacterium; assembly: GCA_026225095.1. GTDB lineage: Bacteria > Acidobacteriota > Terriglobia > Terriglobales > Acidobacteriaceae > Edaphobacter. Next base: position 1,023 of record JAMFSC010000270.1, read on the forward strand.
CCGTCAGACCGCCTCGACCTCCTCCGCTCCCGCATGCGCTCCCACGCCGCCACCGTCCTCACCCCGTCGATCCTCACACCCACCCTGACCTGTGACGCCGAACTCCCACTCTCGGACATTAACCGCAATCTCTACGATTGGCTTCAGCGCCTTGCCCCCTTCGGCAACTCCGCCTGCGAACCGGTCTTCGTCAGCCGCAATCTCACGCTCGCCGCCCCAATTCGCATCATCAAGGAGCGACACATCTGCCTCAAACTGCGCGGCTCGAACTCCTCGGCGACCATCGAAGCCCTTGGCTGGACCCGCAATATCGACTGGATCGATCGCACCCAGACACTTGGCCTCGGCCCCGGTTCCCCGGTCGACGCCGTCTACCACCTGCGCCTCAGCGAGTACCAGCAGACCACCCAGATTCAACTCGAACTCGTCGACCTGCGGCTGCACACACCGGGCCAAGACATCGATCGCAAAGGCGCTTAAGCCAAAAGCGCATCAAACGCTTCGTTACTGCTAGAGCCGTTCTCCTGAAGGCGTGGTCCGCTCCTTATGAGCCGGCCATTGGTCAGACCACTTGGGTTTCATCTTCTAATAAAGTGGTATGAAATCGCCATTTTTTGCGAGGTTCCTGCATCCATGGTGTTCTAAAAGGGTTAGCGGGCAACGATCGAAATTTCCCAATGTTTCACCAGAAGCTTTTTGTGCGCCGAATGTGGGCCGTTGCATGGAAAAACCGGACAGCGGGCGCTGATTTTGAAAGTGGTCTGACGGGGTGCGTTTATCGCGCGGATGAAGTCCGTCGGGGGACCCCCGAGCCGGTTCGCAGTCCGGCACGGGGATCCGGGGCCGAGGCTCTTAGAGCAGATTCGCTGAAGGTGTAGGTTTGTACGTTGGATGCCGTGGCGCTCCGGCCCACCTTAGCGACGATGGGACGTGTCGCGAAGGTGGGGCACCCGACTTTAGACCAACAGGCAATCCGCTTCAGGTGGCGGGCCTTCGGCCTTGAAAGCTACAGTGACCGGAAACCACAGCGACCAGAGAGATGGCCTAGAAGTCGATCTCGACCGTTCGGCCTTCCTTCGAGCTGACCCTCGCCAGTTCCAGCAGCCGAACGACCGCGAAACCGTCCTCCGCGCTCACATGGAGCTTCGCATCTCCGTTGATTGCGTCGCGCACATTGGCGTAGAAGCCGCGATAGTCGCCGAGTTCGGTCCGCACCTCGCGATGCAGCAGGTTCCCCGGATCGGCTGGATTGGGCGCCACGGTCATCGTCCCCCATGCCGCGCGGTCCTCCTGGAGCCACTCCCCGGGAGTTCCGATCCCTGGAACCCGCGCTCCTGATACCAGGGCCGGCTCCTGAGGGTCGACGCCGAACTTCTTGAAACTCCCCAGCGTTCCGTGCGCCAGGTAGCGCGGCGATGCATCCGCCGCGATCATGCTCGATCGGCAGTACATCCGCAGGCGATCGTAGTGGAGCGTGATGTCGAAGGCATCCTCGATCTCCGTCTTGTCGCGATCTGTCCTCACGCTGGCGGTCAGCGCCCTGGGTTTGCCAAAAAGCGCCACTCCCTGGTCGACGAGGTGGGGTCCAAGGTCGAAGAGCAGGCCATTCACCGGGCTCTCCGACTCCTTCCACGTGCCCTCGCGCTGCAGCGGCCGAAAGCGGTCAAAGTGCGATTCGAGCGTCACCAGGCGGCCAAGCTCTCCGCCCGCGAGCACCTTCTTGAGCGTCAGGAAGTCTCCATCCCAGCGCCGGTTATGGAAGGGCGCAACGATCTTGCCCCCGGCCTCAGCCGCCACGATCAACGCGCGCGCCTGCTCGCTGGTTCCGGCAAATGGCTTGTCGATCACAACATGTTTGCCCGCGAGGAGTGCCTGCCGGGCAAGCTCGTAGTGTGTGGCGTTGGGAGTCGCGATCACCACCAGGTCAACGTTTGAGGCCAGGGCATCGTCGAACGACCGCAGCACCGGCACATCCGGGTAGGCTGCCGCAGCCTCGTCGCCCTTCCGCTGAACGATTCCCGCGAGCCGAAGCCCCGGAACAGCGCTCACGAACGGCGCATGAAAGACCCTTCCCGCGAGCCCAAAACCAACGACGACTACCTGGATGTCTGCCATGAATCTCTCCCAATCTCTCGAAGTGCCGGATACATCCGGCGATATGCCCTGTAACCCTTGTCCATCGATACGGCGTGGCGCGGTTCGATCACCTCCGCCGCCCGTACGGTCGCATCACATGCCGCTTCGACGCTCTCCCACGCACCGATACCGGTTCCTGCCAGCAAGGCCGCTCCGAACGCGCCACCCTCTTCCGCCTCCAGCCGTTCAACCGCCTGTCCGTAGACGTCCGCCTGAATCTGCCGCCACAGAGGGCCACGCGCTCCGCCTCCGCCCAGACGGATCGAGGTGACCGGGATTCCCAACTCACTGAATAGGGTGAACGTATCTTTCAGGCTGTAGGCGACCCCCTCCATGACCGCGCGGATGAAGTGCGCTCGCGTATGCGACGCCGTAATCCCGACAAATGCGGCCCGCGCCTCCGCATCCAGGTGCGGGGTCCGCTCTCCGAACAGATACGGAGCCCACAGCAGGCCGTCGCTCCCAGGCGGGACCTCGCCGGCCAGCGCTGCCAATTCGTCGTAGCTATTGAGAGGAGTAAACGTATCGCGGAAGTAGCGCAGGCTCAGACCCGCCCCATTGGTCACGCCCATCACGTGCCAGCGGCCCGGCGCAGCGTGGCAGAAGGTATGCAGGCGGCCCAGCCGATCCATGGTCGGGGCATCGGTCGCCGCGAAGACCACTCCGCTGGTCCCGATCGTGGCCGAGACCGATCCCGGAGCCAGAATCCCCATCCCGACCGCCCCCGCGCCCTGATCCCCGGCACCCGCGGCCACGGGCAATCCCACCGGTAAGCCGGTTGCCTCGGATCCCGCCTGGGAGATCCGCGCACAGATCTCCGGCCCCTCAAACAGCCGGGGAAGCCAGTTCATCGGGATCCCCGCCACCTCCGCCACCTCCACCGACCACCGGCGGTGCGCGACGTCGAGCAGAAGCGTTCCGCTCGCCTCCTGCATATCCATCGCGTACTCGCCCGTCAGCCGGAAGCGAACGTAATCCTTCGGACACAGTACATGCGCAATCTTCGCGAAGATCTCCGGCTGATGCTCCTTCACCCACAGCAGCTTGGTCAGGGTGAAGTTCGGGAGCGCCGGGTTGCAGGTCAGCTCGATCATCCGTTCAAAGCCGATCGTCTCATTCAACCAATCGCACTGGGGCTGCGTTCTCTGGTCGCACCAGATCAGCGCCGGTCGCAGGACCTTGCCCCCCGCGTCCAGCATCACGCAGCCATGCATCTGCCCCGTCAGCCCGATGGCCTCGACTTTCCCGGACGAAGCATCCGCAGCCGCTCGCAGCGCGCCCGAGATCGCTCTCTGCGCCGCCTGCCACCAGTCCTCCGGATCCTGCTCCGCCCATCCGATCCGCTCCGACCGGATCCCCTGGTGTTCCGCGGCCTCCGAAGCCACCACCCTGCCTGTTCGGTCTACCACGACCGCCCGCGTTCCACCCGTCCCCACGTCCACGCCAACAAACATCCTGCCTCCAGCTTCATTTGCCCATCGCCTGCATTCAAACCTCGAGATCGCGGTCAACCTGCTTCTTCGATCCCGAAACGAGTGTATCCGCGAATTCCGAACCGGGCCACCTCGCCCGTACGGGGAAGCCGATTTCAGATACAACAAGTTTTTGAACTTTATCGCAAGCGGCGTGCATCTTCTACTAAAGAGTGATTCGAGACGATCGCTCTCCGCCCATCGTGCAACTTCTATGGAAACGGGTCCCAGGCTCGGTGGACGATAGCGGAGTCTCGATCGCGAACAGACGGTAATCCATCGGGCGACACACTTTAGCCGCTCCGAAGAGGTATAGGTACCATCAGAAGAATGACTCCAAGCAGAAGCATGACTTCAAGGAAACCAGCTCCAATCCGATTCCGGCGCCAGCCCTCCTCGCTGGTCGTTGCCGCCGCTGCCATCTTCAGTATCACCGCCTCCCAGGCTCAGAACGCAACGCCCTCCGGACAAGGGTCCTCGAGTTCCGCGGCGGGTGTATCGCCCGTGCAGCAGGCCTCGCAACAGCTTAGCCCGATCGCCGGGGGATCGACCGGCGGGCCGGCCGGCAGCAGCCAATCCTCCGGGGTGACGGCGGACTCCTTCAAGGGCTCGATCGTCTTCGGAAAATCGACCGGTCAGACCATGGATCTGTCGCTCGACGACGCGATGCAGCGCGGTTTGAAGCAGAATCTTGGTCTCATCCTCCAGACCTCGGCGGTCAAGAATGCCAACGGCCAGCGTCTTGAGCAGCTTCAGGCCCTGCTCCCCACGATTCGTGGTACAGCCTCGATTGAGGTTCAGCAGGTGAATCTGGCAGCCTACGGACTTAAATTCCCCGGCCTGAACCCCATCATCGGACCCTTCCAGGTAGTCGATTTCAGGGCTTACCTGACCCAGAACCTCGTCAACATCTCCGCGCTGCAGGATTACCTCTCCGCAAAACACAACTTCCTGGGCGCCAAGCTGACCGCCCAGGACGCCCGCGACATGGTTACCCTCACCGTGGGCAACGCGTACCTGCTCTGCATCGCCGACGCCGCCCGCATCGAGGCCGTGCAGGCCGAACTGGCGACCGCAAAGGTGTCGCTCCAGCAGGCCACCGACGCCCACGAGGCCGGGACCAGCCCCAAGCTCGATGTCCTGCGCGACCAGGTCGACTACCAGAACGAGCAGCAGACCCTGATCTCCGCCACCAACCAGCTCGCCAAGGATAAGCTCGCCCTGGCCCGCACGATCGGGCTCCCCCTCGATCAGGAGTTCCGCCTCACCGATACCGCGCCTTATGCCGCGCTCGACGCGGTCGATCCTCAGGCAGCCTTCGAACAGGCCCTGAAGACCCGAAAGGATCTCGCCGGATCGGAAGAACAGCTCAGGGCCGCGCTGGCAGGAAAGGCCTCCGCCCGGGCGATCCAGTACCCCGTCGCCAGCGTCAGTGGGGATTTCGGTGATCTTGGCACCACGCTTGGTCACTCGCATGGAACCTATACGGCGACCGGACAGATCAGCGCCCCCATCCTCCAGATCGCCAAGACGCGCGGAACAGAAGAGGTTGCGGCGGCAAACTACGACAACGCCCAGTCCACCCTCTCCGACAAGATCCAGCAGATCAACCAGGACATCCGGAACAGCATCCTCGATGTCCAGGCTGCGGCCAAGCTTGTTGAAGCGGCCCAATCCAACGTTCAACTGGCCTCTGAAGCTCTTTCGGAGGCACAGCAGCGATTCCGCGCCGGTGTGGCCGATTCGCTTCCCGTATCGCAGGCCCAGTCGCAGTCCGAGCAGGCCAACGACCAGTACATCAGCGCCCTTTATCAACATAATGTCGCCAAGCTCTCCCTCGCCCGCGCCATCGGCGTCGCCGAGACCAGCTACAAGACCTACCTTGGAGGAAAGTAACGTGCCCCAGCAAGACGACAACCAAGCCAATCAGAGCGGCACCCAGACCGCCCAGATCTCCGGAACCGTGCAGATTCAGCCCCAGGGCGACGATGCGCAGAAGAACGGGCAAAACGGGCAGAAGAACGGCCAGAACGGCAACGGAGATGCTCCCCCCGCCGAGAAGAAGAATCCCCTGCGCACCTTCATCCTGATCGCGGTGGTCGTGCTCATCGTTTTTGGAGCCGGCTTCTACTACTGGCGGTCCACCTTTACCGAAGAGACCGACGACGCGCAGGTCGATGGCGACCTCTACCAGGTCAGCTCCCGCGTCACCGGCCAGGTCACCAAGGTTTACGTGGAGGATAACCAGAAGGTCGATCAGGGCCAGCTGCTCGCCGAGATCGATCCCCGCGACTATCAGGTTGCGCTCGAGCAGGCCAAGGCCAACCTGGCCAGCGCCCGCGCCGCTGCTGTCCAGGCGAACGTGAACGTGCCCATCACGTCGGTCACCACCAGCACCCAGGTCAGCACCTCGAGCTCCGATGTGCGCAGTGCGGAGTCCCAGATCGCGCAGTCGCAGAACCAGGTCGCCGCCGCCGAACAGAGGGTGGAACAGGCCAGGGCCAACGCCGCCAAGTCGCAGGCTGACGTCGACCGCTACACGCCGCTGGTGCAGCGCGATGTCATCTCCAAGCAGCAGTACGATGCAGCCATCGCCGCCTCCGCCGCGAATAAGGCCGCGGTTCTCGAGGCCCAGGCCCAGGTCATCGCGCAGCAGGACGCGACCCGCATCGCCCAGCAGAAGCTCGCGCAGTCCCGCTCGCAGGCCAATGAGTCGGCGAAGAACGGTCCGCAGCAGGTGAAGGCTCAGCAAGCCAAGGCCAACGCCGCACTCGCGGACGTTCAGCAGGCTGAGGCCAGGGTTGCGCAGGCCGAGCTCAATCTTTCCTACACGAAGATCACCGCGCCCACCGCAGGCATCGTCAACAAGAAGAACGTGCAGGTCGGAGCCAATCTGGCCATCGGGCAGGATCTGCTGACCATCATTCCGGTCACCAACCTCTGGGTCACCGCCAACTTCAAGGAAACCCAGCTTGCGAAGATGACGGCCGGCCAGGAGGTTGACATCAAGGTCGACGCTCTCGGCGGTCGCCACTTCACCGGGAAGGTCGGCCAGATCGGCGGCGCCACGGGGTCGCGGCTCTCGCTCTTCCCGCCTGAGAACGCTACCGGCAACTACGTCAAGGTGGTCCAGCGCATTCCGGTCCGGATCGACTTCACCGATCTCCAGAAGGAGGACGGAGACTATGCCCTCCGCCCTGGCTTCTCGGTCACACCGGAAGTCCACGTCAAATAGAGGTAGAATCTCCCAGGACGCCCTGCCGAGCCATGCGCCCGGCAGGGCTTCTCCGCTTATGGCCTGAAAACTTCAGCACCGAAGCGACTCCCTTAACATCTGAACGCTATAACGAATTCATCGAGGTCGATCAATGTCCAAATCCAGCAAGAAGTCCGCCGAAAACACTCCCCAGTGGCACGCCAAGGCGAAAGAGATTCAGCAGTTCGGCGCGGTCGTCGAGGATATGCCCCACATTCTTGACGCCAAGGTTCGCGGCAAGATGGTCGCCCTGCTCAACACCCTCCTCGCCGACACACTCGCGATTCGCGACCTGTACAAGAAGCACCACTGGCAGGTCTCCGGCCCCACCTTTTACCAGCTCCATCTCCTCTTCGACAAGCACTATGAGGAGCAGGCCGAACTCGCCGACACCATCGCGGAACGCATCCAGCTCCTGGGCGGCGTAACCATCGCGATGGGCGGAGACGTGGCAGCCACGACCGAGATCCCCGCTCCTCCACGCGGCAGGGAAGAGGTTCCGGTCCAGATCTCGCGTCTTCTGGAGGCCCACAAGATCATCATGAAGAAGTGCAAGGAGATCGCCGACGCCGCCGACGATGCAGGTGACGACGGGACCAACGACCTCGCCGTCTCCGATATTCTCCGCCCCAATGAACTGCAGTCCTGGTTCATCGGACAGCATCTGGTCGAGATGCCCCTTGTCCGTCCCAGCTAACTGCTTTGGAAGCATCGACAAGGCCCGGACTGCAAATGTCCGGGCCTTTTCCGTCTCCAAATCCGCACCATTTCCGCCCGCGCAACATCTACACTGATAGATAAAGCCATGCCACTCGCCCTCGAATTCTTCGTGAAGCACGCCTACCTGATTCTCTTCGGGTGGGTGCTCGTCGAGCAGCTTGGCATCCCGATTCCCAGCATCCCGGTGCTCCTCACCGCAGGGACCCTGACGGCGACGCATCGCCTCCACCTCCTGCCCTCCGTTTTTGCCGTGCTCGCGTCCTGCGCTTTCTCCGACAGCTTCTGGTACTTCCTCGGCCGGCGCTTCGGCGGCGGGGTTCTGCGCCTGCTCTGCCGTTTCTCGTTCGAAGCGTCCACCTGCGTGTCGAAGACCGAGGGCTACTTCACCCGCCGCGGTCCGATCACGCTGCTTTTCGCCAAGTACATCCCGGGCCTCTCGACGGTAGCGGCTCCCATCGCCGGCCAGACCGGCATGCCCTATCAGAAGTTCCTCCTCTACGACCTTGGAGGTTCCGCCATCTGGGCTCTCAGCTTTCTTCTCGCCGGACGTTTCTTTGGAGACGTCGCCAAACGCAGCCAGGCCTTCTTCGAACTGCTCAGCCGCTTCGCCGGTATCGTCTTTGTCCTCATGGTGATCGGCTTCCTGGCCTACCGCGTCATCAAGCAGCGCCGCTTCCTTGCGGGGGTTCGCGCCCTGCGCCTCGAGCCGGCCCAGTTGATGGCTCTCTACGCAGAGTCCGAATCGAGCGGAACCCCACCGCCCTTCGTCGTCGATCTGCGCCACCCCCTCGACTATCTCCCAGATCCGCGGGTTCTCCCCGGAGCGCTCCGCATCCTGCCCACCGACGTCGCCGCCCAAGCCGACACCATTCCGCGCGATCGCGATATCGTCCTCTACTGTACCTGCCCATCGGAAGAGACCAGCGGCAAGCTCGCTCTGCAGCTTCACAAGCTTGGAATTACCCGCGTCCGGCCCCTGCGCGGAGGCTTCGACGGCTGGAAAGAGGCGGGTTACCCCCTCCTCGATTACGTTGATCCTCGGGACGCAGAGCAGGATCAGCCCGTCACCGAGTCAACCATGCTCCACGTCGTTCCCACTCCGTAGTCTTCACCACGCGACCTTGACCCCAAATAAGGTGATCAGCAGCGCCGCCTGGTCCGGGCTGATGATCAGACCATCCGTGCTCGCAGGGGTTCCGCGCATCCCATCGAGCCTGCAATCCCGAACATCCGCCCCCGCCAGCTTCGCCTGCCCAAGGTCCGCGCCGCTCAGATCGCACCTGTGGAAGATGGTCCCGGTCAAATCCGCGGCATAGAAGTCGGCCTGCGTCAGATTGCATCGCTCGAAGACACATTGCTGCAGCTTCGCCATCCGAAACAGCGCAAGATCCATCTTGCATTCCTCGAAGAGCACGCTTTTCATCTGCGCTTCGACGAGGACCCCTCCCGTAAGCCGCGTGGATCGAAGCTCGACCCTTTCCAGCCTGCTCCCCGTGAGGTCGATATTTGCAAGGTCCGAACCGGCGACGCGCACGTCTTCCAACTGGCTTCTCATGGCCCTGGGATCAGCCAGCGTCACCGTCCGCAACTCGCTCCGGTGAATCCGAATCGACTGTCCCCGCGGACCCAGAAACGCTGGCAGCACCGCAGCGGTCACCCGTGCCTCGACCACGACCCCGCCCTCCATCTGTGCAGCGAAGTTCTCCGCCAGCATCTCCTCGTCGATATCCGGTGCAATCCGTCCCTTGATCTTCGAAGCCATGCTTCCAAGCTAAACGTTCAACTCCCCAATCGGAAGTTCACCGTAATGGTCGTCTGCACCTCAGTGGCCTCGCCGTTCAGCCGGTAAGGGCGATATCGCGCCGCCTTGACCGCCTCGATCGCCGCCCCCTGCAGTATCGCCGGTCCGCTCATCACGCGCGCGCTTTCTATCGCTCCTGCCTTTGAGATGATCGCCTCGATCACCACCGTCCCCTCCACGTGTGCTGCCACCGCGATCCTTGGATAGACCGGCCGAATCTCCCCCAGCAGCAGCCCCGCCACAACACCTGACGACACCGGGAGTGGATCCTTCCGCTTCGGCGTAGCGACCGTGACCCTGGTCTCCGTTCCCGTCCCAATCCCCAGGGGATCCAGGCCACCCCTTCCACTCCCCATTCTCGAGAGCGACCCAGGCGCCACCTCCGCCAGCTCCTCCTGAACAGGGTGCATCGTCGGCACGATCGCCCGATGCCCATCCATCCGCAACAAGGGAGGAGCTGGAGCCGCCGCAGAACTCTCCGCAGCCGTCGATTCCACGTGCTCAACCCTGACCGGCGGTTTCCTGACCGCTGGAATCACCACAACCGGGGCCATCATCGCTCGAAACGGAAGCGCTCCCGGTCGCGTCAGCGGGACCACGACAACCATCCCCACCACCAGGCACTGAAGCCCGAACGATCCCAACGCAATCCACCTCCGGCTCCTGGAAGCAAGCCGGTTCCGCGACTCCACAAGGCTATCCTCAAACATGTCTCACACCTCTCCGAAACACAGAGCTCCGGCCCTCAAGCCGGGTTCAGGTGCGCACCATGCGAGGATGCGTCCACATACCCTTAGACCGTTAGACACCACGGCCCCAGACATCGGCCCAGCCCGGCATCCAACATAGGCGATGATGATAGAACCCATGCCCCAGATGTCCGAGATCGCCGCGCCCACCTTCAGTCCGGCCGCCATCGCCACCGTTCGTCCGCCGTCGACCCGGGTTCTGGCGATCGATGTCCTCCGCGGCGTGACGATCGCCTTCATGATCCTGGTCAACGATCCAGGCGACTGGGCCCACGTCTACTCCCAGCTCGATCACGCCGAATGGAACGGCTGGACCCTCACCGACCTCGTCTTCCCCAACTTCCTCTTCCTCGTCGGAGCCTCGACCGTCTTCTCGCTCGACGCTCGCATCCGCCGCGGCGATAGCCGCCTCGAGCTTGCCAGGCACATCGCCATCCGCTCCGCCAAGATCTTCACCCTGAAGATGATCCTCACGGTCGTCCCCTACTTCCACCTCACCCATCTCCGCATCTACGGCGTCCTCACTCGCATCGCCCTCTGCTATCTCCTCGGCGGCCTCATCCTGCTGAGCACCCGCAGCCTGCGCGCCCTCGCTGTCATCTCCGCCGCTATCCTCGCGGGATACTGGGCTCTCATGCGCTTCATCCCCGTCCCCGGCTACGGTCTTCCGACCCGCGATATCCCGCTGCTCGACAAGGACGGCAACCTCACGGCCTGGATCGACCGCGGCCTCAACGCCTTCCTCCAGCGAACCATCCACACCGGAGTTCTGTACGAACACACCCGCGATCCCGAGGGCCTGCTCTCAACCCTCCCCGCCATCGCCACCGTTCTCATCGGGGCCATGGCTGCGCTCTGGCTCAGGCAGAACATGGCCGATCCGAAGAGGGCACGGAACGGCCTCCTCCTTGCCGGCCTCGCCAGCTTCGCAGCCGGCATCCTCTGGAACCGGACGTTCCCCATCAACAAGAACCTCTGGACCAGTTCGTACGTCCTCATGGCCGCTGGATGGGCGCTCATGGGCCTCGGCGTTTTCTACTGGCTCATGGACGTTCGCCGCGTCAACGAAACCGCCCTGGGACGCCGCCTCACCCAGCCCGCCCTCATCTTCGGCTCGAACGCGATCGCTGCCTACGCCACGTCCGTCATCCTCGTGAAAGCCATGCTCTTCATGAAAGTGCATGATGGCGAAAAACTCACCACGGCGTGGGGCTATATCTACCATCATCTCTTCGCGAGAGGTAACTCCACCCAGTTCAAATCCCTCGCCTTCGCGGTGTGCTTCGTCGCCGTCTGCTTCATCCCCAACTGGCTCCTCTTCCGCAAGAAGATCTTCCTGAAGATCTGACGCCTGACGCCCACCAGGAGCAGCTTTCGCCCCCCAAGAGCGCGTCTCCTCGCGTCCCGGGCAATCCTGCCGATAAACAAGACAACGGAATCATCGGTCCTGCGCATATCGCGCGACCGTGCCCCGACATCACATTCAGGATTCAATCAAGGGGACTCAGCATGGCGTTCGAGATGACCATTGGCAAGCGCTTCACTACCACCTCCGGAATCCTCCTTCTCCTGATGATTGTCATGGTCTCCGTGGCAGTCTTCGGTTTCAACGGGATTGGCACAGGCGTTGAGTCACTCAAGACGGACACCATTCCAGGCCTCCAATTCGCCTATGCGATGGAGGTGGATGTGGCCGACATGCGAGGAGACCAGTTGAGGCACCTGCTCGCGACAAGCCCGGAAGAAGAGCTGAAGTGGGCCCAAAGCGCTGCCGAAAAGCGAGCGAAATTTGCCGACGATCTTAAATCCTACGAAGCCGCTCCCCTTCAGGCTGAGGACGCAAAGAACCTTGCTCAGCTAAAGGCCCTCATCGAACCGACGGACCGCGCATGGGAGAAGGTTACCTCCCTCAACAGCGCAAAAAAATCGAAGGAAGCGCTCCAGGTCTACACCACCGAAGTCCGCCCCGCCGTCCTGGCGCTGAAGGCACAAACTCAAGTCGTGCGGGAGTGGAATATCACTCAAAACACCGCGACCGTCGCTTCCACCGAGCGGGCCGTCGGCCGCTCGCGCTTGCTCACCCTCCTCATCGGAGCGATCTCTCTCGCATGTGGCATTGGCATCTCGTCGTGGATGATTACAACCCTCAACCACCAGTTGAATGCCAGCATCGATGAACTCTCCGAGTCGGCCATCCAGATCGCCGCCGCCGCCGGACAGGTCGCCACCTCCAGCCAGTCACTCGCCCAGGGCTCGTCGGAACAGGCCGCCACCATCCAGGAGACCTCCGCCGCAAGCTCCGAGATCAACTCCATGGCGCAGCGCAACACCGAGAACTCCCGCACTACCGCCGCCCTCGTCACCAGCTCGCAGGGCGGCTTCTCCCGGGCAAATAGCTCGCTCGTCGAGATGGTTGCCGCCATGGACGGCATCGGAGCCTCCAGCCTCAAGATCTCGAAGATCATCAAGGTCATCGACGAGATCGCCTTCCAGACCAACATCCTCGCGCTCAACGCTGCCGTCGAAGCCGCCCGCGCCGGAGAAGCCGGCATGGGATTCGCGGTCGTCGCCGACGAGGTCCGCAACCTCGCCCAGCGCTGCGCCCAGGCCGCCAAGGACACCGCCACGCTCATCGAAGACTCCATCCAGAGCGCCGAGAGCGGCAAGGGTAAGGTCGATCAGGTCGCCACCGCCATTCGCACCATCTCGGGCGAGGCCGACAAGATCAAGGTCCTCGTCGACGAGATCAATCTCGGCAGCGTCGAGCAGTCGCGCGGCATCGACCAGATCAGCAAGTCGATCTCCCAGATCGAGAGCGTGACCCAGAGCAGCGCCGCCGGAGCCGAACAGGGAGCCGCCGCCGCCGAACAGTTGAACTCCCAGGCCGATACCATGCGCGACGCCGTCGACCGCCTCAAGCTGCTCGTCGTCGCCCGCGCCGCCTAAGCCAGCAGTCCTCCCCCAACCAATCTGCCTCCGAAGCGATCATCGCTTCGGAGGCAGATCTGTTTACGGATGCGGGTCCCATCGCCCGCAGGCCGACCCCGTCGTCACCTTCGTCAACACCCGATTCGCCGATTCGAGCGACCGGCTGTAGCAGACGCCCAGCGTGTTCTTCTCGACATACTCCGCCGAACTCGCCGTCGGTCCCACCGCCGTCAAGGCTCCGGCGGCACTGAAGGTGAGCGTATCGCTCGACTTCACCGCTTCTTTTGTTTCCGCCTTATATAGGGGGAATCCGTTCAGCGACCTGGCCTCTTGTTCCTCGAACTTCTGATTGGAAGTCACCACCTGTGCTGACGTCCCATCCGTGTTGACGAGGTAGCTGTAATCGAGCGTCAGCGGGAACGATGTCTTCTTCTCAGATACCTCCACAAGCGGGCCAAGTTGCCGGATCGTCTTCGCGTCGACCGTGCTCATCTGGACCGCGTTCTGAATGTCGTTCGTTCCGACGTTGAATGTCTGCCTGCTATCAAAGTCGACGACTTCTTCCACCGTCGTCTCCACGCGGCCATGCGACGTATTCACATACCCGACCACGCGGAATCTCCGGTCGGAATCGACCGTCACCGTGCCAGTCGTAGCTCCCGTGGAGTCCGTAGCCAGGTTTTCGGTCACGCGAGGGAGGGGCACGCTGCTCAGTGTGTCTTCCAGAAGCCCACCCGACGTCTCCGCCCGGCCATGGTCCGTGTACAACAGCAGGTTCGCCGTCGCCAGGAAGTAGCTGTTCGCGTTGTAGACGCTTACTCCCACGGTGTGCGGCGCGCCATCGCTCAGCACTCCGGCGAACGGCGTCAGATCCACCCGGTAAGGTTTGAAGTTCAGCGTCTGCACCCCGGTAATCGGCTCCCATAGATAGGGGTCGATCCCGCCCGTGTAGATCCAGGGATAAACCGGCGCAACGCCAGCGGGTCTGCCGTCGATCGTGATCTCGGTCTCCCGGAACGCGGTATTGCCACAGCTCTCAAGCTTGCCGGTCACATCATTCGGTACGCAGAAGTACCAGAACTCGTCGTTCGACTGGCTTTGCGCGATCACATCCAGATACGCCCTCTCCACATTCCTCGGAGCCGTCACGGTGGTCTTCAACTCACTCGCCGTCGTATCCAGCTCATAGGGGCTGTTGATCCCACTCACCGGAATCACCACATCCGGAGCAGCCGACGCAGGCTCACGCCGGGTCGCCGGGTAGAAGAGCAGCCTGGCGGTTCCATAGATGATGCCGGTGTAGGTCGAATTCACGATGTTGTAGACGATCGCCTGCCCCGCCTGCGGCTCCCGGAGAACCGCCGAAAGGTCGGTCACGTCGCGTTCCACATGCCAGGACGGGCTCAGCGCCGCCCGTGGCTCAGCCGTCGTGCCATAGAAGATATTCGCGTTCCCCAGGTAGAGCGAGGCCGTTCGATCATACTGACGACCCGCCGTCACCGTAAAGTCGATCGTCAGCACCACCTTCGACCATCCGCCCGCACATCCGGACGGAGGAGCATAGCTTAGAGGTTTTCCGCTGTAGTCGCCAAACTCGAGATTGTTGAACAGCGTCACCACGCATGGCGCCGTGGATGGACGGGTGACAGGTGGTTCCGCGGTCGCCGGATTCGATGAGCCCACCACCGGGACCAGGGGAACCGTCACTACCTGCGCTCCGGCCACACCAGCCAGCATCCCGCTCACGACGAGCGCTCTTTGCAATGCACGAAAGCTCCGGAAATCGATCTTCACGGCTGTCCACCTTCCAATTGCAGGATCTGAAAATGCTTGGCAAAGCATAACAGCAGCCAAACTGTCCCGGTCGGTAGTTCGGGGCGCGGCCCGCGTGCCGATTTGAGCGGATCAAACAAGGGTTTACCTCGCCCCGGCTAAACTGAAGAGAGGCCTCGGCAAATGCGCCGGTCTCAACGTCGACCTCCGGCCCATCGGTCGAGAGACTCGAAGGCTTTACGTAAGAACGGGGCGGGACGGGTCCCCCCTCCTGTCCGTCCACACAGAACACCGCAGGGAGCAAAGCATTGGCCTACACCGACCTACGCGATTGGATCAAGACGCTCGACAAAGCAGGCGAACTCAAGCGCATCACCCTCCCCGTCTCCCCGCACCTCGAGATGGCCGAGATCGCCGACCGCACCGCCAAACTGGGGAAGGGAACCGCCAAAGCCGGGGGGCCGGCCCTCCTCTTTGAAAACATCGTCGGCTTCCCCGGAGCCCGCGGCCTGATGAACCAGTTCGGCTCCGAACGCCGCATGAAGCTCGCCCTCAACGTCGAATCGCTCGACGCCATCGCCGACCGCATCCGCGTCCTCCTCCATCCCGTCACGCCCGTCACCATGATGGACAAGCTGAAGCTCCTGCCCAAGCTCGCCGAGGTCGGCAGCTTCTTTCCCAAGGTGATCTCACGCGAGGACGCCGCCTGCAAGGAGGTCATCCACAAGGGGAAGGACGTCGACCTCAACCAGATCCCCATCCTCCAGACCTGGCCACAAGACGGAGGCCGGTTCATCACCCTCCCCTGCGTCATCACGCGGGACCCCAAGTCCGGCAAGCGCAACGTCGGAATGTATCGGATGCAGGTCTACGACGGCCAGACGACCGGGATGCACTGGCAGCGCCAGAAGGTCGCCGCCGAACACATGCGCGACCGCCTCCGCGCCACCAGCCCCGACGCCACCTCCGCCGTGGACCTGATGGCCCTGACCGCCGGTGGAACCGCCGCCGCCACCAATCTCGGAACCCTCTCGACCCAGACCATCACCCGCATCCACGGCGAACGCATGGAGGTCGCAGTCGCCATCGGAACCGACCCCGCCACCACCTTCTCCGCCATCGTTCCCGCGCCCCCCGAGGCCGAGGAGTATCTCATCGCGGGCTTCCTCCGGCAGAGGCCCGTCGAACTCGTCAAGGCGGAGACCGTGGACCTCGAAGTTCCGGCCCACGCCGAGTTCATCCTCGAAGGCTATGTGAATCTTGGAGAATTGAGAACAGAAGGCCCATTCGGCGATCACACCGGCTTCTACACCATGCAGGACGACTACCCCGTCTTCCACATCACCTGCATCACCCACCGCGAAAATCCCATCTACGCCGCCACCGTCGTCGGCAAGCCCCCCATGGAAGACGCCTGGATGGGAAAGGCCGTCGAGCGCATCTTTCTTCCTCTCATGCAACTCACCTTGCCCGAGATCGTCGACGTGAACCTTCCCGCCGAGGGCGTCTTCCACAACCTCATGATCGTCTCCATCCGCAAGTCCTACGCCGGCCACGCCCGCAAGATCATGAACGGCATCTGGGCCATGGGCCAGGCCATGTTTACCAAGTGCATCATCGTCGTCGACGAAGATTGCGACGTCCAGGACCTCGCCGAGGTCACCCTGCGGACTGCCAACAACATCGATCCCGAACGCGACATCCAGTTCACCCTCGGCCCCGTCGACTCGCTCGATCACGCCTCCCGTCTCCCCAACTTCGGCTCCAAGATGGGCATCGACGCCACCCGCAAGTGGCCAGCCGAAGGCTTCACCCGCCCCTGGCCCCCAATGCTCTCGATGCCCGCCGAGATCAAATCCCGCGTCGATCGCATCTGGTCAAAACTTGGCATCCAATAACGTGGCGGACTCGCCATCCACAAGGCAAAATTCATCGGCCCATGATAAAGATTATCGAAGAGGACAATTTCTTATGGCAGAATCCAACGGCAGCAACGGTAACCAGCTCAATGAAGGCGGAAGCACCCGCATCGGCAGCGAATCGCCCGTCGGAAACGGTTCCCTCGGGCCAAAGGAGACGGACGCCGGCGCGACCCACATCAGCCCGCAGCTCACCACCAACCAGGGTCGCCCCGTAGGCGACAACCAGAACTCCGTCACCGCAGGCCGCCGTGGTCCCATCACCCTCGACGACTTCCAGCACTTCGAGAAGATGGCCCAGTTCAACCGGGAACGCACCCCAGAGCGCGTCGTCCACGCCAAGGGCTCCGGAGCCCACGGCGAGTTCGTCGTCACCCACGACATCTCGAAGTACACCACCGCCAAACTCTTCTCGAAGATCGGCAATACCTGCCCCATGTTCGCCCGCTTCTCCACCGTCGGCGGCGAAAAAGGTTCAGCCGACACCGCACGGGACCCCCGCGGCTTCGCCCTCAAGTTCTACACCGAGGAAGGCAACTGGGACATGGTTGGCAACAACACGCCGGTCTTCTTCGTTCGCGACGCCATCAAGTTCTCCGACTTCATCCACACCCAGAAGCGCGAGCCCGGCTCCAATCTCAAGTCCGCCACCATGATGTGGGACTTCTGGTCGCTCTCGCCCGAGTCTCTCCACCAAGTCACCATCCTCATGTCCGACCGCGGCATCCCCGACGGCTACCGGCACATGCACGGCTTCTCCTCCCACACCTTCTCGATGATCAACGCAGACAATGAGCTTCACTATGTGAAGTACCACTTCATCTGCAACCAGGGCATCAAAAACCTGATGAACGCCGAAGCCGACACTCTCGCCGGAACCGATCCCGACTACTCCCAGCGCGATCTGCTTCACGCCATCGACAACAAGGACTTTCCCTCCTGGACCCTCAAGATCCAGGTCATGCACGAGTCGAAGATCAACGACTTCGAGTACGATCCCTTCGACCTCACCAAGATCTGGCCGCACAAGGATTACCCCCTCATCGACGTCGGCGTCATGACCCTCAACCGCAAGCCCTCGAACTATCACGCCGAGGTCGAGCAGGCTGCCTTCAACCCGTCGAACATCCTTCCCGGCATGGGCTACTCGCCGGACAAGATGCTCCAGGGCCGTCTCCTCTCCTACCCCGACGCCCACCGCTACCGCATCGGAACCAACTACGACCTGCTCCCAATCAACGCCGCCAAGTGCAACGTCGCCAACTACAACCGGGACGGCTCCATGCGCTTCGATGGCAACTACGGCGATCTCCCCAACTACGAGCCCAACAGCTTCGGCGGACCCAAGGAGAACCCGAAGTACAAGGAGCGCACCTACTACACCGCCAC
>JAMFSC010000271.1 GCA_026225095.1 bacterium
TCCCGCACGATTCGGAAGCCGATCTTGATGCGCTGCGAGAGTTTTGTGAGACGCATGGCGCTTCGTTTGCGCTCTCCGAGGCCTTTGAGAAAGGTGGCGAGGGGGCCGAGGCGTTGGCGAGAAAAGTCGTCGAGGTGATCGACGCTAATCCCGATCCTCAACTGCACACTACTTACAGCTCTGCAGATTCGATGATCGAGAAGATTACGAAGGTCGCGCGGCAGATCTACGGAGCGGACGACATTGAATTATCAGAGACTGCGAAAGCAAACCTGGCCCGCTTTGAGAGCTGGGGCTTTGGCCATCTGCCGGTCTGCATCGCCAAGACACAGTACTCGCTTACCGATGATCCGAAGCGAATGGGAGCTCCGACGGGCTGGCGTCTGCGTGTGACGGACATCTCGCTGTCTGCGGGGGCTGGGTTCATGGTCGTGACCTCGGGAGCGATGATGCTCATGCCCGGTCTGCCGAAGGTCTCGCGAGCGTTGAACATCGATGTGGATTCACTTGGCGAAATCACGGGAATGTCTTGAAAGTCGATGTCGGTTCTTCGGGGTGACGACGGATGTAGCGAAAGCCGCAGAGCTGTGTGAGTCGGACGATGAGTTCGACCTGATCCTGTGCGATGTTCCGGGTACCGTGACGGGGACGCTGGCTCGGAATCCGGAGATTCGGTTGCGGCTGAAGCCGGAGGAGCTGGTGCGGCACGGGGCTTTGCAGCGGGAGATTCTGGCGGCGGCTCTGAAGCGGCTCGGGCGGGGTGGGAGGCTTGTCTATTCGACCTGCTCGCTGGAGGAGAATGAGCGGGTGGTCGAGGCGGTGGTGGGGGGGATCGGAGGATCGGGGTTTCGGTGGATGGGGTGGTGGGGCTTAAGGATGGGCTGGATTTAGCGACGGCGGTGCGGATGGGGCCCTGCGGATGCTGCCGGGGGTGCATGGGTGCGATGGATTTTATCCGGTGGTGGTGGAGCGGGTTTAGATCTAATCGCAGCGGAGGGCCACCATCGGGTCAACTTTGGTGGCTCGACGCGCTGGCAGCCATGCGGCCAGAAGCGTCATCGCGCTCACGGTAAACAGCGCTACGGCGAAGGTCATGGGATCCAGCGGACTCAAACCGAAGAGCTGGTCTTTGAGATATTTGGTCGCCAACAGGGTGAGCGGCAGTCCCAGGCCCACGCCCGCGGCGAGCAGCAGCAACGATTCACTCAGAATCATCCACTGCACGGCGGGAGTCTGTGCGCCGAGTGCAATTCGAATGCCGATCTCGTTCGTGCGCCGAACCACGTTGTAGCTCATCACGCCATAGAGGCCAATCGAAGCCAGCAGGAGCGCCAGCAGAGAGAACATGCCTGTGAGCGAGGAGATCAGTTCGTCATGCGTCATAAAGTGAGAGACCTGATCGTGAATGGTTGTGATTCTGAGAAGAGGGAGATTGGGATCGACGGATGTGACTGACGCACGAAGATCGGCGATCGAGTGAGCCGGGTCGCCGGTGGTGCGCACCAGGATCATGCCAGCGAAGCGGTCCTGATTCTCTTCGGGAACGGCCGGTTTGGCGACGACACCGGTTGCGGCGGGAGTAGATGAATCGACCGGAAGAAACGGGTCGATCTGCGCAATGGGGATGTAGGTCATTCGAACGGGATCAGTATTTCGGGGATCGCCGGACCTGGTGTCACGGGCAATCCCTACAATCTGCCACGGCCCTTTCACGCTGTTGATGTCGATGAGGATAGACCGCCCCACAGCATCACCCTTGGGGAAGAAGTGACTGGCGAGCGTCTGGTTGACGACGGCGACTTTCTGGCTGTTGGCGGCGTCGGCATTGTTGAAGGCGCGTCCAGCAAGAATCGATATGCCAACGGTCTCAAAGTACTGCCCTGAGACGCGATTCAGGATCGAGTGCATGCTTTCCCTGGGCGCGGGCGTGTAACCGGGAATCGTGACACTGGAGGACCAGTTGCCGGCGCTGATCGGGGGAGAGGCGGAGAGGGCCACCGAGCGAACACCGGGAAGCACGGAGAGCCGTTCCATCAGACGCTGATGCAGCCCCGGAGTCTGGCTTGGTTTGTATCCCGCGAGTTTCGCATTGAACTCGGCAAGCAAAAGATGGGAGCGCTCAAAACCGTAATCCTGGTTCTGCAAATTGCGCAGGGTGCGGAGAAACAGTCCTGCGCCAACCAGCAAAAGCAGCGAGAGCATCACCTGGACGGTGACCAGCATTTTAGGCCACAACCGGGCCGATTTGCCGCCACTGCTTTGCGCGGTGCGGCTGCTGTCGCTCAGGTTACCTGCTGCTCCGGTACGTGCTGCTGCAAGGGCCGGGGCAAGTCCGAAGAGAACTCCGGTGAGCAGCGAGAGGCCCAGAGTGAACAGCATCACGGTCGTATCCGGCGTGGGGTCCATCGCGATATAGGCATTGCCCTGGCTGACAAAGCCGATGAGAACCCGCGTGGCCGCGAAGGCAATGCCCAACCCCAGCACTCCGCCGGTAAATGACAGTAGAAGGGTCTCTATCAGGCTCTGGCGAACAATGCGTGCGCGGCTGGAGCCAAGAGCAAGTCGAGTCGCAAATTCGCGCTTTCGCGTGGCGGCGCGAGCCAATAGAAAATTTGCGAGGTTGGCGCAAGCGATGAGCAGCACCAATGCGACCACCCCCATAAGAATCTTGAGCGAGTCGCCGTATTGGTCGCGGAGCGATGAGGCGCCGCGAGCCGCATCGACCAGGGGAACGGTCACGCGGCTGATCTCCTGGAGTCGGGCGGGGGTCACCTTCGCGCCTTCCTCGGTGCGGATGCCGGTGCGAACCTGCTGATCGAGCCAGTTCTGGCTTTGCGCCAGAGCTTGTTTGTTGGTCGCGGCATAACGGTTGAGGCGGCCAAAGACATCGAGGAAATAAAGGCCGCCGCTTGGCGTAAGCATGGAGGGTTGCCTGAGAATGACGGTCTGCATCGTCATCGGCGCCCACAGATCTGGTGGCTCCATCTCTTGCCTGATGCCGTGAAAGTTCTCAGGCATAACGCCGATAACATCGAAGGGAGAACCGTTGATACTGATGACTTTGCCAAGAATCGCTGGATCGGACGAGAGCGCCTGCTGCCAGAAATGATGACTCAGGACAATGACGGCTCCGCTGCCTGGAGTGTCGTCGTCGGTTGGAGCGATGGCTCGCCCCATAAAGGGCTGAGCACCGAGCACACTGAAATAGTTACCGGAGACAAGATTGGCGGGGGCCAGAATGGCGGGCGTACCGGAGTCAGCCGCGCCGCCGGTGCTGGGGAGACGAACACTCACCTTGTCTGAAAAGCTGCAGAAAGAGGCTATCCCCTGGAATGGCCCAGGATCGGCCTGGAGTTGCCGGGCGAAATACCACGGGAACAGGCCGTAACTGCCCATGTCGATGCCCCCAGCCTCTCCTCCGCCGTTCTCAGGTCCGAACGTAACCAGCTGCTCAGGATTTTGCACCGGAAGATTGCGCAGCATCACCTGGTCGATGAGTGTGAAGATGGCTGTATTCCCTCCAATGCCGAGGGCCAGCGACAGAAGGGCGATGATGGTAAATGCGGGGCCCTTGGTGAGCATGCGCAGGCTGATGCGTATGTCCTGGAGGATGCCGTCCAGCGTGGACTCCCAGCGCGACGACCACACCTGATGCTTGACCGCGTTGCGGCTTCCCAGCTCGATCATCGCGGCCCGATGCGCGACTTCGGCAGTTATGCCCGCACTCTGTTTGTGCGCGACGGAAGCCTCTACATAGCTCTCTAGTTCTTCGTCGAGTTCACGTTCGACACGCTGCTTCTGGAAGAGCGATTTCAAACCAACAATCAGGCTGGCTATCCAATGCATGAGATTCCTCCTGGGAGCTATCGCTGGACTAAGAACTACGGATCAAGGAACTACGCATCAAGAATGCGGGAGATGGCAAGAATCTGCCGCTGCCACTGGTCCCTTTCCGTAACAAGAGCCTTACGGCCGTTGGCGGTGAGCAGGTAGTACTTGGCACGGCGATTGTTTTCTGTAGCCCGCCACTCGGACTTCACGCGGCCTCCGCGCTCCAGTCGGCTGAGCGCAGGAAGCAAAGAACCTGGATTGACGCGGAATATACCGTTGCTGATTTGCTCAATGCGAAGAGTCACACCGTAGCCGTGCATGGGCTCAAGAGCCAGGGTCTTCAGGATGAGCATCTCCAGGGTTCCCTGGACCAGGTCAATCTGCTGTCCTGCTTCATCGATTTTGACGGGCATGGCTCTCTCCTCTAGACGATCTAGAGGTTACAGACTTCTCCTCTTGACTGTCAAGGGGAGTCGTGAATGCTATTTCCGCACTGATTCCCTCACGTCTGCACCTTCGGCCATTCGGAAGTAAGCAGTGCATCCGAATCTCGGTGAGCGATAAATTGCCAACGCGCTCATTGATCGATGGATTGTCGTCCGTAAACAACGGGCGGCCAGAGTGGGTTCTGGCTTACTCGTCGAGGAAGCGGCTGGTGATTCCTCCGTAGGCGTCGATGCGGCGGTCGCGGAGGAAGGGCCAGTGCTGGCGGGTGATCTCGGAGAGTCTGGGGTCGACTTCGGCTATCAGGATGGTTTCTTCGGTGTGGGAGGCTTCGGCCAGGATGCGGCCGAAGGGGTCGGCGATGAAGCTTCCACCCCAGAACTCGAGGCCGGCCCCTTCGGGGCCCTTGTGGAGGCCGTCGGGGAGGAGGACGTTGCCGTCTTCGTGGCCTACGCGGTTGACGGCTCCGACGAAGACTCCGTTGGCGATGGCGTGGGCGCGCTGCATGGTGCGCCAGGCGTCGTACTGGGGGGCTCCGTACTCTTCCTTTTCGGAGGGGTGCCAGCCGATGGCGGTGGGGAAGAAGAGGACCTCGGCTCCCTTGAGGGAGGTCAGGCGGGCGGCCTCGGGGTACCACTGGTCCCAGCAGACGAGGGTTCCGACGTTGCCCTGGGAGGTGGTGAGGGACTTGAAGCCGAGGTCGCCGGGGGTGAAGTAGAACTTCTCGTAGTAGAGGGGGTCGTCGGGGATGTGCATCTTGCGGTAGATTCCGGCGATGTGGTCTTTGGCGGGGCTGGTGTGGTCGAGGATGGCGGCGGTGTTGTGGTAGAGGCCGGGGGCTCGGCGCTCGAAGAGGGAGGCTACGAGGACGATCTTTTCTTCTGCGACGACGGCGGCCAGGCGGGAGGTGGAGGGGCCGGGGATGGACTCGGCGAGGGCGAAGAGGTCGTGGTCTTCGCGCTGGCAGAAGTACTGGGCGGTGAAGAGCTCGGGGAGGCAGATGAGGTTGGCACCCTGGCGGGCGGCTTCGCGGACGCGGTCGGCGGCCTTGTCGAGGTTGGCGGCGGGGTCGGCGGACATGGACATCTGGATGAGGCCGAGGATCTTCTTGGTGGGGGGCATGATGGGGTGGGTCTCCTGCGGGCGGGCCGAGATGGATTATTTCACGGCGGGATGAATGGGACGGTGTAGCCGCCGGTTTGACGCAACGATGGATTGGATTCGGGGGCGGGGGAAAGGATGCGGGGGAA
>JAMFSC010000003.1 GCA_026225095.1 bacterium
ATGTCGTCCTGGGCGATCACTCCATGGCCAACGATTTGATTCGAGGTGGACGATCCGCCGAGGACGAAGAAGGTCCAGTCGGCTCCGAAGATGCGGGCTGCGTTCCGTTCGGAGTCTCCCGGAGGACCGACGTGGTCGAGCCATGAGCCGAGGGGCGCGGTCGAGATGCCGAGGTCCGAGCGCAGGAGGTTTTCGCCGAAGAAGCTATGGAACTCCTGGCCGACGGGGTGTTTGAGGTAGGCGACGCCGCCCATGTGGCCGGGTGCGTCCCAGGAGTAGGCTCCCTGGTCGTTATATTTTTTGAGTTCGCGGAAGTAGGGTGGGAGGAGTTGCTCGTGGTAGCGCTCAACGGCGAAGTCGACGCGGTTGGCGATGAAGGCGGGGGTGTCGCCGAAGAGGTGGATGTACTCGTGGACCTGCTTGACGACCTCGAGGGGGAGCTCGGAGACGAGGGTGCGGTCGGCAATGAGGAAGATCGGGATCTTCTTGTTGCGGCGGCGGACGGCGCGGAGGATCTGGAGTGCTGCGCGTTCGTCGAACTGGGACTCGCCTTCGAGGTCCCAGTCAAGCAGGATCGTTGAATAAGAAGGGTCCGAGGTGACGAGGGAGAGACCATCTTCGGGCGTGGAGGTGCGTACCACCTCGTAGCCTTCGTCGCTGATGGCGCTGACGAGGCGCTCCATGGCACGGTCTGAGACGGAGTCGGTGCGCCCGACCTCGCTCGCAATCAATAGAACCCAACGGCCTTCGTTCATTCCACCTCTCACTTCCATCCACCATGGTACAGGCGATTTCCGTGAGAGGTTTCAGGGCTGTGAATTGCGGGTCCCCATTGCACGTCGATTTGGAACGGAGGTCGGATGAGGCTAGGCGCTGACTGACTCCATTGACCGGGTGGGTTTTTTCGCGATGACCTTGGCGGGGGCGACGGCTTTGACGATCGCGGTGCCGATGGGGCTGCCCAGACCGGTGCAGGGGTCCCAGCCGGGACCGGCCTGATAGCCTCCGTTGTTGCCGGACGTGATGTCGTGGAAGGACTTCTTGCCCTTGCTTCCGTAGAGGGCGGGGTTGATGAATCCGGCGTTGGATTTGTTGGTGGCGTTGGAAAGGGCTATCAGGCCGGCCCAGAGGGGGGCGACGGCCGAGGTTCCGCCGATGACCATGGTCTGGCCGTCGACGCGGATGACGTAGCCGGTGGTGGGGTCGGCGTCTCCGGACACGTCGGGTACTCCACGTCCGGTGCTGTTGTTGGGGAGCTTGGGGACGCCGGCGGCGCTTTGCCAGGCGGGCAGGGGGAAGACGGTGCTGACGCCTCCGCCGGTGGCGCCTTCGTTGGCGGTGAGCTCGTTCCAGACAACCTCACTGGCGATGGTGGTTCCGTTGCCTTCGAGCTTGGTTCCACCGCAGGCGAGGACGTGGGGGCTGGAGGCGGGGAAGTCGACGTGGTTGCCGGACCCGGAGACTCCGTCGGTGGAGCCATCGTCGCCCGCGGCTACGGTGACGGTGACACCGAGGGTGGCGGCGGTCTGGCAGGCCGCGTCGAGTGCAGTCATGGCCTGCCTGGTCCAGCTCGATTCCGGTCCGCCCCAGCTAATGGAGATGACGCTGGGCTTGTTGGTTTTGTCGTGGACCGCCGTGGCGATGGCGTCGATGAAGCCCTGGTCGGTGTTGGGGGCGAAGTAGACGGCGATCTTGGCTCCGGGGGCCACGGCGGCGGCAACTTCGATATCGAGCATGACTTCGCCGTCGGCTCCGTTGGGGTTGCTGGGAGCATTTTTCGCTTTGTCGACAGAGACCGCTACGACGGTGGGAGGGGTCTTGCCGAGGGACTTGAAGTAGGCCTTGATGTCGGCGGTGCGGTAGCCTCCGCCGAGCTCGATGATGCCGATGGTCTGGCCCTTGGCCGAGATGGGGGTGGGGAAGTTATAGAGGCCGGCTACCTGGACGGGGGTGTAGGAGGAGGGGCTGGCGGCGGCTCGTGAGGAGCGGAAATGGGGCTGGGCCTGGGGGCGGTTGTCGAGGCCGAGGACGGCGGTGACGTGGCCGTCGAGCTCCTGGGGGAGGGAGATGGCTCCCTGGCGGACGCGGAAGGTTCCGCCTTCCACGGCTTCGGTCGAGAGATCGACTCCGAAGGCCTTTTGCATGTTGGCGGGGGTGCCGGTGAGCTGGAGGGTGCGGGTGGTGGCTCCGGGGAGGGGCTCGGCCTTGAGGCCGAACTCGGTGGCGAAGGCCTTGACGAGCTTGAGGGAGGTGGGGTCGGGGCCGTGGGCCTTCTGATAGTCGGCGCGAGAGAGGCGTCCGCCGCCTTTGGCGAGGGCCTTGGTGTCGATGGGCGATTTTCTGCGGACGACGACGGAGACGGTGAAGGGCTTGGTGGGGGGTGGGGGGGGAGCGCTGACTGCCAGGGCGCGCTGGACCGGGGCGGCGGAGACGGTGAAGGCCTCCTTCTCACTGCCGGGGAGGGTGACACGGGGTTGGGTCGCGAAGCGGGGCGTGGTGGGGGGCATGAGGGATTCTCCGGCGGTCGAGATGCTCCCCTTCGGACCACTCGAAAGAGGGGAGATGCGAGCACGGAAACAATAGCATAGGTCTCGCGTCGGAGGGCGGAAATGTGATGTGTTTCTTGGGAGGCCGGGGGTGGTACCCCCCCTCCCCCCTGTTGGTCTCAAAGTATTCAAAACATGGGACCTAAGTCTAAATCCAAAGTGTCGGAAGTCGAATGGAAAAAGCCCGGCTGGGGGGCTGGGCTTGATCTGTTTGCTTCTGGTTCTATTGTTTCATAGCGGGGGTATCTAGTCGGCCATGTTTATTTACATTGGAATGATGGAGTTAGATGGTTTGGGGGCTTGACGAGGTTCGGGGGCCGGCTATGGATGGATCGTCTCGTAGATGTGGTAGCGGCGGGTCTTGCGGTGAAGTCTGAAGCCGTCCACCTCGGAGAAGAGATGTGAGTTTTCCGGCCAGAGGAGGAGGACGATGATGTGGCGGGGGTGGCGGAGGAGCGACTGGCGGAGATTCGCCAGGACACGGGTGATGACCTCGGGGCCGAACGGGTTGAAGAGGTAGAGGACGAGGTTTTCGTTGGGGAACTCGAATTCGGCGGCGTCGGCGTGGATGGACTCGATGGTCTGGCTGCGTTGTTTCGAGCGGCGGTGGGAGGCGATGTTCTGGAGGGCTTGCTGGTGGAGGGCGGTTGAGTACTCCACGCCGAGGACGCGCTGGAAGGGGAGTTCGGCGGCGATGAAGAGCATTCGGCCTTTGCCGGAGCCGAGGTCGACGAAGGTGAACGCAGACAGGTCGTGGATGGGGAGGTCGGCGAGGGCGACGCGAGCGTTGGCGGCACGGACGGGGACGTAGGCTTCGCCGTCGCGGATTTGGCCGACGACTTCGGAGGGATTGCGGACGGAGGCATTGCCGGAGGTGTGGACGCGGTGGGTGGCGTCGAACCAGCGCTCCTCGATGGAGCGGATGGTGGCGCGGAGGAGGTTGGCGAGTTGGCGGGGGTGGAGGGCGCTCGACACCGGTTCATTCTAGCGGAGGGGATCGTCCAACCGATGGGCTGGTGAGCCTTTGAGGTCAATCGATGGGTAGATCGGTTGTGATGCGGGCTTCGTAGGATATCGTCAGGGTCTATCTGCAATCTGCTCCACGAAGAGGGCTACGAGGGTAGCCCAGACATCCTCATTCGTTCATGGGGCGAGGCGGGGCGTGACCCGGAACCTGCGGATGAGTTGGGGACGGCCGATTCCTGTGGGATGGATGGTTGCGTGGGAGATATGCAGCGAAATACGGGGGTCTCTCCACTGCGCTTCGCTTCGGTCGAGATGACGCGCTTTTGTGGATGCGCGGAGCAAAGGTGCGAGTGCAGTTCTCGGTGGTTCGTCATGGTTCGTCATGGTTCGCTTGGGCAGAGTGCGGATTCGTCGTCGGCTTTGGGGATTGAGTTCTCGGGCCATCGGTAGAGCTCGATGGGTTTGGCCCATTCAAGGCTCAGGTCTTGCCATGTGGGGTTTTGCTGGACGATCAGATTGATCTTCTTGATGCGGGACCAGCGCTCGAGTTGCTTTTCTCGGGCGATTGCGCTGGTGATGTAGGCGTACGTTTCGACGTACACGAGTTGGTTGATCTTGTAGCGGGCGGTGAAGCTGTTGGGGGCGTCGGCTTGTTTGTGCTGGGCTACGCGGATCATCAGGCGGGTGGTGATGCCGATGTAGAGGTGCTTGAAGGTGCTGGAGAGGATGTAGACGTAGGCTTGCTCGATGGGGGCCATGGGGAAGTTTAGCGCGTGGGTGGAGAGCGAAATACGGGGGTCTCTCCACTGCGCTTCGCTTCGGTCGAGATGACGATGTCTTTTGGGTGGGTGGAGTGTCAAGAACAAAGGCAAAGGGGGCTGCAAAGCAAATCGGACGGGCTATCTTCCGAATTTCTGTTTACCTTGCATCTGGCTCATCATTCTTTGTTGGGCCTTCATGCCGCCGCCACCGCCCATGGACTTGAACATCTTCGACATCTGGCTGTATTGGCGGAGGAGGTTGTTGACCTCCTGGACCGACGTGCCGGAGCCGGCGGCGATGCGTTTGCGGCGGCTGCCGTTGATGAGGTCGGCGTTCTGGCGCTCTTTGTTGGTCATCGAGTTGATGATGGATTCAGTGCGGGTGAACTGGCTCTCGTCGACGTTTTCGGCGGCCTGGGCCATGCCGGCGAAGGGGCCTACGGAGGGGAGCATCTTGAGGATCGACTTCATGGAGCCCATCTTTTTGATCTGACGGAGCTGCTCGCGGAAGTCTTCGAGCGAGAAGCCTTCGCCGGAGAGGGCCTTCTTGGCGAAGCTCTCGGCCTTGTTGCGGTCGAGCTTCTCTTCGGCGCGCTCGAGGAGGGTGGCGATGTCGCCCATGCCCATGATGCGGGAGACGATGCGGTCGGGATGGAAGGCTTCGAAGGCGTCGGGTTTTTCGCCGGTTCCGAGGAACTTGATGGGGGCGCCAGTGACGTGGCGGATGGAGAGGGCGGCTCCTCCGCGGGCGTCTCCGTCCATCTTGGTGAGGATGGCTCCGGTGATGGTGAGGAGGGAGTTGAAGGCCGAGGCCGAGTTGACGGCGTCCTGGCCGGTCATGGCGTCGGCGACGAAGAGGATCTCGGAGGGGTTGAGGAGCTTTTTGAGCTCGGCCATCTCGTCCATGAGGGCCTGGTCGATGCCGAGACGGCCGGCGGTGTCGACGATGAGGATGTCGCAGCCGAAGTTGGCGGCGTCGCGTTTGGCTTCCTTTGCCAGGCGGAGGACTTCGGGGGTTCCGGGGGTGATGGCTGGGTCGAGTTTGCCTTCGTAGAGATTGGCACCGGTGGAGCGGGCTACGATGGCGAGCTGCTCGCGGGCGGCGGGGCGGTAGACGTCGACCGAGACCAGCATTGGCCGGTGGCCGCCCTTTTTGAGCCACTGGGCTAGTTTGCCCGAGGTCGTGGTTTTGCCGGAGCCCTGGAGGCCGGCCATGAGGATGACCGTCGGGGGCTGGGAGGCGAACTTGAAGCGGGCGGTGTCTTTGCCGAGGATGTTGATGAGCTCGTCGTGGACGATCTTGACGATCTGCTCGGTGGGGGAGAGGGCTGTGGTGACCTGGGTGCCGAGGGCGCGGGCGCGGATGTGCTCGATGAGCTCTTTGACGACTTCGAGGTTGACGTCGGACTCGAGGAGGGCGAGGCGGATCTCGCGGAGGGCGTCGGAGATGTTCTCCTCGGTGATGGTTCCCTGACCGCGGAGGTTCTTGAAGGAGCGCTGGAGCTTATCGGAAAGGTTCTCAAACATGGCTCTTTGAGTTTAGCAGCGCGGGGTGCGGGGATTCGAACTGCTCTTCCGTTGGCCGCCCTGGAGGGTTCGGGGCGACCAACGGGGTGTCAGGGCTCAACGGCGTTTGTGGAGGTGGTAGACGAGCCCGGCGTCGAGGAAGGCGGTGCCTACGGTTGTGGAGGAGGATGAGGACCCCGGGGCTGCGGCGCCGAGCTCGAAGGCGCGCAGGTCGAGGGAGTCGGTGAGGCGGATGTCGAGACCGGCGGTGAGCTGCAAGGCTCCGCTGGTAAAGCGGGTGTTCTGGGTGGTGAGGCCGGCGGTGACCGGGCCGGTGATCTGGTTGTCGTTGACCGTGGAGCTGACGACGCCGCCCCCGATCTGAAAGTAGGGGCGCAGGATGACACGATGGGGGACGAAGCCGATGCGGAGGGCGGCGAGGACCGAGGTTCCGCCACGAGGACCGATTCCGTAGGTGGCGCGTGCGTCGATGCCGGCGGTGAGACGGCTGTCGATGGGGAAGTTGTAGAAGACGCCGCCGATGAGTCCGGCGGTGTCGCTCTTGGCGGCGTTGTGGTTTGCTCTGAAGAAGACGAAGTCGGTGAGGGCTGCTGAGCCGTAGACGGATGTTTGTGCGTGTGCCATTGGACCGGGGACGAGGAAGAGAAGCAGGGCGAGCAGGGGTGTGGCGTAGCGCAGAAGGGACTCCGGGAAGGTGATCGAGATAGATTCAGTGGGTCTCTGTGATCCTATTCCGGATTGGGCTAGTTAGCGGTCTCCTCGTCGATGAAACACCACCGCCAGTACTCGCCGGGTTCCTTTGAGGTCATGACGGGGTGCTGGGTGGCCTGGAAGTGTTTTGTCGCGTGGAGGCCGGGGGAGGAGTCGCAGCAGCCGACGTGGCCGCAGGTGAGGCAGGTACGGAGATGGACCCAGTGGGATCCGGTCTTCATGCACTCTTCGCAGCCGGTGGTGTTGGGGTGGTGGGGCTTGGCGGCGCGGAGGTGAGAGCAGAGGGGCATGGCGGGCTCCTTAAGCACAGACTGGGGTTTGGATGCGGTGAGGCGGGGTTGGGCTCGGGAAAATGGGTGAGCATGGATTGGGTGGAGTCAGGGAGAAAGGTAGGGGTGGAGTGCCGGGGTCGTTGCTGACGATGTTGGTACGGGGGTTGGGGATGAATGGCGAGGTTCGATGGGAGGCCGGATAATCGGGCCTATGCCTAAGAGTGTGAAGGGTTCGAGTGACGTGCGAACCATCCGGGAGTATGTGGGGTATCTGCGGGTGGAGAAGGGGCTGCGGCCGTCGACGTGCGAGGCGTATGCGTGTGACCTGGAGCAGTTTGCGGAGCATCTGGAGGGGCGCGGACGGGGGTTGGTGGGAGGGCAGCAGGAGGATGTAACGGCGTTTATGGAGGGGATGCGGGGATATGGGGTGGATGGGAGGTCGGTGGCCCGGAAGCTGAGTTGTTTGAAGGGATTTTACCGGTGGCTGCTGCTGGATGGGCGGATTGTGGTGGATCCGACGCTGAATGTGGGGGCTCCGACGACCTGGAAGGTGCTGCCGAAGTCGCTGGCGGAGGGCGAGGTGGCAGGAATGCTGGAGCGGACAGGGGCGGCGGCCAGGATGCCGGATGCGGGTGCGCTGGCGTTGCGGGATCATGCGATTCTGGAATTGCTGTATGCGGGGGGGCTGCGGGTGGGGGAGATCTGCGCGCTGCGGCAGGAGGATCTGGCGCTGGATATGGCCCGGGTGCAGGTGAGAGGGAAGGGCGATAAGGAGAGGATTGTTCCGCTGGGGAGGTCGGCGGTGGAGGCGTTGGAGCGGTATATCGAGATGGGACGGGCGTCGCTGGTGCGGGCGGGAATGGTGCAGAGGGCGCTGTTTTTGAGTGTGAGGGGGAAAACGTTGACGCGGCAGTGGGTCTGGGAGATGGTGCGGGGGATGTCTTCGACGCTTGCGGACGGGCGGAGGGCAAGTCCGCATATGCTGCGGCATAGCTGTGCGACGCACATGGTTGAGCATGGGGCGGACCTGAGGAGTGTGCAGACGCTGCTTGGCCACGCGGATATATCGACGACCCAGGTTTATACCCACGTGGCGATGGAGCGGCTGAAGGAGGTGCATCGGATGCATCATCCTCGGGGGCGGCGTCGGGTTTCGGTGGGGGTGGCGTCGTGAGTGAGCTCGGGGAGTTAGCCGAGGGGTTTCTGGGGATGTTGGCGCATGAGCGGGGCGCGTCCGAGCATACGGTGAGGGCTTATGCGCGGGAGGTGCGGAACTTTGTGGCCTATCTGGGGAGAGAAGAGATCGGCGGGGTGGCGGGGGTGGGGCATCTGCATATCCGGGGTTATCTGGGGGAGCTGTACGAACGGGGGTTGACCAAGACGAGTGCAGCGCGGGCTCTGGCCGCGGTGCGAAGCTGGTTCAACTGGATGGCGAAGGAGGGCAAGGTACAGCAGAATCCGGCGCTGCTGGTGTCGACGCCGAAGCTGGCGAAGCATCTGCCGCGGGTCCCGAGTGCGGAAGAGGTGAATCGAGTGCTGAACTCGCTGGAGGAGAAGGGTGGGGCGGGGAGTGCTCGGAGGCTGCGGCAGGGCGGCGATGCGGACGAGACAGAAGTCGCGGCTTGGCCGGAGCGGGATCGGGTGATCTTCGAGCTGCTGTATGGGTGCGGGATGCGGAACTCGGAGCTGGTGGGGATCGATATGGCGGACATCCAGTGGGAGAATGAGGCGATCCTGGTTCGAGGCAAAGGCAAGAAGGAGCGGTACGTGCCTTTGGGGGGTGAGGCGGCGGTCGCCTTGCGGGCGCTGTTGCCGGAGCGGGAGGCGAAGTTATTGCGTGCGGGGAAGGGACGCCTGGTCGGGGAGGGGCCTCTGCTGACGAACCTGCGGATGCGGGGCGGTTGCCGGTTGACTACGAGAAGTGTGGGACGGATTGTGAAGTCGATTGCGCTGAGCCGGGGGCTGGCGGCGGATGTTCATCCGCATACGCTGCGTCATGCGTTCGGGACCCATATGCTGGAGGAAGGCGCTGATCTGCGGGCGATCCAGGAGATGCTGGGGCATGAGCGTCTGTCGACGACGCAGCGGTATACACAGTTAACGGTGGGGCAGGTGCAGCGGGTTTATGACGAGACGCATCCTCGGGCGAAGTAGTGGTCTGACCTCCAGTGAGGAATCGACTGCGGCCGGGGAGATGGTCGGCGATGGATGGACAGTGGCTGCGATATTCCAAATTTGCCGGGGGGTTCCATCACGGGACAGCGGGAGTCGATGACCTCAAAGTGGTAGGTCCTGGCCTTGAATTCGACTTGAGGGTGTCTGTATAGGTTGGGTATGAAACGATACTTCGCCACGGGCCAAATCCAGATGTCGTCTCTTGCCTGCTTGTCCGCCGCGCTTCTTTGCGGTGTTCTGGCTGGTTGCTTCGTTCCGGCTCGCGGTCAGGCCTTCGATGGTTCTTCTTCTCTTAGGGGTGACGAGGGTAGCTCTGCCGAGTCGTACGGATCGGTTGGGGGACAGGGTGGAGCGGCTGCCGCGGGTGGGGTGAGGCCGTTTGCCGCATACGGAATGGATGTTCATGTGGGGATTGGGGGGGCTGGATTCGACGTGGCGACAGCCCTGGCGCAGAAGATCAATCTTCGGGTGGGGGGAGATTTTCTTAGCTACTCGGATAGTTTTGTGGAGCAGCAGG
The DNA here is from genome assembly GCA_026225095.1 of bacterium. Lineage (GTDB taxonomy): Bacteria > Acidobacteriota > Terriglobia > Terriglobales > Acidobacteriaceae > Edaphobacter. The sequence goes on from JAMFSC010000003.1 coordinate 9,476, forward strand.
CCGATGTGAACGCGGCACTTCATTTTGAGACCGGACATGCGGCGCTGGACTGGTTTCCGTTTGGCAACGGGTTTCGGGTGAGCCCGATGGTGGTGTTCGGCAACAACAACCGGGTGCGAGCCACGGTGTTGGTACCTGCGGGAACGACCGTGACGCTCAGCGGGGCCGACTATGCGAGCAGCGCGGCCGATCCTCTGCGGGGGAGCGGTTCGATCGACTTTCGCAAGACATCGCCGGGGTTGACGGTGGGTTGGGGGAACGTCATTCCGAGGACGGGGAGGCATGTGAGCTTTCCGGTGGATCTGGGATTTTATTATGTTGGACAGCCTACGCTGAAAGTGGCCTTTACCGGCAGCGCGTGTGACCCGACGCAGCCTGTAGCGATTGGGTGTCAGTCAGTCGATACGGATGCGTCCTTTCAGGCTAGTCTGGCGGCCTTCAAGGCTCGGAATAATAACAACCTGAGCTATGCGGCTTTCTTTCCCGTTCTTTCCTTTGGGGTTGGATACCGGTTTTGAGGGCTCGTGGATGGGGACGAAAGGTAGGACCACTTGGGGGATTTCTTCTAATAAAGTGGTCTGTTTTGCCTCGCTTTGGATGCATTGAGGTAATAGCGGTGTTCTAAAGGGGTTATGAGCTGCGATCGTTGAAATGCCAATGTTTCACCAGAGACTTTTCTGTGGCAGAACGTGGGCCGTTGGCTGGAAAAACCGGACAGAAACCGGATGTACGAAAGTGGTATGTTTTGGTTTCGATTATCGGACAAACTGGCGACTGCGGGGGTCCTTCACTTCGTTCAAGATGACGACGTAGAACAGACAACGGCGTCGAGGATCGGCTGTCCGGGATTCAGCACGGCCGGCTTGATCAGGGATTCCCTCTACTAGAGCGGATTCGCTGAAGGTGTAGGGTTGTGCGTTGGATGCCGTGGCGCTCCGGCCCACCTTAGCGACGATGAGACGTGTCGCGAAGGTGGGGCACCCAACTCTATACCAATAGGCAATCCGATCTAAGCCGCTTCGCCTGATGGGCCTGGGGATTCTACTGGCCGGGTTGGGCTTCGAAGCGCTTGAAGAAGCTGGAGTCTAGGTAGTGGGGGCGGGTGGGGTTGTTGGCGACGCGGTGGGCGAGGTCTCCGAGGAAGCTGTCGAACTGGGCGGCGGCGGCATAGTCCATGGGCTGGGCGAGGTTGTCCTGGGTGGAGTGGTAGCGCTCGGCTAACCATTGGCGCCACATCTTGTACTCCGGGGAACCCATGGTCCAGCCGAACTTCATGGCGAGAGCGGGAACACCGGCCTGAACGAAGCTGTATTGATCGGTGCGGATGAAGGAGTTGCGGTCGGGCTCGGGGTCGGGGGCGATCTCGATGTGGTGCTCTGCTCCTATGGCTTTGGCGTCATCCTGCAGGGTCGATTCGGCGAGGCCCTGGACGTGGAGCTTCTTCAAAGGGAAGAGCGGCATGAACATGTCCATGTTGAAGTCGGCGACGATCTTGCTCTCGGGGACCGTGGGGTGGCCGGCGAAGAAGCGGGAGCCGAGGAGGCCCTTTTCTTCGGCGGTGAAGACGACGAAGAGCATGGTCCGTTTGGGGCGGTCGGGGGATTGGGAGAAGCGTTTCGCGATCTCGAGGACGGATGCTACGCCGGAGGCGTCGTCCATGGCCCCGGAGTAGATGGAGCTGCCCTTGATGGGGGCTCCGACGCCGAGGTGGTCGAGGTGGGCGGAGACGAGGACGTATTCGTTCTTGAGGGTGGGGTCGGAGCCTTCGAGCCTGGCGACGATGTTGGGGGATTCGACGTGCGAGTTCTCGGTGGTGACGGTGGCGGTGAGGGTCTTGTTGAGGGCGAAGCGGGGGAGGGGTTTCTGGGCGTCGGCGAGTGCGAGGATCTCGGCGAAGGTGTGGCCGGAGCCTGCGAAGAGCTTTTCGGCTTCGGCGGGGTTGAAGGTGGCGGAGAGCATGGTGTGGCGGAGTTCGGCGAGGGCGGGATG
>JAMFSC010000272.1 GCA_026225095.1 bacterium
GCCGGCATATCCGTCGACCGCACCGATTCCGCCAATGTCCATCTAGGGGATCATGTCGAGGTGACCGGGGTCAGCGGACCCGGCCTATTTGCGCCGGTGGTGCTTGCTTCAAGCGTGCTCCTAAGGGGACGTGCTCCTCAGCCCCACGCGCGGCCGGTTGGTTACTCGGATATGCTCGGCGGCGTACAGGATAGCCAAAGGGTGGAAGTTCGCGGCGTCGTCCGTTCCGCAAACATTGAGAAGGTCTTCGAGAACCCCACGCTCATCCTGCTGCTGGATGTTGGCGGGTCTTCGGTCAAGCTGATGCTTCAGGATTTTGCGGTCCTGGACTACCTCCATCTCATCGATGCAACCCTTCGTGTGCGGGGTGTGTGCTCCACGGAGGTGAACGATCGGCGACAGTTCGTCGGCGTCAGCTTGTTTGTGCCGTCCCGGAACGATGTCGATATCCTGCGAGTCCCGGACGGAGACCCCTTCGCCAGACCAGCCGTTTCCGTCCTGAACGTCTTCCAATTCGGACAGACTGCCCAACGGATTAAAGTATCCGGCGTGATCACCTGGCGGCTGCCTGGCAGGGGCTTCTACCTGCAACAGGGGTGCGACGGTATTCGTATTCAGACCACTTCCAGGGATATCCCCGAGCAGGGCGCCTCAATTGAAGCAATAGGCTTTCCCGCCATGGGAGAGTACGCGCCCATCCTTGAAGGAGCTGTCTTTCGCTTGGCCGACGGCTCCTCTCCCGCAATACCGCAACGGATCGATGCCGGTCAAGTCATCGACCACCATGTTTACTTCAACAGGACGAAATTCGATGGCCAGTTGGTCCAGATGCGAGGCAGTGTCATCGAAAGCCGCACAGACGGCTCCGAGCACATCTTTCTCATGCGCGAAGGAGAACAAGTCTTCGAGGCTCATCTTACCCGCGCCACCGGCGCATCCCTCGATGACGTTCCCAACGGGAGCGTCGTGTTGCTCACCGGCATTTGCGTCATATCCGCCGATGCCAGTCGCAACCCAGCCTCTTTCGCCATTCTCCTTCGGTCGTCCAGCGACATCGCCATCCTCAAGAAAGCTTCATGGTGGAGTGCTGGACACACCATTCGTGCACTGGAAGTTGCCATCGCGTTTACCGTATGTGTGTTGTGGTGGGTGCGGTCCCTCAGGAGCCAGGTCAAGGAGCAGACCAGGCAGATCCGCTCGCAACTCAAGGAGGCTGCCTCCCTGAGAGAAACTGCGGAGACTGCCAATCGATCGAAGAGCGAGTTCCTGGCCAATATGAGCCATGAGATCCGTACACCTCTCAACGGCGTGATCGGGATGACAGACCTGGTGCTTGACACGAAGCTCAATGCCGACCAGAGAGACTGCTTGGAAACAGTCAAGTTCTCTGCCGATTCCTTGCTTACGGTCATCAACGACATCCTTGATTTCTCCAAGGTCGAGGCAGGTAAAGTTGACTTGGACATGATCGGCTTCAGCATACGGGAGTGCGTTGAAGAGGCATTGAAGAACTCCGCGCCGCGCGCTGCGGAAAAGGGGCTGGAGCTGCTGGGCGATGTTTCTTATGAGGTGCCGGAGTGGGTTCTGGGCGATCCCGGACGGCTGCGTCAGATCATACTGAACCTGATCAACAACGCGCTCAAGTTCACTGCCCACGGGGAGGTGACCGTCCGGCTGGAGGTAGAGGCTGAGGACAGTGCCGCACGGATAATGCGATTCACCATCAGCGACACCGGGATCGGCATTCCCGCGAACAAGCTCGCGTCCATTTTTTCACCCTTTGAGCAGGCGGACTTGTCGACCGCTCGCCAGTACGGAGGTACGGGATTGGGGCTCACCATCTCCGCAAGGCTGGTCGCCTTGATGGACGGGAAAATCTGGGTCGAGAGCGAGGTTGGTCAAGGAAGCCGGTTCTGCTTCACTGCGCGGTTTGAGACGATGGAGAGACCGGCGAAGCTCGAAGTGCCTACAGGCGCCGATAGCCTGCGCGGCACCAAGGTCCTGGTGGTCGATGGCAACCGGACGAACCGTCAAATCCTGGCCAGGACGCTTGAAAACTGGAGTATATTGCCCACGTGCGTTGAAAGTGGCAAGGATGCTTTGCGGGAACTGGCTGAGGCAGGCATCCGCGGGGAACACTTCCAGATCATATTGGCGGATACGCACATGCCTGAGATGGACGGCATATCGCTCATCGAACAAATGCGTCTCCGGCCCGAGATCGCCGGGACGTCAGTCGTGCTGCTTAGTTCTTGCGGCAGTCAAAGCGATACCGATCGTTGCAGGGCGGCCGGGGTCACCTCATACCTCTACAAACCCATTCGCAGAAACGAGCTCTATGCCGCTTTGATGGCAGCCTCTGGTCAGACAATCACATCGCGGGATAAGTTGGCAGTTGCGGCCCCGGATGGCGGTCCGCCACGGAGAGGTCTCCGAATCCTTTTGGCCGAAGACAACCGCGTCAACCAGGCGCTTGCCACGCGGTTGCTGAAGAAGATGGGACATTCATGCGTTATCGCGAACAATGGCCGTGAGGCCCTGGCGCTGCTTGGTACGGATGTATTCGACCTGATCCTGATGGACCTCCAGATGCCGGAGATGGACGGCATAGCTGCTACGCGGCAGATTCGAGAGCGAGAGGCACTGACCGCGTCTCATATGCCGATCGTCGCGATGACCGCCCACGCTTTGAACGACGACCGTCAGCGCTGCCTCGATGCCGGCATGGACGGCTACGTCTCGAAGCCGATCAATGCTAAGGACTTGCTGGCAGCTATCTGTTTGTGCGCTGGTACTTGGCAGCCGGCAAGATTGTAGCTTGGTTATTTTCCAACAAGAGTACCCAAAGTCCCACAGGATTTTCGCCAGCCCCCGATGATTGTGGGGTTTCAGGTGCAGTGGAACGGAAAACCGGGTTAAGCAGCGCTGGGTTGCCTCCAACGATGTGACTTCGCGGGCACGCGGCGATTGCACCTGAAACCCCAACAGAAGCCGAGTGTCCCCTTGCCAAACTAGGAGAGACTTTGTTAGTCTCCTAGTGAGACTAGGAGTCCACGCAAAATGGAAAAAGCCGTGGACCTGCTTCCGGGCACACTTGACATGCTGATTCTCAAGGCTGTTTCCCTCAAGCCGTTACACGGATTCGCCGTATTGCAGCGCATCCGGCAGATCTCAGGTGAGGTTTTCGATATTCCACAGGGATCGTTGTATCCGGCGCTATATCGCCTGGAGCATCAGGCTCTGATCGCGGCCGAATGGGGTCTGAGCGAGAACAACCGCAGGGCGAAATACTATACGTTAACCACCGCGGGACGCGGCAGACTGCGCGAAGAGACTGCTGGGTGGAACCGCCTAGCGTCGGGTATCGCGTCAGCCTTGAACACTCGACCGGAGGAGGTGTGAGATGTTTGAACGGTTTCGTTTCTTGTTTCGCGTGCTCGCTCATCGACGTGATTTTGAAGACGGCATGACCGAAGAGCTGAGTTTCCACATTGAGCAATACACAGAGGAGCTGATTCAGTCCGGGCTGTCACCGGCCGAAGCGGCCCGCCGCGCGCGCATTGAGTTCGGCGGCCGCAACAGTATCGAGCGGGATTGCCGTGAGGCACGTGGGCTGCACATGTTCGATGAGCTTGGCCGCCAGTTGCGTTACGCCTACCGGCTGTTGCGCAAGACTCCAGGATTCACGATAACCGCGCTTCTAACGCTTTCCGTCTGCCTGGGCGCGAATCTGACTATTTTTGCCGTGATCAATTCGATCCTGCTGCGCCCGCTGCCGTTTCCGGAATCCGACCGGCTGGTGACCATATTCAATCTCTTCGGGTCTGATTCCCCGCCGCTTGCGGCGTAGTCTTTGAGGATGAGTGACTACCTCCACCAGAGCCACAACGTGACGGTGTTGATGTACCACTTGGTATTTCCAGCCAAATATCGGCGATCCGTGATCGATAGACAGGTTGACGTGGTTCTGAAGGCAGTATGCGAAGAGATTGCAAAGCGGTATCAGGTGAAGTTTCTGGAGATCGGTACGGATAAGGACCATGTACATTTTCTGGTGCAGTCGGTGCCGACGTACAGTGTGACGAAGATCGTGACGATGGTGAAAATCCTGACGGCACGAGAAATATTCAGGCGGTGTCCGCAGGTGAAGAAGCGATTGTGGGGTGGGGAATTCTGGTCGGACGGGTATTTTGCCAGCACGGTTGGTAAGCACGGGGACGAAACGACGATCGGCCGGTACGTTCAGGGTCAGGGGAAGGAATATCACAAGCTCCACTCAGACCATCAGCTCGCACTGTTTTGAGATACCCCGCCACTTGCGGCGGGGTTCTTCATTTTTACGTCCGATAAGAAAGCTTCTGTCCCGTCGCTTTATTAGCGCCGTGTTGGTGCCCGATAGAAATGTCTCGTTGGGCGCCGGATAGAAATGTCAGTATACGAAGAAGGAGTCGTGGTGCGGTGGGAATGTGCGAAATCGTCGACTTTGACGATTTCCAAGGACTGTGGGA
>JAMFSC010000273.1 GCA_026225095.1 bacterium
GGTCCTGAACACCGTGGCGTATGGCGAGGTACTCGGCAGCGGAGCGGTCGGGGCCGTCGCCGATGAGCAGCAGGCGTGAGGGGACCTCTTTGGCGATGCGTGCGAAGACCTCAACTACGTCAGTGACACGCTTGACCGGGCGAAAGTTGGAGAGGTGGACGATCAGTTTTTCGTTGGGGGCGGCGTAGCGGGGGCGCATCTCGGAGACCAGGTCGGGATTGCGGACGTAGACGTCGCAGTTGACGAAGTTATGGATGACTTCGATCTCGGATTGAATGTCGAAGGCCTCGCGGGTTCGCTCGCGGAGATAGCTGGAGATGGCGGTGACGCCGTCGGACTCTGTAATGCCGAAGCGCGTTATCGGGAGATAGGAGCGGTCGAGGCCGACCAGCGTGATGTCCGTGCCGTGGAGGGTGGTGATGAAGGGGAGATGGATGTTGCGGGTGGCGAGCATCTGCTTGGCGAGGTAGGCGGAGAGGGAGTGGGGGATGGCGTAGTGGACGTGGAGGAGGTCGAGGGAGTAGAACTCGGCGACCTCGGCCATGCGGGTGGCGAGGGCGAGGTCGTAGGGAGGGTGCTCGAAGAGGGGGTAGTTGTAGACGGCGACTTCGTGGAAGTGGATGTTGGCCTCGCGGCCGGTGAGGCGGAAGGGCGGGGAGGAGGTGATGAAGTGGATCTCGTGGCCACGGGCGGCGAGCTCGATGCCAAGTTCGGTGGCGACGACTCCGGAGCCGCCGTAGGTGGGGTAGCAGGTGATGCCGATGCGCCGGGGCTGGGTGGTGCCGGTGGTCATGGGACTCTTTCATCGCCGGTGGGCGGGGTGAGCGGGGTGAGCTGGCTGGTCTGTCCGAGATCCTGGAGACGGGCGAAGGGGCCGAGGTATCCATAGTGGATGAGTTCGGGGGGCTCTGGATTCTCGAAGAGGGCAGGGATGCGTTGGAGGATGGCGTGGAATTCGATCTCGCGGGAGGCGCGGAGGCGCGTTGGGAGTGCGGCCAGGGCGGCGTCGTTGTAGCCGGGGTGGCAGACGAGCTCGAAGGTTCCGGTGGGGGGGAGGGCGGTGAGGGTGCGGGAGAGGGTAAGCGGGTTGAGGTCGCCGGTGACGGCGATGGCTAGGGTTCCATCGGTGGTCGCGATGTCGGGATGGGCGGCGCGGAGGAGGGACTCGAAGGTGGGGCGGAAGGCTCGGTTGAGCAGGCGGATGGTCGTGCGGCGGAGGCGGGTGCCCTGGTGGAGGGAGAGCGACCAGGAGGGTTCGAAGGGGTTGCGGATGGCTCCGATGCTGCATCGGCGTGCGGCGTGGAGGAGGGTGCGGGTGATGAGGGGGAAGAGGTGGGTGTGTTTGTGGGTGTCGAGGTGGGTGACGTCGATTCCAGCGCGCTGGAGCTTCTGAATCTGGGCGATGGATTCGCGGAGGATGTCTTCGGGGTTGATGGAGCCGCGGAGGAGGGACCGGGTGAAGTCGGCGAGGGAGGGTCGGAAGGTCTTGCCGTCGGCGCCGAGGAGGGTGGGGATGTGAGCGGGGTCGGAGACGGGGAGGCCGTCGAGGAGGACGATGTGGCAGCCCACGCCTAACGTCGGATTGGCGGTGGCGATGGTGATGGCGTCCTCAAAGGCGGGGCCGGTGGCCATGAGGGTGGCCGAAGTGAGGGCACGGGCGCGGTGGAGATCCTGGATGGCGCGATTGATGCCCGGCGTGAGGCCGAAGTCGTCGGCGTTGATGATGAGGCGGGCGGGCAAGGCGTGACCTTCGGGGGAGGAGGGGGCGACGGTGGCAAGAGATGTGGGTGAGGTGTGTGTGACGGTTGGGCTGTGGGCTATTTTATCGCTCGACGACGGGCCGCGTGTGCGCTGTAGAATTTCGTGTCATGAAGATCTCCGGACTATTCCCTCTCTTCGCTGTGTGCCTGCTGCCGTTGGCTGTCGCGGCACAGGCGGTCTCGCATGACGTTGCTGCAAACGGCAAGGGGATCTCGCTGAGTGCGATGGACCGGAGTGTGAAGCCGGGGGATGACTTCTACCTTTACAGTAACGGCGCGTGGGTGAAGAAGACTGAGATTCCCGCGGACCGGACGAGCATCAGCGGGTTCTCGCAGCTCGCGGAACGGACGAGTAAACAGATCGCCGAGCTGGTGAGTGGAGCGGGGACGGCGGGCGCGGCTCCGGGGACGGATGTGCGGCGGATCGCGGACTTGTACGCGTCGTCCATGGATGTTGCGACGCTGGAGGCGAGGGGCCTGAAGCCGCTCGAGCCGGAGCTGGCGAGGATCGCTTCGATCAGCGACAAGCAGGCGCTGGCCGAGGCGCTGGGGCGGACGCTGCGAACGGATGTGGATGCGTTGAATGCCGGGCAGTTTCATACGGCGAACCTGTTCGGCCTGTGGGTGGCCCCGGGATTTCACGATCCGCATCACTATGCGCCGTATTTCTTTCAGGGTGGGCTGACGCTGCCGAGCCGTGACTATTATCTGGACGCTAGCGCGCACATGGTGGAGGTTCGCCAACAGTTCACGACCCATGCCGCTGCGATGTTCCGGTTGGCGGGACTGGATCACCCGGAGGACCGGGCTGCGCGGGTGGTTGCGCTCGAGACGGAGATCGCGAAGGTGCAGATTTCGCTGGCGGATAGTGAGAACATCCGCAAGGCGGACAATCTCTGGACCCTTGCGGACTTTGCCGGCAAGGCTCCGGGGATCGATTGGGGGGTCTTCTTTCAGGCAGCTTCGCTGGGGCAGCAGAAGGAGTTTTATGTCTGGCAGCCGGCGGCCGTGACGGCGGAGGCGGGGCTGGTGGACTCGACGCCGATGGAGGCGTGGCGCGACTATCTGCGGATGCACGCGATCGAGACGATGGCTCCGGCGCTTGGGAAGAGCTTTCGGGACGAGGCGTTTCACTTCTTTGGCACGATCCTGTCCGGGGTTCCACAGCAGCGGCCACGGGAGCGGCTTTCGGTTGACCTTGTGAATGGGACGTTGGGCGAAGCCGTGGGCAAGATGTATGCGGAGCGCTACTTCTCGCCCGCGGCAAAGGCCAAGGCACAGGCGCTGGTGGGGAATCTGCTGGCGGTCTACAGGACGCGGTTGGAGGCGATCTCGTGGATGGCCCCAAGCACCAAGGCCGAGGCGCTGGCCAAGTTGAAGACGTTGCGCGTGAGCGTGGGCTATGCGGACCACTTTCGGAGCTACGACGGGTTGGAGATCAAGGCGGATGATCTCGCCGGGAATGAAGAGCGGGCGCGTCTGTTTGAATACCACTACAACCTGGGCAGGATCGGCAAGACGACGGACCCGGACGAGTGGTGCATGACCCCTCAGACGGTGAATGCGGTGGAGATGCCTTTGAATAATGCGTTGAACTTTCCAGCGGCGATTCTGCAGCCGCCGTTCTTCGATGCGGATGGTCCGGCGGCTTCGAACTATGGCGGGATCGGTACGGTCATCGGGCATGAGATCTCGCACACCTTCGATTCGGAGGGCTCGGACTTCGATGCCGAGGGGCGTGTGAGGGACTGGTGGACGGCGGCGGACCGGGAGCACTTCAATGCGTCCACGAGTGCGCTGGCTGCTCAGATTGACACCTATGAGGTGTTGCCCGGACTGCATGTGAGCGGGCGCCAGACGCTGGGGGAGGATATCGCCGATCTGGCCGGCGTGAATGCGGCGTTCGATGCGTACCATGCGGCGATGCGGGGGAAGACGGCTCCGGTGCTCGATGGACTGACCGGGGACCAGCAGTTCTTTATTGCGTTCGGTCAGAACTGGCAGGGGAAGAGCCGGGAGGCGTCTCTGCGGCGACAGATTCTGACTGACGGGCATGCTCCGGGACCGGTGCGGGCTGAGACCGTGCGGAACCTGGATGCGTGGTACGGCGACTTTGGCGTGGAGCCTGGGCAGAGCCTCTATCTTGCTCCGGAGAAGCGGGTTCGAATCTTCTAGAGTCCGTGGCCCGGTGCTGTGGCGGCCGGCCCACCTTAGGCGCGGTGAAACGTTGCGCCGAAGGTGGGGCACCCAACTTTGTACCAACAGGCAATCTGGTCTAGCGACAGGGGTGTTTGGAATCCCTTCTCGGGGGAAGGTCGAACGAACTTCTAGAGCAATTTCATGATAGCTGTACCCAGTTGAGGGTGAGTCTGAACC
>JAMFSC010000274.1 GCA_026225095.1 bacterium
AACAGGGCAAGAAGAACGCACCCTGCATCATCTACATCGACGAGATCGACGCCGTCGGACGTCACCGTGGCGCAGGCCTCGGCGGCGGACACGACGAGCGTGAGCAGACCCTCAACCAGCTCCTGGTCGAGATGGACGGCTTCGAGTCCAACGACGGCGTCATCCTCATCGCCGCCACCAACCGCCCCGACGTCCTGGATCCCGCTCTTCTGCGGCCCGGCCGCTTCGACCGCCGCGTCATCGTCGACCGCCCCGACATCAAGGGCCGCGAAGAGGTCCTCCGCGTCCACGCCAAGAAGGTCCCCATGGCGGAAGATGTCAACCTCAACATCCTGGCTCGCGGCACACCGGGTTTCTCCGGAGCCGACCTCGCGAACATGGTCAACGAGGCCGCCCTCACCGCAGCCCGCTTCAACCGCAAGTCGGTCCACATGTACGACTTTGAAGTGGCCAAGGATAAGGTCCTCATGGGCGCCGAGCGCAAGTCCATGCTCCTGTCCGAAGACGACAAGCGCGACACCGCCTACCACGAGGCCGGTCACGTCCTCGTCGCGGCCAAGCGCCTCCACTCCGACCCCCTCCACAAGGTCACCATCATCCCCCGCGGCATGGCCCTGGGCGTGACGATGCACCTTCCAGAAGAGGACAAACACACCGTCACCAGCGACTATCTCGAGACCCAGCTCGCCATCCTCATGGGTGGACGTTGCGCCGAAGAGATCTTCATGAACCGCAAGACCACCGGTGCCGGCAACGACATCGTCCGCGCCACCGAACTCGCCCGCAAGATGGTCTGCGAGTACGGCATGAGCACCCTCGGGCCCCTGACCTACGGCAAGAAGGAAGAGCAGATCTTCCTCGGCCGCGAGATCGCCCAGGCCCGGGACTACTCCGACGACACCGCCAACAAGATCGACGCAGCCGTCCGCGCGTTCGTCGACGAGGGTTACCGCGCCGCCTACGAGATCCTCGATAACCATCACGACATCATGCATCGCATGGCCACCGCGCTCCTCGAGCGCGAGACCCTCGACGCGCTCGAGATCAATCTCATCATCGAAGGCAAGGAACTCCCACCAGCCCGCTCGCCCCTCTCCGCCGTCGATCCCGGCCCCGGAGACACGCAGGAGGTCCTCAAGCCCGGATCCGGACGCAAGCCCGGCTTCGGCGAAGGCCACCCCACCCCCGCATAACCTTCACGCAGCAACCGCAGAAGAGGCAGCCCACAAAGGCTGCCTCTTCTGCGTTAAGGCCCAATCCCGCACTCAATGCGACAATAGAACTACCAGTTCATGCGCACCTCCCGACCTATCCCAATCCTCACCGCCCTCCTTCTCCTCCCGATGCTCGCCGCCTGTGGCTATCACCAGCCCGGCTCCGCCACGCACATCCCGACCTCCGTCCGCACCCTCGACGTCCCCATCTTCACCACCCACTCCCAGACCTTCCACACCGAGACCGCGTTCACCCAGGCCGTCATCCGCGAGCTCAACACCCGCACCCGCTATCAGATCCTCACCCGCGCCGGCGCGGATGCCGACGCCACCCTCTCCGGAACCATCCTCGCCCAATCCGCCGCCCCGCTCACCTACGACTCCTCGACCGGCCAGACCTCGAGCTATCTCATCACCGTCACCGCCCGCGTCATCCTCACCTCCCGCGACGGAACCGTCCTCTACCACAACGACGCCCTCGCCTATCGCGAACAGTACCAGTCCACCCAGGACCTCACCGGCTTCCTCCAGGAAGACTCCGCCGCCGTTCGCCGCATCGCCCGCGACTTCTCCCAGGCCCTCGTCTCCGACATGCTGGAGTCCTTCCAGTGAGCGCCCTCAAGAGCTTCGCCTCCACCGACCGTTTCCTCGCCGAGATCGCCACCCCCGCCCTCCGTCCCGGCTACGTCCTCCTCGGCGACGAGACCTTCCTCTACCTGCGCTGCCGAGCCGGTGTCCTCTCCACCCTCGCCCCGCCCGAGAGCCGCGACTTCTGCCTCTACGATCTCGACCTCGCCGAAACCTCCATCTTCGACATCCTCGACCTAGCCCAGACCCCATCCCTCATGGCCCCCTTCCAGGTCTTCTTCATCCGCAACCTCAAGACCCTCTACGGCCGCGGCAGCAAGAAGGAAGAGTTCGCAGCCATCGACGCCTACTTCCGCTCCCCCAACCCCCAGGCCGTCCTCCTCTTCGTCGCCGACCACCTCCGCATCCCCACCGACCTCCGCAAGATGGACATGCAGGATAAGGACCGCTACGAGCGCATCCGCGAGACCCTGGGCGACTGGTGCGGCCTCGTCGAACTGGCCCGCGTCGACGGAGCCGATGCCGTCCGCTTCATCACCGCCGCCGCCCAGGCCCGCTCCATCCAGTTCGACCCCGACGCCGCCCGCGAGCTAGTCGACGCCCTCGGAGCCGACATGATGCTCGTCTCCAGCGAGTTCGAAAAGCTAGCCCTCTACGTCACCGCCCCCCAGGTCTTACGTTCGAAGGAACCACGCATCACCCTCGGCGACGTAGAAACCATGGTCCTCGCCGCCAAGCAGCGGTCGTTATACGAACTCACCGACGCCATCTCCCAGCGCGACCGCCCCCGCGCCCTCCTCCTCCTCCACGGCCTCCTCAACGCCTCCGACGGCGGCGAAGACGCAGCCATCGGCCACCTCTACATGCTCGCCCGCACCTTCCGCCAGATGCTCGTCATCCACGAAAAGGGCGTCCGCGACTCCCGCGCCATCTGGAACGTCCTCTGGCAGGGCTTCCGCATGCCCCCCTTCGCCGCCGAAGACCTCATCCGCCAAGCCCGCCGCTACAAATCCCGCTCCGCCCTCACCCGCGCCCTGCGCCTGGTAGCCCGCGCCGACCTCGAACTCCGCAGCTCCCCCGCCAACAAGCTCCTCGTCCTCGAGCGCCTCATCCTGGCCCTCGCCACTGACGCCCCGGTCAACATCCAGCCAGGCCAGTTCGCCATGGAGCTCTGAAGATTCGTATCTACTGAGCCGACGCATAAGACAGAAACGGAGGACCGCATCCTCCACGGTCCTCCGCCAGCACAACCCGATCGAGCGCGAACCTACCCCCGCATCGCCATCTGTTCCGTAACGATCTGCGTCAGATCCGGCTTCTTCAAGCCAAACTCGCTCTCATTGAACTTGTCCACTTTGCTCGACCAGTTCATCGAGCAGAACTTCGGACCGCACATCGAGCAGAACGCCGCTTCCTTGTAATAATCGTCCGGCAGCGTCTCATCGTGCATCGACCGAGCCGTCTCCGGATCCAGCGACAACGCAAACTGCTTATCCCAGTCAAACGTATAGCGAGCATGTGAGATCGCATCGTCCCGATCCCTCGCGCCCGGCCTGTGCCGCGCCACATCCGCCGCATGAGCCGCGATCTTGTACGCGATAATCCCGTCCTTCACATCCTTCTCGTTCGGCAGTCCAAGATGCTCCTTCGGAGTCACGTAGCAGAGCATCGCCGCCCCATGCCATCCGATCATCGCCGCCCCAATCGCGCTCGTGATGTGGTCATACCCAGGCGCAATATCCGTCACCAAGGGCCCCAGCACATAAAACGGAGCCCCATCGCAAAGCTCGATTTCCTTATCCACCTGCAGCTTGATCTGGTCCATCGGGATATGCCCCGGCCCTTCGATCATCACCTGCACATCGCTCTTCCACGCGTGACGCGTCAGCTCACCCAGCGTCTTCAACTCCGCGAACTGCGCCTCATCCGAAGCATCCGCGAGACATCCTGGCCGCAGCCCATCCCCCAGCGAGTAGCTCACATCGTACTTCGCCATCACCTTCGTGATCCGGTCGAAGTGCTCATACAGAAAGTTCTGCTTGTGGTGCGACGTCATCCACTGCGCCAGGATCGCCCCACCCCGGCTCACGATGCCGGTAATCCGCTTGGCCACCAGAGGCACATACTCAATCAGCACACCCGCATGGATCGTAAAGTAGTCGACCCCCTGCTGCGCCTGCTCCTCGATCACCTCAAGATATAGATCGATATTCAGATCCTCGACCTTCTTCACCCGGCTCAGCGCCTCGTACAACGGCACCGTCCCGATCGGCACCGGCGAGTGCCGCAGAATCTGCTCCCGGATCATCGGAATATCCCCACCCGTCGAAAGATCCATCACCGTATCGGCTCCGAAGTGTACCGCCGTATGCAGCTTCCGCAGCTCTTCCTCGACGTTCGACACCAGCGCCGAGTTGCCGATATTCGCATTGATCTTGCACAGCGATTCCACTCCAATCGCCATCGGCTCCAGCTCCGTGTGATTGATGTTCGCGGGGATGATCATCGTCCCCTTCGCCACCTCACTCCGGATCAGCTCCGCAGAGATCTTCTCCTTGGCCGCGATGAATGCCATCTCTTCCGTAATCAGGCCCTTGCGCGCAAAGTGCATCTGCGACATGTTCGTGTCACCCGTCCGCTCCGCCTCGGCCTTGCGCTTCACGATCCACTCCGCCCGCCCCGTCGGAACCCTGTAGTCGTTCCCCACCGTGCCCGCAACTCCGTTATCAACACCACTCATGCGCCTTGAACCTCCCGCAAAAATCGCCACGATCTAAGCCCCGAGTATACGCGCCCCCGTAACGCAACTCCCAAGCCCACCTCCCGCCCCATCCCTGCATCCAAATCTCTAGAAGCAAGGGATGTGAGCCCAGAAAAGGCCGCTCCCACAAAACACAACAGGTTTCGTCACCAGCATCGTGGACACGCCTCCTCGAACGTTGAAGGCTCGTGCCCAAAATCGGCCACGCACCATTTCCTGCATTTAGGAGAACGATCGTGAAACTCTTTTCCGCAAACATCGAAGACTTCCGCACCCTCTATATCACCAACCTCCAGAAGGCCCTCGACATGGAGCAGACCATCATCAAGGCCCTTCCGGATCTGATTGACAACGCCGCCGACGCCAACCTCTCCGTTGCCCTTCAGCATCACCTCGAAGAGACCAGGGGTCACGCCGCCAAGGTCGAGTCCCTCCTTCAGCAGCACACCGGCGAAGCCAGCACCGAGACCTGCAAGGCCATCCACGCCCTCGCTACAGAAGCTTCCGACACCATCAAGGACGTCACCGATCCCTCCTTCCGCGATATCGCCCTCATCGGCGCCGCCCAGCAGGTGGAACACCACGAGATCGCCGTTTACGGAACCCTCAAGAACTGGGCCAGCCTCCTCGGTCTCACCCAGGACGCAGCCGTCCTCGAATCCATCGAGGCCCAGGAGTTCAAAGCCGACTCCCTCCTCACCCAACTCTCAGCCCGCATCAACGCCGAGGCTCCGGCGAACACTCCCGCCTACCGCTGAGGTTTTACCCATTCCAACCTCGGGCCGGCCATCGCGCCGGCCCGAGTCACGTAATTCGCAATCCTTTCCATCTTCACCCTTCCCAGCTTCAATCGCGACCCGATCCACCCCGTCGCGCCTCCCATTTTGATCCCGCCCACCCCCAACAGCCTTTGACCCCACGCCCCCAGCGTCTTACACTGGATGACGATGCCCACCGCTGCCTCCAACTCGAAGAAGCCAACCCGCATCATCGCCGGCGTCGTCGTAATCCTCGCCACCGTGGCCTATCTCTCCATCACCGGCCTCCGCGACACCAAGCAGTACTACGTCACCATCGCCGAGCTCAACGCGCTAGGCAGCAAGGCCTACACCCGGCACCTCCGCGTAGCCGGCAACGTGGCCCCCGGCAGCATCCACCGTGTCGGAACCAACGCCAGCTTCCAGCTCCTCGAACAGGGAAAAGTCCTCCAGGTCAGTTATCAGGGCTCCGAGCCGCCGCCCGACACCTTCAAGGACGACGCCCAGGCCCTTGCAATTGGGACCTACGGCCACGACGGAGTCTTCCACGCCACTCAGCTCCAGGCCAAGTGCGCCTCCAAGTACGCTCCCGTAGCCCCTGGCGCTAACAAAGCTCCTGCCACCACCGCCGCCGTCCTCCCCCTCGCCCGCTAAAGCCTTTGCCGCTGCTTGTCTTTCCGTCCTTGTTTTTCTGTCTGTCATCCCCGCAGGGGATCTGCGTTTCGCGCCCCGATCAACGGTAGCAACATCACTTCCGCCCTGCCAAGCATGACCACGACCCCCACCCCCGCCCGCCCCGTCGCCCCTAAAGCCTCCGTCGCGGCCGCATCCCTCTCCGCCTGCTCCAAGGTCTTCGGCAGCTTTGCCGCCGTCCGCAACGTCTCCGTCACCTTTCCCCAGGGATCCGCCACCATGCTCCTGGGCGAAAACGGCGCCGGCAAATCCACCCTCCTCCGCCTCGTCGCCGGCCTCATCGCCCCCTCCCGCGGCACCGTCGAGGTCTTCGGCGACACCCCCCAGAACCAGCGCCACCGCATGGCCTACATGAGCCACGCCCCCATGCTCTACGACGAGCTCTCCGCCATCGAAAACCTCAACTACTTCTCCGGACTCCACAAGGACGGAAGCTGCGCCTGCGTCGGAAACCCCGAGATGGCCCTCCGCTCCGTGGGCCTCGATCCCTTCCTCACCCGCCCCGTCGGCCAGTACTCCCAGGGAATGCGCCAGCGCACCTCCCTCGCCCGCGTCCTCCAGTCCGACCCCCAGCTCCTCCTCCTCGACGAGCCCTTCTCCAACCTCGACGCCGCAAGCACCCGCCAGATGATCGACCTCCTCACCGACTTCCGCACCTGGCCCCTCGCAGGCGGAGGCCTCCGCACCATCATCCTCACCACCCACCAGGCCGCCCTCGCCGCTCCCCTCGCCAACCGCACCCTCACCCTCTCCAACGGCGAACTCCAGCCCCCAGCCGAGCCTGCCGCATGAAGCCGGCCCCACCCCCAAAAACCAACGCCGCCCGCATCCTCGACGGACTCAACATCCCCTACGAACTCCGCGCCTACGAGGTCGACCCCGAAGACCTGACCGCCCTCTCCGTAGCCCGCAAGATCGGCCTGCCCCGCGAGCAGGTCTTCAAGACCCTCCTCACCCTCACCAACACCGGCGACCACCTCTTCGCCGTCATCCCCGGCGACGCCGAACTCGACCTCAAAAAACTCGCCCACGCCGCCCACTTCAAGAAAGCAGACCTCGCCTCCCTCAAGGACGTGGAACCCCTCACCGGCTACGTCCGCGGAGGCGTCACCGTCATGGGAGCAAAAAAAGCCTTCGCCGCCTTCGCCGACGAGACCATCGAACTCCACGACCAGATCAGCATCTCCGCCGGACAGCGCGGCCTGCAACTCCTCCTCACTCCGGCCGATTATCTCCGCGCCACCCACGCCACCCTGGCCGACCTCACCAAGCCCCTCACCGTAAAGGCCGGATGAACTACCTCAACCACCTCTGGCACCACCTCCAGAAAGACCTCCGCATCGAGTGGCGCTCCCGCGACTCCATCAACGGAATGCTCTTCTACGCCCTCCTGGTCGTCTTCGTCTTCTCCCTCGCCTTCGACCCCACCGCCAACCCCACCCTCGCCCGCCAGATCGCCGGCGGAGTCCTCTGGGTCGCCATCCTCTTCGCCGCCACCACCGCCCTCAACCAGACCTGGACCCGCGAGCAGCGCAACGCCGTCCTTGAAGCCCAGCGCATGGCCCCTGCCCCCGCCTCCGCCCTGTTCCTCGGCAAGGTCCTCGCCAACCTCCTCTTCGTGGGCCTCATCGAGGCAGTCCTCGCCCCCGTCTTCGTCATCTTCTACAACCTGCACCCCCTGGGCGAGACCAGCCTCCTGCTGCTGGTGATGCCCCTCGGAACCTGGGCTCTCCTCTGCAACGGAACGTTCTTCGCCGCGCTCGGCCTCCGCACCCGCAACCGCGAGCTGATGCTCCCCCTTATCCTGATCCCCATCTCCCTCCCCGCGCTCCTCGGCATGATCAACGCCACCGCCGGAATCCTTACCGGAGACGAAGGCTTCAACCCCCACCTCTGGATCCGCATGCTCGCCGGCTACGACATCATCTTCACCATCATCTGCCTCTTCCTCTTCGAGACCGTCCTCACCGCCGAGTAGCGTGAATCCTGCCGCAAATTCCACACCCGGATGTTAGCCTAGACCCGTGAGCTCCCCACTCATCCGCCGTCGCCCCATCGCGGCCCTTCTCGCCGCCCTCACCCTCTGCTTCCCTCTCGCGGCCCCCGCAGCCGAACACATCACCCTCACCAACGGCTTCGAGATCGACTCCGTCCGCCGCGAATCCCTCCCCAACTCCGGCAAAGTCCGTCTCTACCCCGTCGGCCCCTCGAACACCAATCCCGAAGCACCCACCAGCTACCTCGACCTGGCAGCCGCTGCCATCGCGCGGATCGAGCCCCTCGAGATCCCCGCCATCCCTCCCGAACCCGCCACACCCGCAAGCAAACTCCCCAGCGTCCCCGAGCTCCTCTCCCACGCCGGAGCCCAGCACCACATCGACATCGATCTCCTCCTCTCCGTCGTCAACGCCGAGTCCGGTGGCCAGGTCCTGGCCGTCTCCCACGCCGGAGCCCGCGGCCTCATGCAGCTCATGCCCGCCACCGCCGCCTATCTCGGAGTCCACGACGCCTTCCGCCCCGACCAGAACATCGCCGGCGGAACCGCCTACCTCGACCAGCTCCTCACCCGTTACCACAACGACGTCCGCCTCGCCCTCGCCGCCTACAACGCCGGCCCCACAGCCGTCGACCGCTTCCACGGCGTCCCACCCTACCGCGAGACTCGAGCCTACGTCGCCCGCATCATCACCGAGTTCAACCGCCGCAAGCGTCTCGGGCAAATTGCCTGTAGATATGAAGTCGGGTGCCCCACCTTCGCGACACGTCTCATCGTCGCTAAGGTGGGCCGGAGCGCCACGGCACCCAGCGCAGAACCGCACACCTCCAGCGAATCGGCTCATCGAGCCCTCCAGGCCGCGGCCCCATAGCCCCGAACCCCATCCGGAGAGCCAACCCCACCATGCCCGAAGAAGCGAAGCCCAACAAGCAGCGCCTCCTCTCCATCACCGTCCTCCTCGCCCTGGCCCTCCTTGTCTTCTTCTTCCACGACCGCATCCACTTTGACTGGTCCAGCTTCTTCGGGCAACTCCGCCAAATCAGCCCGCTTCACGTCATCGCCGGCGTAGCCCTCATCTACTCCAGCTTCTGGCTCCGCTCCATTCGCTGGACTATCTTTGTCTCCCCCGCCAAACGCCTCCCCCCCTTCTCGCTGGTCGGCTCACAGTTCATCGGCTTCACCGCCGTAGCCCTCTTCGGCCGCCTCGCCGATCTCACCCGCCCCTACCTCATCGCCAAACGCACCGACCTCCCCATCGCATCCCAGGTCGCCGTCTACACCATCGAGCGCATGTTCGATCTCGGCGCCGCTGCCATCCTCTTCTCCTCCGCCCTTGCCGTCACCCCCCGCACCGCCCCCCACCACGAGATCTTCGTCCGCGCCGGCATCATCTCCCTCGCCGGAACCGCCTTCCTCGCCCTCTTCGCCCTCGCCATCCGCCTCTTCGGAGAGCAGATCGCCAACCTCACCCGCACCCTCCTCGGCGGCTTCTCCGCTCTCCTCGCCGAGTCCGTCACCACCAAGATCCTCGTCTTCCGCCACGGCCTCAGCGCGATCCCCACCCTGCTCGAGTTCGCCGCCGCCGCCGCCCTCTCGCTCGCCATGTGGTCCCTCATCGGCGAATCCTACGTCCAGACCCTCCACGCCTTCGTCCAAACCCCCGAGCTCGCGACCCTCCCCTTCTCTCGCACCATGCTCCTCATGGCCGCCAGCATCGGAGGCTCCGCCGTCCAGCTCCCCATCATCGGCTGGTTCACCCAAATCGCCCTCACCGCCGCCACCATGCACACCCTCTACGGCGCTCCCATCGAGGCCGCCACCGCCTGCGGAGCCGTCCTCCTCATCGTCAATCTCCTCTCCATCATCCCCATCGGCCTCCTCTATGCCCGCCTCGAAGGCACCACCCTCAGGGCCGCGACCCAGCAATCGACCCCCGCCTGATCCCCTTTTTCCGGCTCTGTTGCAAAAATGGGCGTGGGCGCAGATATCCGAGACGTTGCCCTTGCCGAGGTGTCATGCCGGTTGGAGTTCGAGTTCTTCAGCGATGAGTGCGACGGCCTCCGCGAGCGCACTGCCTCCG
>JAMFSC010000275.1 GCA_026225095.1 bacterium
GACGAACTTCGCCAACGCTGTCCCCGACTATGCCAAGGGCCAGCAGGCAAAGGACATTCTGGAGCGGGTGGTCGAGTTGTCACAGCCGTTTGGAACGACGATTGTGGTGACCGGGG
The DNA here is from genome assembly GCA_026225095.1 of bacterium. Lineage (GTDB taxonomy): Bacteria > Acidobacteriota > Terriglobia > Terriglobales > Acidobacteriaceae > Edaphobacter. The sequence goes on from JAMFSC010000275.1 coordinate 117, forward strand.
AGACGGCGGAGTTGAAGGTGAAGGGCGGACGATAGGATCAACCTGCGGGATCATCCCGATCGCCGGCCTAGAAGGAGACCTGGGCCGGCTGGGTGACCTTGAGGACGGACTGGTCGCCGGTGAGGGCTTTCCAGGCGGTGCGGATGGCCTCGATTTTTGCGTTGTTCGCAGGGGTGTCGGGGTAGTCGATGACCAGCATTTTTGAGCGGATGCGTTCTACGGATTTGACGGACTTGCTCTGCCACTGGCCGTAGACGTCGAGGACGCTGAGGCCGGCGGGGAAGCGCGGTGTGACCTCCTTGTCGAGGAAGTCGCGCCAGGCGGACTCGGTGACGCCCTTAGTGGGGTCGCCGGCGGGGCCCAGGCCGAAGTAGAGGCGGGTGTCGACCCAGCGGGCGGCGGGAGGGTGGGCGGGATCGCCGTGGAGGGTAGGTTTGGTTTGGGCTTGCAGGGCGGGGCAGAGGAGGAGCGCAAGCAGGAATGCCGCCGTCACGCTTGGGCGTGGACGGCGGCATGGGTGTTGTTCGGTTTGTTGCTCGTTCAAGGCTGGGATCATGCGTTCATGCTGACGGATTCCTGGGCCTTGAGCGCGTTCTCTTCCTTCATCTTGCGGGAGGCCTTGTTGCGCTGGGCGCGCAGCTTCATAAAGCTCTTGGCCTCGACGTAGAGACGGGGAACGTCGCGGTTGACGATGGCCTTCCAGACGACGCGGAAGGCGGCCTTGGGGCGGAAGTAGTACTCGTCGTAGAAGCGGTGGACCATCTCCATGACGTACTCAGCGGGCACGCCGGGGTACTCGATGTGCGCCATCTGGTGTCCGCCGGTGTCGGCCATGACGTCGTTGGTGATGAAGCCATTCTTGGCGGCGTAGTCGTAGAACTCGGTTCCGGGGAAGGCGTGCGCGACGGAGACCTGGATGGTCTCGCAGTCGAGCTGCTTGGCGAATTCGATCGTGTTGCGGATCGATTCGCGGGTTTCTCCGGGGAGACCGAGGATGAAGTCGGCGTGGATGATGAGGCCGAGGTCGTGGCAGTCCTTGACGAAGTCGCGGGCACGCTCGACGGTGGCACCTTTCTTGATGTTCTTGAGGATCTGGGGGTCGCCGGACTCGAAGCCGACGATGAGCAGGCGGCAGCCGGCATCCTTCATGGCCTTCAGGGTATCGCGATCCGTGGTGACGCGCGAGGTGCAGGACCAGGTGATGTTGAGCGGCTTCAGCTTGGCGCAGAGTTCGACCGTACGTGCCTTCTGGATGTTGAAGGTGTCGTCGTCGAAGAAGAACTCCTTGACGTGGGGGAAGTTCTGCTTCGCCCAGGCCATCTCGGCTGCGACGTCGTCGGTGGACCGCTTGCGCCAGGCGTGGCCCGAGAGGGTCTGGGGCCAGAGGCAGAAGGTGCACTGCGCGGGGCAGCCACGGGTCGAGTAGAGCGAGATGAAGGGGTGGAGGAGGAACGGGACGTTGTACTTGGTGACGTCCATATTCTGGGCGTAGACCTTGGTGGCCCAGGGCATGGCGTCGAGATCTTCGACCTGCGGACGGTCGGGGTTGTGCTGAACGACGCCGTCGGCATCCTTGTAGCTGATTCCCAGGATCTCGTTGAGCGGCTTACCGTTGGCGTACTCGACGACGGAGAAGTCGAACTCTCGGCGGCAGACGAAGTCAATGACGGGGCACTCGTTGAGGGCACGGTCGGGGTCGGTCGTGACCGGCGGTCCGACGAAGGCGATCTTGATCGACGGATTGCCGCGCTTGATGGCTTCGGCGAGGCCGTGGTCTCCGTGCCAGCCGACGGTCGACGTGAAGAGCACAAGGAACTCGTATCCCTTGGCGATCTCGATGGTCTCCTGCGCTGAGACGTGGTGCGGCGGCGCATCGAGGAGTTTGGATCCTTCGAGCATCCCGGCGGGATAGGCGAGCCAGACGGGGTACCAGTACGACTCGATTTCGCGGGTGGCGGGCCAGCGAGAGCTGGCGCCACCGTCAAAATTCTCAAACGAGGGCGGATTCAGGAACAGGGTTTTGAGAGGCATCGTGATGACCTAGATTTTACCATTCGATTACGGGTTGCGCCGGGGTTTGGAGAGGGTTCCCGAATTGGAGCCCTACGGCTGGGGCGTCGGAACGGGCACGATGGTGGCAGGCACGGGTGCGTCCGTGTGTGCTGCAAGCTTGAGCCAGGCGTCGAGCTGCCCGGACTGGCGCAGGAGATTGACCTGGGCCTGGTTGAGCTGGAGCTGGGCGTCGAGGAGCTCAATGAACTTTGCGCGCTCTTGTAGGCGGGCGTTCTGCTCGTCCTTAGGCGTCATCTGCGGCTTGTCCGGGTTGCCGGCGGCGGCGGTGAGCTGGGCGAGGATGACGTCGATCTGCTCCTGGGCGAGCTGCCGGTCGATCTCGGCCAGATCGGTTCGGGCGGCGAGCTCGGAGGCGGTGTGGCGGAGCTTGAAGCGGCCTTCGAGGAACTGGTTGCGTTGATCCTGGGCCTCGTACAGGGACTTGGCGGCTTCGGCGGAGGCTCCGTGTGCGCGGTCCTGGTGAGCTCGGTCGTAGAGGGGAATCTGGATTTGGATGCCGATCGCGGCGGCGTTGTAGCTGAGCTGGCGGGAGAAGGCGGGATAGTAGGTGTCGTAGTTGGTCTGGCTGGTGCTGATGCGGGAGTAGTTGGCGTCGAAGGTGACCTGGGGGCGGAAGCGGTAGCGGGCGGCTCCGAAGGCTGTCTCCTGTTTGCTGCGGGCTGTGGCGAAGGCGGACTGGATGCCGGGGCTATCGGACTCGGCGACGGGAACGTCCTTGAGGGTGGGCAGGGCGGGGATGGATCCGGGTTCGGTGGTGATCTGGTTCGCGGGCAGGGAGACGAGGTGCGAGAGATGGTCGGACAGGATGGCAACCTCGTCTTCAATTCGAAGCTGCTCGATGTGGATCTGGGCGGCGGTGCGGCGGGCTCGGAGCAACTCCATCCGGTTATCCTGTCCGGCCTGCAGCCGCTCGTCGACGATGGTGACGAGGCGGTTCGCGAACTGGAACTCCTGATTGGTGGCGGCGAGCCGTTGCTGGGCGTTGGCCAGGCCAAGGTAGGTGACGGCGGCGTCCTCGGCGACCTTTTCACGCATCTCCTGGAGCGCCAAAAGTGACGCCTGGACTCCGGACGACGCGGCGCGGAGATTATCACGCTGGGAGAAGTTGAAGAGGAGGGACTGGCTGGAGAGGCTGAAGACCACGGGCACACCGAGCGGCACGCCGGTTGAGCGGCCATATCCACCGCTTGCTCCCGCAGTGGGGATATAGACGTCGTGAGCTTCGGCAAGCGAGGAGCGGGAACGAACGACGTCGGCCTGGGCCGAGCGCACGCGCGGGTCGCTGCGGAGGGCGAGATCGACGGCGGTGGTCAGGGAGATCTGGGCGCGGGCGGCGAAGGGGCTGGCGAGGAGCAGGGCTCCGGTGGCCAGGAACAGGGGCCCGCGGCGAAGAGTTCGGTGATGGGGTGTGCAGAATCGGATCGTTCGGATCGTCAGGCTCCCTTCACGGCGTCGCGCGCTGGGGCGAAGTTGGGCGCGAGGGCCAGGGCCGCGGCGAACTCGCTGCGAGCTCCGGCCTGGTCTCCACGCTGAGCGAGCAGTTTACCAAGCTGGAGGTGAACCTTGAAGACCGGGGCGCCGTCTGTCTGATCCGAGGACGAGAGATACGCTCGGAGGGCGCGTTCAGCGAGGTCGGGAGCCCGTTTGGCCGCGATGAGGTTGGTCGCGGCTTCTACCAGGACGGGCCCGTGGGCGCGGTCGGCGTCGATGCCGGACTTGTAGGCCTCGACCGCCTGGTCAAGCTGGCCATGGTGCTGGTAGAACTCGCCCAGGTCGATGTAGGCGTCGGGCGATCTGCCGAAGGTAATCGCGGTCTTGAACTCGGTCTCTGCGGTAGCGTCATCCTTGGCGCCGTTGGCGATATAAGCGAGGAGGCGGTGAGCCTGGGCGGGGGAGTGGGCCTGGAGCGTGGCGGCAAGTCTGCGAGCCTTGTCCACTCCGCCGCCGACGATGGATGGAGCGGCGACGTAGAACTCGCCGAGATCGCCCATGGCGTCGATGTTGGTCGGCTGCGCCTGCACCGCGCGCTCGAAGCATGCTCGGACCTTGCGGGCGAGGCCATAGGCCGAGAATGGGTTGGTCTTGGACGCCTTCTTGCCGTAGGCACGGCCGAGCCAGAGTAGGCTCTCGCTGTCGCCGGGTGCGCCGGCGACGGCCGCTTCGCACTCCGGGATGGCTCGGTCAGCCTGATCCTGCGCGTAGAAGACCCTGCAAAGAAGCTGGTGGGCCAAGGGCGCGTCTGGGAGGGCGGGAGTGGCCGTGAGCGCGGCGCGCAGGTCTCTTTCGGCTTCATCGACCCGACCGTGCATCAGCGCAGCGTGGGCGGATGAGGTATCGGCGACGAGCGGGAGGGCCGGTGAGAGGAGAGCAAGGATGAGGAAGCGAAAGATCGGGAGCGGCTTCATCATCGTTCTTGGACTGCCCTGACTTCGAGACCGTTAGTCAGATCGCGGTTGGCGGTGGAGTTGAGCGCGACGACGTCCTTCTCATTGAGCCCGGAGACGACCTCGAAGCGGATCAGATTGGTGGCTCCGATGACGATGGGCGTGCGCTGAAGCTTGCCATTCACGATGCGATAGACGTAGTCTCCGGCGTCGGTGTGGAGCGCCTCGCGGGGGAGGCTGAGAACGTTGTGGCGCTCGGAGGTGGTGACGGTGACGGTGACGTTGCTGTTGGGGGGCAGGTCGCCATGGGCATCGTCGACGCTGATGATGCACTCGCCGACGTTGCGTGTGCCGTACGTGATGACGGTGGTGGGGGCGCGTTGGATGTGGCCGTGCCACTTCTGCCCGGGCTTTGCCTCCCAGACGATGCTGACCGGCTGATTCTGCTGCAGGCGGCCGATCTCGGGTTCGTCGAAATAGGCGCGGATCTGGATACGGTCAAGATCCGCCACGTCGAGGAGATCGTCGCCGGCAGGCACGAAGTCGTAGGGGCTGACAGGGACCGCGTATACGGTTCCGGCGATGGGGCTGCGGATATTTGCCGAGGCGTAGGCGCTCTGGGCGGCAGCGAGATTGGCCTTGGCCTCCGCGATCTGGGCGGCGGAGCGTGTGCGGTCCGCCTCGCCGTAGCGCCCGGTGGAGCGCTGCTGGAGGCTGCGGATATTGCTCTCGGCGACCTGGAGCCGCTGCTGGGCGCTGGCAACCTCGTTGGCGGAGGCGGCACCCCGCTGCTGCAGGGACTGGATGGCTGCGAGATCACGGGCCGCCTGGGTCTGCTGGTTCCTGGCGCGGTCAAGGTCGCCGGACATGGCGATGCGCTCGTCGGTGGTTCCGCCCTGGGCGAGATCCTGGGCGTTGGATTGCATCGTCTTCAGGGTGGAGGAGGCGGTGGCGATGCGGGCCACGAGGTCGGTGTCGTCCAGGCTGATCAGGAGGGTTCCGGGCTTCACCTCATCCCCGACGTCCACGTAGATCTTCTTGATGATGCCGGGGGTTGGGGCGTGCGCCTGGAACTCGGAGCCCTCAACCGGTTCTACTTTACCGTTGGTGGAGACGTTGCTGGTGAGGGACTGGCGCGTGACCTGCGCCGTGCGGACCTCGACCTTCTCGCGCGTGAAATAGCGGTAACCGAAGACGGCAGCGACAAGAACGATCGCGGCGATACCCCAGGGGAGAAACGTTTTAGACTGCGTAGATCCAGTTGGCGGCATGTCTTCCAATCATGAGTATATAAGACGTGCCATGCACCGAAGACGGAGCAGATTTTTTTGCGGGGGTAGTTTTCGGATGAAATCGACCAAAATGTCGACTTTCGTCGCGAGAGATGTCTTCGATCGTTCGCTCGGAGAAGACGATCTCTACCATCACGAGCGCCAGCAGATTGGGATCCATCTGGACATCGTCAATCTCGCGAACAACGTTCTTTCCACCTTTCCGGGACACACCTCCTGATGCCGCGATCGATCACGCTCCAGCTGCGCTACACGTTCTGAGTTGGAGTTGAATCGGCTCGAACAGATTTCCTGTTGGCTCGAACAGATTTCCTGTTGGTATGAAGTTGGGTGCCCCACCTTCGGCGCAACGTTTCACCGCGCCTATTATTATAAGGTGGGCCGGCCGCCACAGCACCGGGCCACAGACTCTATACCATTGCCCAATTAGCTCCGGAGCATTTCTCTGGTTGCTGTGGTTTCCGGTCACTGTGGCTTTCAAGGCCGAAGGCCCGCCCCCTGAGAGCCTCCGCCCCGGCCCCTGACCTCGCGTGCCGGACTGCGAACCGGCTCAGGGGTTCCCCGACGGAGTTCATCTGCGCGATAAACGCACCCTAGCAGACCACTTTCAAATCAGCGCCCGCTGTCCGGTTTTTCCATGCAACGGCCCACATTCTGCGCACAAAAAAGCTTCGGGTGAAACATTGGGAAATTTCAATCGTTGCCCGCTAACCCGTTTAGAACACCATGGATGCAGGAAACTCGCAGAAAACGGCGATTTCATACCACTTTATGAGAAATCGAGAACCCAGTGGTCTGACCACATGACCTGTACTGGCGGGCGCTATGGGGTGGGCAGTCTCTCAATCCAGGTGATGCGGACCTGGCGGCGACCGAGGCGGAGAATGGGGGATTCGCCCAGGTCCTTGCGGGTCGCGGTGCGGTAGGCGATCTTTTCTCCGTCGACGGAGACGGCGTTTTCAGTCAGCTTGCGGGTGGCTTCCCCGGCGGATGCGGCAAGTCCGGCGAGGACGAGGAGCTTGGGAATGCGGATCTCTTCTCCAATGACGGGGTCGTGGGTGGCGATGAGGCCTTCGGTGGCGAGGGAGATTTCGATGGCGGGGACGTCTTCGGCCACACCGCGCTGCTGGAACTGGATAGTCCAGTGCTCGGCGGCGGCTTCGGCTTCGGCCGGAGAGTGGAAGTCGGCAGTAATGGCGCGGGCGAGGTTCTTCTTGGCCTGCATGGGGTGGAGGTGGCCGGCGTGGACCTCGGACTTCATGGCGTCGATCTCGGACTGGCGGAGGTCGGTGAGGAGGGTCCAGAAGCGCCACATGAGATCGTCGGAGATGCTCATGATCTTGCCGTACATCTCGGGGGCCGGTTCGTGGATGCCGATGGCGTTGCCGTAGGACTTCGACATCTTCTGGACGCCGTCGAGGCCTTCGAGGATGGGGACCATGAGGATGATCTGCTGGGGCTGACCGAAGTGGCGCTGGAGCGAGCGGCCCATAAGCAGGTTGAAGCGCTGGTCGGTTCCGCCGAGTTCGACGTCGGCGTGGAGGGCGACGGAGTCGTAGCCCTGGGCGAGGGGGTACATGAGCTCGTGCATGGAGATCTCCTCTTCGGCGCGGAAGCGGGTGAGGAAGTCCTTGCGATCGAGCATCTGGGAGAGGGTGACCATGGAGGCGAGGTGGATCATGCCGGCGTAGCCGAGCTTGTCGAGCCACTCGGAGTTGAAGCGGACCTCGGTTTTGCTCTCGTCGAGGATGCGGAAGACCTGCTGCTTGTAGGTTTCGGCGTTGGCGGCGATCTCGGCGGGGGTGAGGGGCTTGCGGGTGACGTTGCGGCCTGTGGGGTCGCCGATGAGGGCGGTGGAGTCTCCGATGAGAAAGATGACGGTGTGGCCGAGCTGCTGGAAGTGGCGCAGCTTGCGCATGAGAACGGTGTGGCCGAGGTGGAGATCGGGAGCGGTGGGGTCGAAGCCGGCCTTGATGCGGAGGGGGATGCCGGTGTGGCGGGACTGGAGCAGGCGCTCTTTGAGGGCTTCGAGGGGGATGATCTCGGCGGCGCCCTTGGTGATGAGGTCGAGCTGGTCTTCTACTGGGAGAAAGTGATGAGATTCGGACATATTGGTCTCCGTGATTCTATCGCGGGGGTGGGGCGGGGCGGGGTGAGTCCCGGAATGCACGATAGTCACGACGACGGTGCTGCCGTTCCCGAAGCGGTGAGGATTCCCGAGAGTGACCCGAGGTAACGAGGGATACTGGCAATCCTTGTCCGCGTTGCGTCGGGATCAGCTAGGCTCTGCTTATGACGAACGCTCAAACGATCCTGCCGGTACGCGGCGTCGTTCCCGTGGGGGAGATGGCTGGCGAAAGCGAGCAGGAGACCGAACAGCTCTATGCGATGCACCGGGAAGCTATCGATTATCTGACGATGCGTCCCTGGTGCCATGGGATTCATGAGCACTTCTACGGGCATGGAATCGGTGGGGTCGTGGCTGTTTTCTTCTTTCGCGTGGACCCGGTACCGATGGCGCCCGACGGCGGGGTCTGGGTGATTGTGGGCGACCTGCCCCCTGCCTGCCTTCCGCTTCAGGGCATCGCAACGGCGGCGGAGGCGCTCCGGGCGTACCTGAAAGAGATGTCGCGGTGGGTGGCGCTGGCGCGGCACGGCCGGACGTCGGACGATCTGCTGCCGGTCAACGTTCCGTCCACCGGTGTGTGGGCGGATGTCCTGGCGAAGCGGCTGAAGTTGCTGAAGGATACGGCCCTGCCGCTCTTCCCACAGCACACGACACGTCGCTTCCGGGATCTGCCCTGAGGGGTCTCCGCTCGAACAATTCCCTGCTCAGAGTCCAACACTCCTGACACCACGCTGTCAGGAGCCCCTGCTTATGCTCGTCCCTGTAGTCGTTGATTCAGCACCTTCCCAATGAATCTACAAGGAGACGATGCCATGCCGCATACCAACGCCATTACCTGGTTCGAGATTCCTACCGCCGATCTCGACCGTGCCCGTGCCTTTTACCAGACGATCCTCGCCACCAACCTTCCGAAGGACGACTTCGGCGATCCGAGTGACGTGATGTGCGTCTTTCCCGGAGAGACAGTTGGAGTGACGGGGGCGCTGATCCGCCGAACGTTCCAGAAGCCCGGGGCCGGGACGACGGTTTACCTGAACGTCGACGGTCAGCTCGACCAGGTGCTGACACGGATTCCGAAGGCGGGTGGCTCGGTTTTGATTCCGCGGACTCCGGTTCCGGGAGGTGCGGGGGCCTATGCTTGCTTTCGCGATTCCGAAGGAAACTGCGTCGGGCTGCACACCACGGCATAATCTGAGAGGAGAACCAGGCTCGCCGGCGAGTTGCAGGTGCCGGCGGCCTTTCATGCCATGCGCCGAGCCGATCGTCTCTTTCGTATCGTTCAACTTCTGCGGGGCGGCCGTCTTCGGACCGCCCATACGCTTGCCGAACGCCTCGAGGTGTCGGAGCGGACGATCTACCGCGACGTCCGCGATCTGCAGTTGTCGGGGACGCCGATCGAGGGTGAGGCTGGAGTCGGATACCGGCTGCGGCCGGAGTTCGACCTTCCACCGCTGATGTTCACGCGGCAGGAGCTGACGGCGCTGGTGCTGGGGGCGCGGCTGGTAAGGGCTTGCGGCGGAGCGGAGTCGGTGCGGGCCGCCGACCAGGCGCTGCTGCGGATCGAGGCGATTCTGCCGGCGAACCTGCGCGACCGGCTGGACAAGATCCTGCTGTTCGCGCCGGACTTCTACGTTCCGCAGCTTCTGCGGGAGCGGATCGACCAGCTTCACGAGGCTTGCGTGGCGCCACATCCAATCGAGTTCCACTATGTTCGGGAGGATGGGACGCCGAGTCAGCGAGTGGTTCGACCACTGGCGCTCTATCGCTGGACGAGCTCGTGGACGCTAGCGACCTGGTGCGATCTGCGGGAGAACTTCCGGGTCTTCCGCATCGACCGGATGGAAGCTTTGCGGGTTCTGCCGGAGACGTTTGAACATCGTCCGGGACAGATGCTGGCGGACTTTCTCAAGACGGTGAGTGCGGATGAGGGGACGGGAGCCTTGGCGACGCGCCGGCCTCAGGCGCGGTGAACGACCTCATCGGTCGGGGAGAGGGCCCCGCTGATCGCTCATCCAGACGTTGCTGTCGATGCGGTAGTCGACGAAGGCGAGTTTGTTGCCGTCCGGGGACGGTACTCCCCAGGTGCCCATGACGCCTTTCTTCAGGACGGTGGCGTGACCCTGGAGATCGATATAGAGCAGGTCGCAACCGGCGTCGGTCGTGGAGCCGGCGTAGAAGCCGTGACCGTCGGCCGCCCAGGAGACCTCGGAGACACCGGCGAAGGTGTCGACGGGGATATCCTTCTCGGTCCAACGGCCGGAACCCCCGTTGAGAGGAACGATATGGATGCTGCGATTGGATGAATCGTGGACCGGGAAGGCGACGGCGCCGGCATCCGGCGAGACGTCCCAGTCGCCGAGAAGGGTTGGTGTCCAGGCGGTGCGGCCGAGCTCGGGCCCTATTCCCGTCTCCGGATCGAGCGCGTGGTAGACCAGTTGCTGGTGTCCGAGGGTCTGTCGCAACACGCATCCGCCTTTGGGCGCGAGGGGGCAGCGGAACTCCTCCAGGGGGCCTCCGATGGGTACCTCGGTAGCGTTGCCGCCGCTGACGGGGATGCGAAAGAGCGCAAGCGAGCTTTTGGAGTAGGAGTTTTCGGTGGCGTTCTTCTGGACGGCGAAGAGGATCCACCTGCCTCCGGGAGCGACCTGGGGCATGAAGGAGCCGTGCGGAAGGTCGGCGATCATCTCGGCGGTGCGGCTGCCGAGTTGTTGCCGGTAGATCTCGAATCGACCGTTGCGGCTGGACTCGAAGAGGATGGCGTCGCTGCCGGGCATCCAGGCATGCGGGTAGTCGGATTGGAGATCGTGGGTGAGGCGATGGGGATTGCCGAGGGCTGTGCCGGTCTTGCCAAGGTCTGCGATGGCGACGCTGGCGTAGTCCTTATCCAGCACAGCGGCGATCTCGTCCCCGTCGGCGGAGGCGGAGAGGCTGGCGGCGGTGCCGTTGGGGAAGGTAGTCAGGATGTGGGGCGAAGCACGGAACTTTCCGTTCGAGGGATCAACCAGGACCTCCCATAGCGAGTAGGACTGGCGCTTGCCGACGTGATCCCAGCGCAGGAAAAGGAGCCGGCCGCCGGGCAGGAGGGCAGCCGAGTCGAACCGGATCTCGGGAACCGACGTGATCACCTGGCCGGAGGCGGCGTCGGCGGATTCATAGGTCCAGCGGTACTGCTTTTCCATTTCATCGTGGGCGGCGGATGCGGAGGAGCGCAGAGGGGCGTACTGCTTCCTCTGGTACATGAGGTGTCTGCTGTCGGCGGCCCAGAAGGCGTAGGGGAAGGAGACGCCGGGGGCTCCGGAGACGACGAGGCGTGGCTCTCCTCCAGAGGCTTCCCCAACCCAGATGTCTGCATCCTGGTTGCTGGTGAAGAGGAAGGAATCTCCGTCCGGGGAGGGCGTTCCGTTGCGTGC
>JAMFSC010000276.1 GCA_026225095.1 bacterium
TCAAATGGAATGTCATCCGGAATCTTCACCAGACCACCCATGGCGACGATCCAGTCCATCACGCGAATGTACTCTGCGAATCCCCCCCCCGCAGCCATGAATCCGGCCGTTGTCCCGACCTTCTTGTACGTCTCGCACTGGGCAAACGTGCCCTTCCGGCAATAAAAGCACGCTCCACATGGAATATGATGGAACGCCATCACCCGGTCCCCAACCGCGAACCCGTCAACCCCATCCCCCACCCGAACCACCGTCCCTGCCATCTCATGCCCAAAGACTCGCGGAGCCGCATGCGATCCCGTGTGAATCTTCTTCAGATCCGTCCCGCAGATCCCACACGTATCGATCCGCACCAGCACCTCGCCCGCGCCAATCTCCGGAACCCGAATCGTCTCAACACGCACATCATCGATCCCACGGTAGACGGCCGCCCGCATCTCACTCGGAACCTCGACCAACCCACGAGCCACCGCTCGATCCTGCTGTATCGTCGCACTCAAAGCTTCAACCTCCCGCTCAACGCCCACAACCGGCTGGAACTCCAGGAATCACGGCCTATCCCCCAGTGTATCGCGCAATCGAATCAACCCTGCCCTCGCCCCAACTCTGCCTTCAGTGCCTCCGTCAGAGCCTCCACCGCCCGACCACTGTTCCGGGCCAGCCGCACCACGTCACCCCAGGTCCAGGGCCGCAGCGCCGAATGCACAGCAAATGCCCCCTCCCGGAACTGACCATCCGCCGTAGCGAACTGCTCCAGACCCTCCAGCTCAAACCCCGCCTCATCCGAGATCGCCTTAATGGCCCGGAACCTCAATCCATGCCCCCGCGCGATCCGGCCCACCGCCGCCGCCTCCATATCCACCGCGCTCGCACCGTAAGAGTTCCACAGCCGGCGTTTCTCCGCGACACTCGCCACCGACGCACCCGTCACCAGCACCGACCCAACGCCATCGCCGAATCTCTCACCCGTAAGAGCATCCACCACCACCCCGGCCCGCACCACATCCCCGACCTTCAACGCCGGATCACAGGCCCCCGCAACCCCCACCGAGATCAGCTCACTCACTCCACCCATCGCAAGCGCCGCCTCGACCGCCAGAGAAGCCCGCGCCGCCCCCATCCCCGCGCAGGCCACCACCACATCCTGACCAGAAAACACCATCTTCCGCCCAGTCAATTCTCGCCGCTCCCAGCCCCGGACCAGCCCGCTGACCTCCCGCTCCAGCGCCGCAATGACCGCGATCAAGCGGATCGCTTCTCTGGATACGCCGGAGCATACCCATGCGCCACGAACCAGTCGATCGCCGCCCGCATCGCCCCATACACCGGAATCACCTGGAAACCCAGTTCCCGCTCCGCCTTCGCCGACGAGGCAAACATCATCTTCTTCCCCATCCGCACCGCCTCGACCGTAGCCCGAGGCTCCTTCCCCCGCAGCCGCCCTGTAATATTCTCATCGAAGAACGCAAACGCCATCGCCACCGCATGAGGAACCTTCATCGTCGGCGATGGCAGCCCTGTAATCGCCGACATCCTGTCCAGTATCTGCTTCAACGTCAGATTCTCCCCACCCAGAATGTACCTCTCGCCCGGCCTCCCCCGATCGAGCGCCTGCACATGCATCCGCGCCACCTCCACCACATCCACCAGGTTCAGCCCCGTATCGACATACGCCGGAAACTTGCGATTCAGGAAATCCACCACAATCTGCCCGGTCGGAGTGGGCTTCACATCCCCGCTCCCAATCGGCGTCGTCGGATTCAGAATCATCACATACTGCCCGCTCTTCGCCGCTGCAATCGCCTCCTGCTCCCCCAGGAACTTCGACCGCTTGTAATGCCCGATCATGTCCGCGAGCGCGACCGGCGAATCCTCATCCACAATCGTTCCGTCCCGCTTGAACCCCATCGTCGCCACGCTCGACGTATAAACCACCCGCTGGACCCCAACCTCCCGCGCGATCCGCAGCAACTCCCGCGTCCCCACAACATTGGCCGCATGCATCGCCTCCGGATCCCGCACCCAAAGTCTGTAGTCCGCCGCAACATGCACCAGCGCATCACACCCTGTCAGCGCACTTCGCAGCCCCTCCGCCTCGCGCAGATCCCCGACCACCGTCTCCGCCGCAAGTCCCTCCAGCCCCGCCAGGTTACTCGTCTTCCGAGTCAGCAGCCGCAACTCCGCGCCGCGATCCGCATACGCCCGCGCAACATGCCCACCAACGAATCCCGTACCCCCTGTCAAAAAGACCTTCACTGATTCACTTCTCAGTCCCCACCGGGCACGCACTCCCCACCCGCCAGCCAATACCATCGTCGTCGCCAACGGGAGCAGTCAAGGTGATCGTTCGCGTCCGTTCCTCATACGCGAACTCAAACTCCGCTCCAGCAGCGAGCCCGAGCCCCGACAGAACCTCATCCGGCAGAGAGATGCACCCGCACTCCTGAAGTTTGAGCTTCACTCCGCCCCTCCCTGGAGCCAGGGTCTAGTCCAGTTTCTCCGGCTCGATCTGGATATTCTGCTCCCCCGCCGCCTTCTTCTCCCAATACTTCTTCACCCACGCCTCGAACGTCTTGCCCGCCGCGGTGTCCCGCCCCGTAAACGCCAGCGCGGCAACCTCTCCATAGGAGACGCTCACCTTCGTCTTCGCGTTCGCAGGAATGATCCGCACGTAAGAATCGCCAAGCGAAAATCCTTTCCGCCGATCGAACAGGTATCCCTCGATCTTCGTTCCATCCTTCTTCGTGATCGTCACGTCACCGCGATAGTCAAAGGCCTTTTCGAGCGCCTCGCGCACTTCGGACTCGCTCGCCAGCCCCGGAATCCAACCCTCCAATCGCTCGCGATCACGCCCCGCGATCACCTCAATCTCGTCCTGGTTCTGATGCGCCAACTGTTCCAGTTTCGCCGCTTCCTGTGTCTCTGTCGCCATCGTGCAATTCCCTCGATCTTCCCGTAAGAGACACAGCGTGCCTCGATAACCGTCCCCCAGCATATCCCGAACTGGCTGCCCACCCCGCGCTACAGTCTGATCTTCGCTCCGGGGCCGGTGCGCCGCAGAATCGTCCCATCCCCAAGTTTGGGGAACTCGACTCTAGTCTCCCGAAACTTCTTGCAACTCACCCGTCTTGACCGGCGCGCCAATTTGCACCAACGGAGCATGGCTGGCCGGCTTCCACTCATGCAGCAGCCTCTGCGCGTCGTCATCCTTATAAAGCGGCTTGAACATATACCGCTTCGCCGTCTCCACAAATCCCTTCAGCGTCCCAAAGTTATAGTCGACCGCCGAGGCCTCATGACCGGAGTGAACCATGCAGTTCGCGCACTGGGGATTCCCGCTCTTGGCCCCATAGTCGCCCCACTCAGTCGTGTCCAGGAGCTCCTGGAACGTATCGGCGTAACCATCCTGCAGCAGGTAGCAAGGCTTCTGCCAGCCGAAGATCGAAAACGTCGGCATACCCCACGGGGTGCACTCAAAGTTTCTCTTCCCCATCAGGAACTCCGAAAAGAGTGGATGCGTGTTGAACTCCCACTCCTTTTTTCGGTTCGAAAGGATCGCCCGGAACATCCTCCGCGACCTCGCCTTCCCCAGAAAATGGTTCTGATCCGGAGCCTTGTCGTACGTATACCCCGGCGACACCATCATGCTCTCCACGCCAGCGGCCATCATCTCGTCAAAGTGTGCCCGCACCGAGTTTGGGTCGGCACCATCAAACAAAGTCGTATTGGTCGTGACCCGGAATCCGGCCTCGACAGCAGCCTTCACTCCAGCCATAGCGATGTCGTACCCACCCTCCCGGCAGACCGAGAAGTCATGATGCTCCCGCTGCCCATCCACATGGACCGAGAACGAAAGATACTTGCTCGGCTTGAACAAATGAAGCTTCTCTTTCAGAAGCAGAGCATTCGTGCACATATAAACGTACTTCTTCCGCGCCACGAGCCCGGCTACAATCTCGGGCATCTGCGGATGCAGCAACGGCTCACCACCCGGAATCGAAACCATGGGCGTCCCGCACTCCTCCACCGCCTTGAAGCAATCCTCAGGACTCAGCTCAGCCTTCAGAATGTGCGCCGGGTACTGGATCTTCCCGCATCCCGCACATGCCAGGTTGCAGCGAAACAGCGGCTCCAGCATCAGAACCAATGGATACCTCTTTCGGCCCATCATCTTCTGCTTCAAAACGTACGTCGCGACCGTCCACGCCTGCGATACCGGTACAGCCATCTCTTCTATCCTCCAGCTTCGTTGTGGCGTCGCACCCAACCGTTCCAGCGACGATGAAAAACCGCAATTGATTGCTAAGCCGCAGCTGCCGCCGATTCCGCCTCCGAAGCCCGCTTGAACGTCGTCAATGCGAGCAAAGGAAACAGATCCCGATACATATGGTAGCCGAGATAAAACACCCGCGGGAATCCGGTTCCCGTATACACCAGCTCGCCGTCCCGTCCATCCGCAAACTCGTCCCAGTTCCCGCCCGGCCGCTGCCGATCGATCAGCCAACGCACTCCCTTGGCCACCGAATCCGACCGCACATCTCCAGCCGCCAGCAGACCAAGGATCGCCCACGCCGTCTGCGATGCCGTGCTCTGCCCAATTCCCCGCTGGTCCGGATCGTCATAGCTCCTGCACGATTCGCCCCAGCCGCCGTCCGCGTTCTGCACCATCCGAATCCACTCCGCAGCCTGCTGGATCGCTGGCTCGTGATTCCAAATGCCCATCGCCTCCAGGCCCCGAAGCACCAGGAATGTTCCGTAGAGGTAATTCACCCCCCACCGGCCAAACCAGCTCCCATCCGGCTCCTGCTCCTTCAGCAGGAACTGAACTGCCTTCTCTACCCGCGCATCCCGCCGCGTATAGCCGTAGCTGGCCAGCATCTCCAGCACGCGCCCGGTGATGTCGACCGTCGGAGGATCCAGCATCGCATTGTGATCCGCGAACGGGATGTACTGGAAGATCATCTTCGTGTTGTCCCGGTCGAAGCTAGCCCAGCCTCCGTTCTTGCACTGCATCGCGAAGATCCACTCAATCGCCCGCTGCGCCACCTCGTGCTGGTACCGCTCCCGAGGATTGGCTACGCAGTTCAATGCCAGTAGAACCTGCGCAGAATCATCCACATCCGGATAGAACTCATTGTTGAACTCAAAGTACCACCCACCCGGCGGCGTATTCTTCACCTTCACCGCCCAGTCGCCAAGGTCGCGAACTTCCTTGTCCAGCAGCCAGTCCGCCGCCTGCAGCAAACGAGGGTCATCCTTCGGAACCCCGGCCTCTCCCAGCGCAAACACCGCATAGGCCGTATCCCACACCGGAGATAGGCAGGGCTGCATCCGGAACGTCGCGGGCCGCACCCCCTCCACTCCGGGATCCTCGATGCCCAGCTTTTCGAACTCATCCATCGCCCGGATCACCTGCGGGTCGTCCGCCGAGTACCCCAGGCAGCGCAACGCAATGATCGAATTCATCATCGCCGGATAGATCGCGCCCAGCCCGTCGGACTTCTCCAATCGGTCCAGCATCCACCGCTCGGCCTTGCGCAAAGCCACCTTCCGCAGCGGTCGAATATGCACCCGCTCCAGCCAGTGCACCACCCGGTCGAAGAACAGGAAGATATTGCGCCAGCCCAGCAGCCGTTTACTGTCCCACCGCAGATGCAGGTTGGCATTCTCTCGCCCACCTACAAAAAGCTCGTCAATCCCCTGCGATGCCTCGATCTTCTTGAACGGCTTCTTCGCATAAGCAATCGAGAGCGGAACCACGATGGCACGCGACCAGGACGAGATCTCGTAAATATTGAAGTAAAACCAGTTTGGAAACAGCACGATCTCCGGTGGAACCGCCGGAACTGCGTTGTAATCGTACTGCCCCATGAAACACAGGTAGATCTTGGTGAAGGTATTGCACTCCACCACGCCGCCGTTGGCCAGAATCCAGATCCGCGCCCGTTCCAGTACCGGCTCGTCCGCAGACCAACCCATCAGCTTTAGAGCGAAGTAACACTTCACCGCAAGCGAGATATTGGAAGGCCCATTGGGATAGATACTCCAACCGCCGTCTGTATTTTGGTGGCGAAGGATCTCCCGCATCGCACCCTCCATGCGCGTCGGATCGCCGGTGCCAAACAGCATATGAAGGAAGATATAGTCTGCCTCGAGCATCGCGTCGGCCTCGAGTTCGCCGCACCAGAAGCCGCCGGCCTTATCCTGCAATCCCAGAAGCCAGTTCTTGGCTCGTTCGATTCCAGACGTGATTTGTTCCAGCCCAAGATCCATGCGGCCATATCGCGGCCGCGCGGGCTGCGGAGTGGCCTGCGGGTTTCCTGAAACTGATCCCATTCTTCCTCAATCTTTCTGACTACCTCAAAGCCCCATCCGTAATCCAGGACAGGACAACGGGCTCAGTGTTTACTGGCGCGGCGCCGATGCGATGGCCTGTACAATCTCCGGAGGAAGTCCAAACCGGACGTTCTCGGGCATCACTTCCACCTCGTCCACATCCCCATAACCCTTCGATTGCAGATACTCCACAACGTCCTTCACCAGCACCTCGGGCGCAGACGCACCCGCCGTCACCGCCACCGTCGTCACCCCGTCCAGCCACTCCGGCTGGATCGCGTCCGCCGTATCGATCAGGTACGAGTTCGTATCCAGATTCTTCGAGACCTCCACCAGACGGTTCGAGTTCGAGCTGTTCTTCGAACCCACCACCAGCACTAGATCCGCCCCATGCGCTACGTTCTTCACCGCTAGCTGGCGATTCTCCGTCGCATAGCAGATGTCCTGCGCGTGCGGCCCCACAATATTGGGAAACTTCACCTTCAGCGCATCGATCATATATCGCGCCTCATCGAGCGAGAGCGTCGTCTGGGTAAGGTAAGCGACCTTATCCGGATCCGGAACCACCAGCGCATCGACCTCCTCAAGCGTCGAGACCACCTGCGTCACATCGGGAGCCTCACCCTGCGTCCCCTCAACCTCTTCATGATCGCGATGCCCGACAAGCACCAGCGAGTACCCCTGCTTGGCAAACTTGATCGCCTCCACATGGACCTTCGTCACCAGCGGGCAAGTCGCATCCACCACCTTCAGGCCACGCGCCTTTGCCGCCTCGCGCACCGCGGGAGACACACCATGCGCCGAGTAGATCACCCGCGCACCCTCCGGAACCTCATCCAGCTCATTGACGAAGATAGCGCCCTTCTTGGCCAGGTCCGTCACAACGTAGCTGTTGTGCACGATCTCCTTGCGCACATAGATCGGAGCACCAAAGGTCTCCAGCGCAATCTGCACAATGTCGATGGCTCGCACAACACCGGCGCAAAACCCGCGCGGCTTGAGAAGAAGAACCCGCTTGTTCTTCTGGGTACTGGATGAGTCATCGGTACGGACGGGGTCAAGGGTAGAAGTCGTCACGCTCTCCAGTATACCCCGTATGGGTCACCGGCATCGACAGGATGAACCATTTAAGGTGCAAGAATAGGCATCTAGAGAGAGCTGCGGGCCATCCCCCGCAGATCGCAAACATCTCCCCTGCGGTCAGCGGAACCAGCACCAGAGGGACGTTAGAGTCAGGCGGACCGCCCACCCGGGGTTGTTTTTCTCAGACCAACTCCCCGGAACATCCCGGATGACCACACTCGCAACCCAGCGTTGTCATATCCTTCTGGTCTTCACACTGCTGCGAACAGAA
>JAMFSC010000277.1 GCA_026225095.1 bacterium
ACGAGGAGGCCGGTGCGGTCGTCCAGCACAAGCTTCGGGACCTCACCGACCGCGGTGGCGACGAGGGGCAGGCAACTGGCCATGCCTTCGAGCAGGGCGATGGGGAGGCCCTCCTGCCGGGAGGCTGAGACGAGCACATCGAGCGTGGCGTAGAAGGCCGGCATATGGTCGGTGCGGCCGGGCAGCCCAGCGTTCTGCTCGATTCCAAGCTGCTGGATGAGGGCTTCGAGTTCGGGGCGCTGGGGGCCCTCTCCCATGACGATGAAGCGGGTTTTGGGCAGCTCGGCGAGGACCAGGGCGGCGGCCTGGAGAAAGATGTCGATGCCTTTTTCCTGGGACAGGCGACCGACGAGACCGACGCGGAGGTTGGGATGGTCGGGGTGCGATTGAGGAAGGTCGAATGGGCTTAGGTCGATTCCGTTGGGGATGAGGTGGACCTTCTCTTTACGGACGCCGGACTTGAACAGTCTTTGCCTGACTTCTTCAGACACGGCGACGACCCCGGCGAAGCTGCGCAGAACCCGGCGGTCGATTGCGCCGTAGATGCGCAGGGCTGTGTCGTTGTCATACCAGGTGTGGCAGGTGGAGACGATGGGGGTTTGTGACCGGCGGAGTGCCAGATAGACGTAGACGTCGGCCTTGTAGCCGTGGGCGTGGACAACGTCGGCTCCGGTCTGCTGAACGAGGGCGCGGATGGAGGCGGGGACGGAGCGGTCGAGGAGGCCGTGGCAGGGAATGATGTGGGACTCGATGCCTTGTTGCCGGGCGGCTTCGTGGACCTGCAGGTTGGGCTCGGGGAGGTTGGCGAAGACGCCGAGGATGCTCTGGTGCGGGCCCGCATTGAGGGTGTGCGAGAGGTTGAGGATGACCGCCTCCGCACCGTACATGCCGCCGCTGCTGATGATGTGGAGGATCTTCATGAAGGCCCGTCGGGGTCGGGCGTCTTGCGGTTGAGCAGGGCCCAGAGGGAGGCGTAGAGGCGATCTCCGAGGATGGTCTTGGCGGCGGCTTTGAGCTGATAGCTGCGGCCGAGGCGAGCGAGGGTTGGGTCGCTGGGGGTGAAGAGACGGGCGATCCAGGCGGGATCCATGTCTCCGCGGATGTTGAGGCGGCCGATCATTTGACCGGTGGGGAGGGGCTCGGCTTTCGGCATGGAGGTGTAGAGCTGGGTGTATCCGGCGTGCTGGCAGGCGGCGAGGACGCGGCGGTCGAAGCGTCCACCGGGGAAGGACATGGTGGTGATGGAGGTGCCGAGCTTGTCTTCGAGGAGCATGCGGGGGGTGTAGAGCTCGGTCTCGAGATCGCGGTCGGAGCAGTGGGTGAGGAGGGCGTGGGTGGCACCGTGTGCGCCGATGTGCTGGCCGGCGGTGTGCAGGGCGCGGAGCTCGTCCCAGCCCATGTAGCCGGGGCGGTTGCCGGCCCAGCTGGTGGTGATGAAGAAGCGGGCCTGGAGGCCGTGGGTGGTGAGGATGGGGAGGGCGAGATCGTGGTTGGAGCGGTGGCCGTCGTCGAAGGTGATTTCGGGTCGGAGGCCATGCTGGTGCTGCAGGCGGGCGTAGAGGGCGGCGTGCTGCTCGAAGGCGCTGGTCTGGACGACGTAGGAGTAGGCGCGTCTTTCTTCGCTGAGCTCGTGATAGAGAAGATGAAGACTCTGCCTCGCGGGGGCGGCTTCGGTTTGATCGCGTAACGTCTGATTCTGGTTCAAACCCATGCCCCGATTTGGCTCAGCCAAGCCCCTTCATTAAACCACGGTACCCCAGACCCGGGGATGGGTTGGAGCGGGAATGGGGTTACCTCGGGTGATATCTTGGTCCAGTATCGGGAGAAGGGAAGGCCTTTGAAGCTCTGGGAGACATTGCGCGCGGATGCCTATCGCTACAGCGGCAGGGATGATCGGCGAGCGATGCTGGCCAGTTACTTCAAGCATCCGGGCTTTCGCTATACGTACTATCTGCGTAAGGTCGCCTTCTATGCGCGGACGAAGAAGGGCTTCGGTATCTTTGGCTATATGTATAACCGGCTGATGCTGAACCATTATCACTTTCGCTATGGTCTGGATATCTCGCCGACGACGAGTATTGGGCCGGGCTTCTATATCGGCCACTTTGGCGGGGTGGTGATCAGTCCGTATGCGGTGCTTGGGTCGAATGTGAACATTGCCCAGGGAGTGACGATCGGGGCTACCAGCCGGGGGGAGCGGATCGGGGCTCCGACGCTTGAGGACCGCGTGTGGGTGGGGGCCAATGCGATTATCGTCGGCAAGGTGACGATCGGGGCCGATGCGCTGATCGCACCGGGGGCTTATGTGAACTTCGATGTTCCCGGTGAATCGGTGGTGCTGGGCAATCCGGGGAAGGTGGTCTCGAACTCCGGATCGCACGGTTATGTGAACCGCATTCTGCCGAGACAGGGAACGGGCACGCTATGAAGCTGGACGTCGTTGTTCCCACGTATAACCGCAGCCATCTGCTGAAGCTCACGGTCGCGAGCCTGCTGCGGGCTCCTGTTCCCGAGGGGCTGGATGTGACGGTCATCGTCGTCGATAACAACAGCAAGGACGACACCAGGCAGGTGGTCGAGGAGATTGCAGCTACGGCGTCGCGGCCGGTGGTTTATGTGAAGGAGACGGAGCAGGGGTCGTCGCAGTCGCGCAATGCGGGCATCCGGGCAGGGAAGGGCGAGATCATCGGCTTCATCGACGATGATGAGGAGATCGATCCGCAGTGGTATGCGGTGGTGGCGCGGGAGTTTGGTGATTCGGCTACTCAGTTCATCGGTGGTCCGTATCTTCCGAACTGCTCGATTCCGATGCCAGAGTGGCTTCCTCCGGGGTATAACGGTGTGATCGGGGTGGTTCCTCCGAAGCCGCGGGAGGCTTTTTCGCGGACGTTTCCGGGCAATCTGCAGGGTGGGAATGCGGTGCTGCGGCGTACGGTCTACGAGCGGGTGGGGTTCTACTCGCTGAAGCTTGGGAGGACGGACAAGGGGCTGCAGTCGGAGGAAGATGCGGAGTTTTATCGCAGGATTCTTGATGCGGGGCTGCTGGGATATCACGTTCCCGACTTGATCATCTACCACTACATTCCGGAGTCGCGGCTGACGCGGAGCTATCACCGGAGCTGGTGCTACTGGCGGGGCGTGTCGCTGGGGGTGGCGGATGCGGAACGGCAGGAGGCGGTGACTTATCTGTGGGGGATTCCGCGGTATCGCATCGCCAACGCGGGCAAGGGGCTTCCGGGGTTGGTGAAGGGGTTGTTCTCGACGAGTGGGTCGGGGGCGAACTTTGCGCGGGAGCTGGCGCTGTGGGATCTTGCGGGGTTTGTGCGGGGGAAGTACTTCAAACGGTTCTGTCGCGATAAGGATGCTTGAACTGTAGCTTTGGGAATTATATGGCGTAATTCTTTGGACATTATTTGGCGTAAGTTAGGGTGTGCAGGAGCTCTCGGTGCTTTCGGAAGCGGAGATGGAGGTCGCGATGTCTCGCTTTCGTGTGCTCCA
>JAMFSC010000044.1 GCA_026225095.1 bacterium
TTCACCAGAAGCTTTTTGTGCGCAGAATGTGGGCCGTTGCATGGAAAAACTGGACAGCGGGCGC
This sequence comes from bacterium, assembly GCA_026225095.1. Classification (GTDB taxonomy): domain Bacteria; phylum Acidobacteriota; class Terriglobia; order Terriglobales; family Acidobacteriaceae; genus Edaphobacter. The sequence goes on from JAMFSC010000044.1 coordinate 65, forward strand.
AAATTTCGAAAGTGGTCTGCGATGGTGCGTTTATCGCGCGGATGTAGTCCTCCGGGGAGTCCCGGAGCCGGTTCGCAGTCCGGCACCCGGACCCAGGGCCGAGGCTCTTATGTAGCGGGCCTTCGGCCTTGAGGGCCTCAGTGACCGGAAACCACAGCAACCAGAGAAATGCTCTAGAGGCCGTGTCCTGCGGACGGGCCCGCTGCGCGTGGGTGGTCACGGGGCCTTCGGCAAGACCTTCGTGACTTGTATCCCGCTTCGCGTGGGACTTCCATTGGTCGGTGGGAGTCTTCGGGAGTTAGTCGGTGATGGCTTCGGCGGTTTCAAGGGATGCGGCGGCGCGAGGATGCTCGGCGCGGAGGGGCAGGCGAAGAGCAGCGGCCGCTCCGGCAAGGTGGATGGCGCAGAGGACCCAGAAGGTCGCGACGAATGCCTTGGGTACGGCCCCCGGGTGGGTCGTCATCTTGTGGTGCAGGAAGAGGGCGAGGAGGGTGGTGGCGATCGGTCCGCCCAGTCTTTGCGCGATGTTGATGGATGTGGTCGCGACGGGGATGAGGGACTTGGGGATTCCGGCGTAGGCTGCGGCGATGGATGGGATGTTGATGGCTCCCATGCCTGCTCCGCGGACGAAGAGGGCGAGGCAGAGGACAGGCAGTGGGAGTCCGGGGGCTCCGAAGAAGGCGAAGGGCAGGGTTCCGAGAAGGGAGATGAGCGCCCCGGTGACGGAGACGCGGCGGGAGCCGAATCGCTCGGTGAGCGTGCCCATCATGGGATAGGAACAGAACATGCCAAGGGCGCTTGGAGCCAGCAGGAGGCCGGTACTGCCGGGGGAGCGGTGCAGGACTTCGATCAGGTAGAGGGGCGTCAGGAGGCCGCCTCCGAAGCTCATCGCGTTTGAGAGGAACTGGGTGGAGGCGGCGGCGGAGAAGGTCCTGGTGCGGAAGAGGTTGAGGTCGATGAGTGCTTTGCTGCCGAGGCGGCGGGCGTGAAAGACGAAGGCGGCGAGGAGGGTTAGCGCGGTGGCGAGTTCGGCGATGCTGAGGCCGCGGACGGCGGGGTTGGCGCTGAACGATTCGAGGGCGTAGAGAAAGAGGACCAGGCCGGGTGGAAGGAGCAAGAAGCCGAGGAGATCGAAGGTGCGGGGCCTGATCTCGTGGGAGTCGCGGGGGAGGATCCAGAGGGCGAGCGCGATGGCGACGAGGCCAATGGGGATGTTGATGAGGAAGATCCAGCGCCAGCTTGCGTGCTGAAGGATGAAGCCAGCGAGGACGAGGCCAAGCAGTGGTCCCATGAGGATCGGCATGACCATCAGACCCATGACCCGCGCCAGGTGACGGCCGGCAACGCGGGCGATCATCATCTGGGCCATGGGAGCGAGGAGACCTCCGGCCATGCCCTGGAGGACACGGAAGGCGACCAGGCTCGATGCGGACTGGGCGGTGCCGCAGAGGAGAGAGGTCAGGGTGAAGAGGGTGAAGCAGGCGAGATAGACGCGCCTGGCTCCGAGGCGATCGACCAGCCAGCCGCTCAGCGGAAGCATGAGGGCAAGGGCGAGGAGATAGCCCGTGGTGACCCACTGGATCTGGGTGAGCGGTGCGTGGAGCTGGCGGCCGAGGGTGGCGAGCGAGACGTTGACGACGGTGGAGTCGAGCGTGCTCATCAGGGGCCCGAAGATGACCACGGCGGAGATCTTCCATACTATCGGGTCGATGGCGCCGGTTGAGCCGGGGGGTTCTTTTCGGGCTGCCTGGGTTGAGCTCATGCGCCGAGTGCCTTGAGAATCTCTTCGGTCTTGCGGACGCGACCCATCATGGGGAAGACCTGAGTCGTAGCGAAGGTGTGCCATTCGGGGCTGAAGGTTCCCATGGCGTCCTCGACGAAGACGAGCTGGTAGCCCATGTCGTGAGCGGCGCGTGCGGTGGACTCGACGCCGATGTTGGTCGCGATGCCGGCCATGAGGATGGTCCTGATGTTGCGGCGGCGGAGTTGCTGGTCGAGATCGGTGCCGTAGAAGGCTCCCCACTGGCGCTTGGTGATGACGACGTCTCCGGGCTGGTGGCCGCTTTCGGCGACGAGCTGGGAGGCGATGGGCGGCGGGGGTGGGGCGGTGGGGTCGGACATGGGGGCGGCGTCGGTGGCGGGGCGGAGGATCTCTGCGAGCTCGACGCGGACGTAGACGGCGGTGCCACCAGCGGCGCGGAGGGCGGCGGCGAGTTGGGCGGAGCGGGAGACGATTTCGGACCCGGGATAGGGCTGGATGGGACGGCTGACGATGCCGTTCTGGAGATCGATGAAGATGGCGGCGGTGGTCTTGGGGTCGAGTTCTAGCGTTGGCACGGTCGTGGCTCCTGGATCGATTGGCAATGTGAGGATCGCCTCATGTTTCTTGTCCTATAATATGAGGATGTCCTCAGATTTGTCAAAGACGGGAGACTTTACAGCGTCCACAGTGATGGCGAAGACGGCTCGGCGGGTTCCGCAGCAGGTGCGTGGGGAGCGGCGGGTGGCGGAGCTGCTGGAGGCGGCGGCGGAGGTATTTGCCGAGGCGGGGTACGAAGCGGCGACGATGACGGCGATGGCGGAGCGCGCGGGGGCTTCGATTGGCGCGTTGTATCAATACTTTCCGAACAAGGAGGCGGTGGTTCGGGCGCTGCGGGCGCAGTATGGCGAGGAGATGGCGGCGCGCTGGACTCCGCTGGCCGCTGAGGCATCGCGGCTGACGGTGGCGGAGCTGGTAGACCGGATGTTCGAGGTGATGGTGGAGATGATGGAGGCGTGGCCGGCGTATCTGACGCTGTTGGGTGCTCCGGGAAATTACAAGCGGGATCCGGCTGCGCGGAATCGGTTGCGGGAGCACTTCGCGGAGGTGTTTCGGCAGAAACGTCCGCAACTGGGGAAGGAAGAGGCGTTCCGGGTGGCGAACGTCGCGTTGCAGTTGGTGAAGGGCATGAATCCGCTGTACGCGGAGGCGTCGGCAGAGGAGCGGGTGGAGCTGGTGCGGGAGTTCAAGATGGCGTTGGGAGGCTACCTCGGGGCTCGGCTGGGCGGGTGAGCGAGCTGGGCTGGATGCTTATCGTCCCACGCCTGGGGTCCAGGTCTGGCCCTCGACGGCGTAGACCGGATCGTCGGCCTGGCGCAGGTCCGGGAACTCGGCGCGATGCTCGGTCATGACCAGGCAGGAGACGAGCGCGTCGAACGCATCTTCGCTGGCCCGGGCTTTGGAGAGGACGGTGCGCGAGAGCCCGGCGAACGCAGGGGATTCAACCCTTCGCCGGGCGAGGTAAGCGGTTCGCGCAATCTCGGAGCTCTTGTGGACGCGACCGGTCATCAGGCGGGAGTACATCTCGACGACCATGGGAAACGTGGGACGATCGAACGGCCAGACTGAAAAGCCTGCCTCCCGCAGGCGCAGGAGATAGGGGATTCCGCGGAGCGAGCCTGTCCCAACGCTGCCGGAGCCGCCGATCTGGAAGGGCGATTTGGGCGCTATGCCAAGCACGCGCTCGGCCTTGGCGGGGTCGGCGATCTGCGCGACGATCTTGACCTCCATATCGGTGCGGCGCATCATCCGGTGCATCTGGTCGCCGCAGAACTCGAAGGGTTTCTTCTTCGGCTTGCCCCAGAAGCGGTGGTCCATGCACTCGGGATGCAGCCACTGCTCGCCCTGTCCGCTGGCGACGCTGTGCCAGAACTCGATCGCGGATTCCACTCCGTGCTCGGCCAGGAACCACGCCGGATAGCTGAAGATGAAGTCGAAGCCGACGACCATGCGCGGCGTCTTCTGGCTGAGCGCGACCAGCCAGTCGGAGAGTTCGTCGCGGGTGCGGCCGCCTTCGAGCGTGACGTCTCCACCCATTGTTTTGCCCCTGGGGAAGGAGGTCCAGACTCCGGCCCAGATCTTCTTCCTCTGCCCCGGTCCCTTGTCGCCGGACCAGTCGACCGCCACGACTCGATCCAGACCCGATGCGAGGCTCAATCTTCGGCTCTCTCATCCGGCTCGGCGTAGGAGTCCGAGTCGCTGCCGCCCACGCCCGGAATCATCTCCTCCGGAACCTCCCAGGCGCGCAGCAGCTTGAAGATCGTACCGGAGGAGTAGCCGGCGCGGATCAGCCGGTTCATGACCCGGACGGTCTCCTTCTGGTCTCCGGGCTGCTTCATGCGTTTGCGTCGGCAGAAGTCCCGCGCCAGCGCCACCTCGTCGGCCTCATCGTAGGCTGCGCCGAGCGCGGACTGCGCCGTCTCCTTGTCGATTCCTTTGAGCGAGAGGTCCTGCTGGACGCGCCTGCGGCCGAAGCCCTGGTTTTCCTTGCGCATGCGCGTGTAGTCGGCCGCGAACCGGGTGTCGGAGAGGTACTTCAACTCCACGAGCCGCTCGACCACGCGATCCATCGCGCTTTCGCCAGCCTCGCCCGGTTCGGCGCGGGCCCGCATCAGCCTGCGCAGATCGCGCTCCGTTCGCATCTTCACCGAGAGCGACTTCACCGCGTACTCGAACAGCCCGGCCTCACCCACGGGTTCGCGCGGCTTGGCCCTCTGGAACGCCATCCCGCCAGTTTATACCGGCGGCATCTGGCCCAGTCGCAGACTTACTCCTCCCGGCTCCTGCGACGGTCCGGTCCGAACTCGCGGCCGGACTCCCGGGTCCACGAGCCGGAGCCCCACGGTGGCGCATCCTTGACGACGCCCCCGCTGCCACCCGTCTCGTCGATGGTCCTCCGCAACGGCAGCTCGACCACGACCGCCGCGCCGTGCGGATGGAGATTGAACGCCGTGATCTCCCCACCATGCTCACGCGCGATCCCGTAGCAGATTGACAGTCCAAGTCCCGAACCGCTGCCAGGCTGCCGGGTCGTATAGAAGGGGTCGAAGGCGCGCCCGGGCTCGGGGAATCCTGGTCCGGTGTCGCTCACGATCAAGTGCATGGTGATGCCGTCGTGGCTCGCGGTGAGCCGAATCGTCGGCATCAGGTCCGCAGCGTCCACACCCTGTGGAAGCGCGCTCGTCACGCTCGGCGTGGATACGGCGTCGGTCGCGCGCCGCCGCTCCTGCGCGCTTGCAATTGACTGTGCGGCATTGTTCAGCAGATGCTCCAGCATGAGGCGCAGGCGGTCCCGCTTTCCCCTCACGGGTGGCAGGCTATTTCCGGTCTGGAGGACGAGTTTCACGCCACGCTGCTCCAGTTTCTCCAGGCAGGCTCCGGCCAGCTCAGCCATCAGCGCACTGACATCCACCGGCTCATCCTGCTCTGCCACGGGACGCCAGAACTGCAACAGACTCTGCACCGTCTCCCGCATCCTCTTCGCCTCGAGGATGATGGTCTCCGCATCCTTCCTGACCCGGATCTCGCTCGATGTCTCCGCAATGAGCTCGGCAAATCCCAGCACAGCCGTCAGCGGGTTGTTCAACTCGTGCGCGACGCCGCCGGCCAGCTGACCCAGGCCTGCCAGCTTTTCGGCACGCATCAACCGTTCGTTCAAGGATGCATTTTCGAGCGTTCGCGAGATCTTCATCGCCAGCGTCTCGAGCGGCGGCATCGCTCTTTGCACACCGCCGGGCCGCTCGTTGAGCGAGCTATCCGCGCAGACCGCCAGCGCACCCAGGATGATGCCCGTCTGACCGCGGAACAGCGTCAGAATCATTCTCCGGCAACCTGTCGGTGTTTGCATCCCCCGATCCAGACCGCTGTCGTTATAGGTATCCTGCGGCCCCATCATCACCACGAAGTTGCCCGGACCAAGTCGGTCCGGCCGCGTCACCTCATCCGGACCGCCCGGACCCAGGCCTCCCTCCCGCCGCACCACGCCGCGTCCCCAGGATTGCAGCGAATCGACTGTCAGATCGTCCATGCCCGCACTCGCGGCAACATAAAGCGTTCCCTCCGGATCCCGCACCAGCATCGCCACCTTGTGGAATGCGCTCTTCTCCGCGACGGCGCGGCACACCCGCAGGGCCAGCGGTTTGGGGCTCGCGCCTGGAGAGAGGGAGGCGTCCAGACGTGCGTAGGCCTCCAGTTCCTCGCGCATTGCTCGTTCCCGCTCGCCCTCGCGCATCTGCTTCCGCATCTGCACCCACATCACCCGCACCACCACCACCGCCGCCAACAGCAGCAGGCCACCCGCCGCGCAGAGCCACACCTCCAACCCATGAGGAATGAGCCGGTCCAGCCACGACGGCACCATACTCTCCCCTTCCGGTACCATCGCTCGCATCATCGCTGCCTCTCACTTCCCCTTGGTGCTGCATCTATCGTCTAATCGTTTCAAGCAGGCGCGTCTGCGAGTAAACTCCCAGCGGGTCCGATCCGTCGAACCAGCAGCGATCGAGCCACTCCGAAATCCGTCAAGAGACCACAAACGAGTGACACGGCGCTCGATTTAGACCTAACCCGCAACGCACGGAGACCGTCCACCCACATGCCGACATCCCGAACCGCCAAAGCCGTCCGCAACCACTTCCTTCTATTTGTTCTCCTCCCGATATCGGCGCAGGTGGCCTCTGCCCGTGTTCTTGTACCGCATGCGATCACCCCTTTGGTAACCTCCGCGCTTGCCTCCGGCGATTCCAGCCAGGATCCCGCCGGATTTGGTCCGCTGGACCCCGCGCCTCCCGCGAACGGTCTCACGCCCGAGCAGATCATCCAGAAGTTCGCTGCGCGCGAGAGCGTCTTCGATAAGGCGCGGCAGAACTATCTCTTCCGCCAGACCGTCAAGGTCGACACCATCAACGACGATAACGGCAAGGTCGACGGCGAGTACCAGCAGGTCACCGACATCAGCATCTCGCCCCAGGGCAAGCGCGAAGAGCACGTCGTCTTCGCCCCGCAGAACACGCTCGAGCGCGTGATGATGTCGCCTGCCGACTTCCAGGACATCGAGCACAGGCTCCCCTTCGTGCTCACCACGGAGCAGCTTCCCCAGTACGACATCGCCTATCTTGGGAGGCAGAAGATCGACGAACTCGACACGTACGTCTTCGACGCCAAGCCCAAGGTGCTGGAGAAGGGCAAGCGTTACTACCAGGGTAAGGTTTGGGTGGATCAGCAGGACTTCCAGATCGTCCTGGTCAACGGAAAGAATGTCCCTGACGACAAGCGCAAGGGACACGAAGACCTTTCCCCGCCGTTCACGACTTACTATGAGCAGATCGACGGTCAGTTCTGGTTTCCCACCTACACCAAGGCGGAGGGTACCCTGCACTTCGCGGCCCAGAACGGCGCCCTGTCGCAGGAGGTGCACCTGAAGACGATCGTTCGCTACACGGACTACAAGCGCTTCCGCGGCTCGGCCCGTATCGTCAGCACCGGCGAGGTTGAAAACAATACCCCGGAGACCCCTGCCCCGCCACCACCCAGGAAATAGCGGCTCTGCTGCCAAACCTGTCGCGGTAGGGCTAGGATGGTGTGCGACCGAGGTGCGCCGTGTCGCAAGGGAACGAGGTGGACGTGTTCGTGGTCGGAGCCGGGCCCGGGGGCTTGGCCTGCGCGATCTCGGCTGCGCAGCGCGGAATGCGGGTACGGGTCGTGGATGCGGCGCGGGACGGTCCGGTCGACAAGGCATGCGGGGAAGGATTGCTGCCGGATGCAGTGGACGCGCTGGCCGGGCTGGGTGTGCGGCTGGGGTTCGGGCAGGAGCTTCGGGGGATCCGGTTTCATGGCTTCGGCCGGGTTGCAGAGGCCCGGTTTCCCGGCCGCCCGGGGCTTGGGATCAGGCGCACGGAGTTGCATCGGGTGATGCTCGAACGGGCGCTGGAGGCGGGGATTCGGGTGGACTGGGGGATGGCGCTTCGCGGGTCGGCCGGCGAGTTGGAAAGAATCGCAGCGCGCTGGGTGATCGGGGCGGATGGGGGACAGTCACGGGTGCGGGCCGCGGCACGGCTCGAAGGCAGGGTGACGACACGGAGGGTGGGGCTGCGGCAGCACTTTCGCGTGGTGCCGTGGTCGGAGTGCGTGGAGATCTTCTGGGCGGAGGGAGCGCAGGCCTACGTGACCCCGGTGGCGGCTGGCGAGGTAGGGGTAGCGTTTCTTTCGCGGCGTAGATTTCAGACCGTCGCGGATGCGCTGGAGCTCTTTCCGGATCTTCAACGACGTCTGCGCGGAGCCGCGACCACGAGCAGCGCACGCGGTGGGACAACGCTGACAAGGCAACTTCGTTGTGTGACGGATGGGCGGCGGGTGGCTCTGCTAGGCGACGCCTCCGGGTCGGTTGACGCGATTTCGGGGGAGGGGCTGAACCTCTGCTTTAGGCAGGCGGAGGCACTGGCGGAGGCGATGGTTTCGGGCAAACTCGACGCGTATGAGGCGGCGCATCGGCGGATTTTGCGCACGCCGCGTCTGATGGCAGACGCGCTGCTCTGCATGGATCGCTTTGAGGTCGCGCGGAGGGGCGCGATGGCAGTGCTGGCGGGCGTTCCCGGGGTGTTTCGCGGGCTGCTTGCGTTGCATGTGGGGGGGAGAGGCGGGCATCCACCTGATATTTCCGAAGTGGGGCCGATCCTGCATCGAAGCAGGTAGACTGGGCTCTCGAGTGGGCTGTCTGGGCGGAGGTGGATGTTGGTTCCTGACGATTTACAGACGCGATTGATTGGCCTGATCGCGGAGTCGAAGAAGGTGGGTCCGGAGACGATCGGACCGGATACCACGTTCGAAGAGTTGCACATCGATTCGCTCGACAAGATCAACCTCTCGTTCTCCGTCGAGGAGGCGTTTGGGGTCGAGATTCCGGACGCGGCGATTGGAACGATTCGCACGGTGGGGGATATGGTGGAGGGGGTTCGAGGCCTGGTCGCTGCCAGGGTGGCGTGACGCGGCGGGTGGTGGTGACGGGCATGGGTTGCGTCACGCCGATCGGGTCATCGGTGGAGAGCTTTCGGGATTCGCTGTTCGCCGGGCACTCGGGGATTGCGGACCATGTCTTCACCGATCTGCCGGATGGTCGGACCTCTGGACTGAAGTTCACCCGGACCGCTCAGGTGCAAGGCTTTGACCCAGCCGCGCAACTCGCGTCGGCGCAGGTGACGGGAACCGAGCGGTCTTCGCAGATGGCGCTGGTGGCGGCCGCGCAGGCGATGGGCGAGAGTCGCCTGGTTGCGGCGTACGGTGGAGACCGGGTGGGGGTGGTGCTCGGCTGCTCGACGGGCGGACGGTCTGCGGAGGAGCCGGAGACGGCGAAGCTCTACACGGTGAACGCGAGGGTGCATCCGCTGACCGTGATCCGGTCGATGGCTTCTGCGGGGGCGAGCCAGGTGGCGATCGCGCATGGGGTGCGTGGGCCGGTGCTGAATCTTTCGACGGCGTGTGCGTCGGGTACGCACGCGCTCGGGATGGCCTTCCACATGGTGCGGGCCGGGATGATGGAGGCGGCGATCGCGGGCGGGCATGAGGCTCCGCTGACCTTCGGGTTTCTGCGCGCTTGGGATTCGATGCGGGTCGTCTCGCCGACGCGGTGCAGGCCGTTTGCAATGGATCGCGATGGCATGACGCTGGGGGAGGGAGCGGCGATCTTCTGCCTGGAGACGCGGGACGGGGCGCTGGCGCGGGGGGCGACGATCTATGGTGAGATCGTGGGATTTGGGATGTCGTCCGATGCGAGCCACATTACGCAGCCGGATCCTGCGGGAGCAGCCTCGGCCATGACCAGCGCGTTGGCCGATGCTGGGTTGAAGGCGGAGGCGGTCGGCTACGTGAACGCGCATGGGACGGGTACAGCCGTCAACGATGCCGCGGAGGCGGAGGCGCTGCGGCGCGTCTTCGGTGCAGGGACGGTCCCGGTGAGTTCGACCAAAGCGCAGCATGGGCATTCGATTGGAGCGACTGGCGCGATGGAGGCGATGGTCACGCTGTTGGCGTTGCGAGATGGCCTTCTGCCCTCGACGGCGGGGCTGATGGCCGCGGACGAGACGCTTGGGCTGGACCTCGTGATGGGGGCGGCGCGGCCTGCGTCGTGCGAGTTTGCGATGTCGAACTCGCTGGCGTTTGGCGGGTTGAACGCGGTGCTGTTGTTTCGTCGATAGGGCAGGAGAAATCTTTTCCGAGCGCGAACGCGGGCTGGCCGTCTATCGCTTAGAAGGTGACGGATGACGTCGGCGATCGGGGAATTCGGCTTGGGATGGATCGAGCGAGAGCAAGCATGCGATGAGCCGGAGATCGCGGTTCTGGTCGCAACCTTCTCGGGTCTGCTCTATCGTCTGGCGTACTCGGTGCTGCGCAACCGGGCCGAGGCGGAGGACGTGGTGCAGGAGACGTTTCTGCGCGTGGTTGAGCAGAGGTCGCGGCTTTCCACGATCCGGGAGTTTCGGCCATGGCTGGCCCGCATTGCGTGGAATCTCGCCCTCGACCGACGGAGGAAAGTTCAGCCGGAGCAGATGGACGAGGTGCTCGCTGAGGGCCTGCTCTCGTACGGAAGGCCCGCCGATGTGGCGCTGGCGGACGCCGCGTATGTGCGCTGCGTGTTGGAGGCGCTCGACCGGCTGCCGAAGGCGGAACGCGAGGCGCTTCTGCTGGCGGCGATTGAGGATCTGACGACGGCGGAGATTGCGGTGATGCTGAAGCGGTCGGAGTCGAGTGTGCGGTCGCTGATCTTTCGGGCAAGGACGCATCTGCACGAACGGCTGGAGCGGTTGGAACAGAGAACAGGAGGCACGGCATGACGGATCGCGAGATGGAGGAAGGCCGGGAGGAACGGGTGGACGCGGTGCTGCGTTCGCTTGGCCAGGCACAGGTTCCGGAGGGGATGGAAGCGCGGATCCTGAGCCGTCTGAAGGAGCGCCGTGAGGTCCCGGAGCGATCGGCCTGGCTGCGGTCTCGGCCCGTGTGGGCTTTGGCTGGAGCGGGCCTCGCGGCGGTGCTGCTGTTGGCGTTGTATGGGCTGCGGCCATCGCGTACGGTTCCGGCGCATGGATCGATCGCGGCCGTGGCGGCCGTGGCGGTTGGGTCGTCACGTGCTGTACCACGGGTTGCGCCGCCGGCTCGCGTTGCGCCTGTCAGGCGCGTCGGCAAGCATCGTCGAGTGAGGCCGGCGGAGTCTGCTTCGTTCCCCGCACCGGAGGCGCCGTTGACTCAGCAGGAGAGATTGCTGCTCGCCATCGCACATATCAACCAGCCTGCGGTGCTCGACGCACTCGACCCTACACGGCGGGCTGCAGTCGAGGCCCAGGATGACCACGACTTCAAAGCTTACGTTGCAAGTGTTCACCATGGAGGTCTCTGATGAAATTCGCCCAAATACTACTCGCCTCCACGTTATTACTCTCCGCGCCGCTGGCTCATACCCAGGAGAAGGCGGCTCCCGGAGTCGATACACCGAAGGCAGACGTTCATACCTACCGGGTTCTCTTCACCCTCACCGAGATGGAAGCGGGAAAGCGAGTTGGACTGCAGCATGTGTCTATGACTGCCAACGCAGGTTCGGGTACCGCGACGATCAAGATCGGCAGCCGTGTTCCGATCTCGACGGGCAGTTATTCGTCGGGCGATCCAGGCAAGGGCAGCCAACTCCAGATGACCTACCTCGATGTGGGATTGAGTATCTCGGTGCAGCTGCGGGAATTGGGTTATGGGATCGACGCGACGACCAAGATTGAACAATCGAGCCTTGGCGAAGCGCCTGCGGCTACCCCTGCTGACCCCGTCATCCGCCAGACCATGGTCCAGAACAACGCGATTCTGTCTTTGGGCAAGCCCTTGATTCTTGGTTCCCTCGACATTCCCGGGAGCACACGGCATATGGATATCGAGGTGGTGCTCGAGCGCGTTCCCTGACGGACTGACGAGTCGTGACCCAATGCCCCGCGTTCCCGGCGGGGCGTTGCTGTCTGCGCTGGGCGGGCGAATCGAAGTGCCTCAAGGCCGACGAAGATTAAGCTTTGCCGTGCCGAGAAAAACCGTTACCTTTCATGCATCGGCACTGATTCGCTTTCAAGACTTCGCTTCCATCAAGGATCCCGACCCTCCATGGCATTGCGCATCAGCAATCTCTCCAAGACCTATAGCAACGGCGTGAAGGCGTTGCAGAATCTCTCGCTCACTATCGGCAACAATATGTTCGGGCTGCTGGGGCCAAACGGTGCGGGGAAATCGACGCTCATGCGCACCATCGCCACGCTGCAGGAGCCGGACACCGGAGAGATCTTTCTCGATGACCTGAACGTGCTGAAGGAGAAGGACAAGGTGCGGGCGCTGCTCGGCTATCTCCCGCAGGAGTTTGGCGTCTATCCCAGGATGTCCGCCTCCGACATGCTGCACCATCTGGGCGTGATGAAGGGCATCACCAACGCCGGCGAGCGCAAGGAGATCGTCGACGCGCTGCTGCAACAGACCAACCTGTGGGACTCGCGGAAGAAGAACCTCGGCACATATTCAGGCGGCATGAAGCAGCGCTTCGGCATCGCGCAGGCGCTGCTTGCGAACCCCAAGCTGATCATCGTCGATGAGCCGACGGCCGGGCTGGACCCTGCGGAGCGCAACCGCTTCCTGAATCTTCTGGGGTCGATCGGGCAGAACACGGTGGTGATCCTCTCGACCCATATCGTGGGAGACGTGCGCGAGCTCTGCCCCCGCATGGCCGTGATCGCGGGCGGACAGGTGCTGCTCGAAGGCGCGCCGGCGGAGACGCTCGAGACCCTGCATGGGCGGATCTTCTCGAAGATCGTCGCGAGCCAGGCGGAGATGACCGCGGTCGGCGAGGGCCACACGGTCGTCTCGACGCAACTGACCGGCGGTCGGCACGAGGTGAGGATCTACTCTGAGACGGACCCCGGCGCGGAGTTCGTGCCGGTCGAGCAGAATCTCGAGGATGTCTACTTCCTGACCATCAAGCAGCCGAAGCCGTCAGTCGCGGCGTAAGCATTCCATCCTCGCTTCCACTCTGCGCCTCGCCAAGCGAAGCAGCCTTCCAAGGAAATCGATCATGGGTATGTTCCTGAACTTCTTTCTCTTCGAGTTGAAGCTTCGCGCAAGAGGCGCGCTGGCTTACTCGTTCTTTGCGCTCTTCTTCCTGCTCGGCTTTCTGGCCGTCGCAGCGGAGGACTTCATGATGGGGCCGGGCAAGGTGCTGCTCAACGGTCCCTACGCGACGGCGCAGCTGCAGATGCTCTTCTCGTTCTTCGGCATGATCCTGATGGCCGGGATCTTCGGCCCGGCGATCCTGCGCGACTTCCAACTAAATACGTATCAGCTTCTCTTCACGAAGCCGCTTGGCAAGTTTGCCTACCTGGGCGGACGGTGGGCCGGATCGTTCGTCACCACGGTGCTGGTCTTTAGCGGACTCATCTTCGGTGAATTCGTCGGCTCGCTCGCGCCATGGGCGGACCATACGCGTCTTCTGCCGGTCAACGGCGCACTCCTGCTGATGCTGGTGAAGACCTTCCTCCAGTTTCCGCTGATCCAGATCTTCTTCCTTGGATCGCTCTTCTTCTGCGTCGCGGCGCTCACCCGGAAGCTGGTGATCGTCTACCTGCAGGGCGTCGCCCTGTTCGCGCTCTACCTCGTCTACATCGGCGTTGTGGTGGCGACCCGCTCCTTCGACCGCTTCTGGCCGTCCGTTCTCGATCCCATCGGCAACATCATGCTCGATGGCGTCACCCGCTACTGGACGGTCGCCGAGCGCAACAGCCTGCTCCTGCCATGGCACGGTGTCTTTCTCTATAACCGGCTCATCTGGTGTGCGGTTGGAATCGCCGCCTTGCTTGTGACCTATCTCCGCTTTCCCATGCAGGCCGAGGCCCTGACCAGGAGCCGCACCCGCAAGCTGAAGCCCGATGCCGAGAAAGACGAGATGACCGGACCGCCCCGGGCCACCTTTCATGTCGTGCTGCCGAAGATCACGCAGGTCTTCGGCCATGCGACCAGCGTGCAACAGTTTCTCTCCCTCACGCGCGTGCGGATGAAGAACATTCTGTCGGAGCTTCTCTTCTGGGCTCTATGCCTGGTGATGATCGTCCTGAACCTGTTGAACGGCCACTTCGCCGGACGCATCAACGGACAGAACGTCTGGCCGGTGACCTACCTGATGCTGCAGACGGTTGAGGGAAACTCGATCCTGCTGCTGTACATCATCGTTACGATCTACGCGGGAGAGTTGATCTGGCGCGAACGCGATACCAGCTTCGAGTTGATTCACGATGCCTTGCCGTTCGCCGGATGGATCGACTGGATGAGCAAGTTCGCCGCGCTGTGCATTATCCAGCTTGTGGTCCTGACGATCGTCATGCTGACGGGAGTCTTCAGCCAGGCCGTCGCGGGCTACTACCGGTTCGAGTTCCTGCAATATTTCAAGGAGCTCTACCTGGTTACGTTCGTCATTGTGGCGACGTTCTCCCTCTTCTGCATGGTCGTGCAGACGGTGGTTACAAATAAGTTTGTCGGCCATGCCATCGCCATCGCCGTCTTCCTGATCCCAAGCTTCGTCCAGCGTTGGGGTTGGATCGACGTGCTCTACCTCTACAACACGCCGCCGAACTACACCTACTCGGACATGAACGGGTATGGGCCCTTCGTACAGCCGCTGCTTTGGAACAGCGTCTACTGGCTGGCGTTCACGTGCCTGCTGGCGGTCTTCGGCATCGCGGTGATGCAACGCGGTATCGATGCGCCATGGCGTGATCGTCTGCGCAACGCCCGTCTGCGGCTACCGGGTCTGGCGCCCTATGCGGTCCTGTTCGCGCTGATCTCGCTTGGGAGCGGCGCCTGGATCTTTTACAACACGCATATGTTGAACGAGGTACGAACCGACCAGGAGAATCGTCACCGGCAGGCAGACTACGAACGCCTCTACAAGAAGTACCAGACGCTTCCCCAGCCGAAGATCGTCGCAGTCGATACCGCGGTCAATATCTATCCGGAGCGGCGCTCCTTCGACGCGACTGGAACCTATGTGCTCAGGAACAAGACTACGGTTCCGATCTCAGATATTCACATTACCGGATCGAAGGAGTCGATCGACGAGGTGACGTTCGACCGGCCGTCGCACCAGACGCTGAACGACAAGAAGCACACCTACGCGATCTATCATCTGGAACAGCCGCTCGCGCCCGGCGCTGAGATCAAGCTGTTCTTCAAGGCGTCCTACACCTCGCGTGGTTTCCGCAACAGCAACGAGCGGGCGGAGCTTGCCTACAACGGAACCTTCTTCGACAGCGAATACTTTCCTTACATCGGATATAACCGCGGCAGCGAACTGGATAACCCGGTGCGCCGCCGCGAGGAGAAGCTCGGACCCTACCAGGAACTTCCGGAGCGCGGCGATCCGTACTACAGCAACGTCAACCTCTTCACCTCGGACGCCGACTGGATCACCTATCACACGGTGGTGAGCACCAGCGCGGACCAGATCGCCGTGTCGCCGGGCTACCTGCAGCGTCAGTGGAATGCGAGCGGTCGCAGCTTCTTCGAATACACCATGGGCAGCACGACGGTGCTCGACTTCTTCTCCTATATCTCCGGTCGCTACGATGTGAAGCGCGATATCTGGAACAATGCTGGCCAGCAGGTGAAGATCGAGGTCTACCACGATCCTCGGCACGAGTTCGACAATGACGACATGATCGCCGCGTCGAAGGCAGGGCTCGATTACTTCACGAAGAACTATGGCCCCTATCAGTTTGCACAGTACCGCGTCCTCGAGTTTCCACGTTACCGCGGCTTCGCTCAATCGTTCCCCAACACCATCCCGTTTTCAGAGGGCATCGGCTTTATCGGGCGCGTCGAGAAGCCGGACGACATCGACTTCACCTACTTCGTTACAGACCATGAACTCGCGCATCAGTGGTGGGCGCACCAGTTGATCGGCGGCCAGGTGAAGGGCTCGAACATGATGTCCGAGAGCTTCGCCGAATATTCTGCCCTGCGGGTGATGGAGAAGCGGTATGGCGCGGCGAATATGCGTAAATTTCTCCGCTACGAACTCGATGGCTACCTGCGCGGCAGGGCAGGGGAGACGCGCCACGAGCCGCCGCTTGTGCTGGTCGATAACGAGCCGTACGTCTGGTATCAGAAGGGTTCGCTTGCGCTCTACGGGCTGTCGGACTATATCGGCGAAGACAAGGTGAACCTGGCGTTGAAGACGCTGCTCGAGAAGTACAAGTTCGCCGGACCGCCCTATCCGGACACCCGGGCCCTGAACGCTGAGCTGCGCGCCGTCACGCCACCGGAGCTGCAGTACATGGTGACCGACATGTTCGAGACCATCACCCTCTACGACAACCACACCACCAGCGCGACCTATGTCGAGACGCCGGACCACAAGTTCAAGGTCACGCTCAAGGTCGAGTCGAAGAAGCTGAAGGCGGATGGCTCAGGGAACGAGCAGCAGGCGCCGCTGAACGATCTGATTGAGGTCGGCGTCTTCAAGGGGAAGAAGGATCACGAGGAACCGCTGCATGTCGAGAAGCGTTGGATCAAAGACCCCACAGCGACCTTTGAGTTCGTGGTCGATGAGCGCCCGACCCGGGCCGGTATCGATCCCTTCAACAAGCTGATCGACCGCAATCCGGACGACAATGTGATGGACGTCTCGAAACAATAAGCTCTTTGAATGCGGATCAAGATGGGCGGGGTGGCAAGGATCGTAACCCCACGCCAAACTTCTAAGGTGTGGTTCGCATCTACAATCGCAACATGTGCGGAATTGTCGGATACATCGGTTCGAAACCTCCCGTCCCCATCATCATCGAAGGTCTGCGTCGCCTGGAGTACCGCGGGTATGACTCCGCTGGAATCGCCGTTGCGGGTGGCCCGGTCCAGCCCGATGGCTCTTCGCTCCAACTCCGGCGTGCCCCGGGCAAACTCAAGAACCTCGAAGCGGTCATCGCCGAGCGGCCCATCGAAGGCACCTTCGGCATCGGGCACACCCGTTGGGCGACCCATGGCCGGCCCACGGAAGAGAACGCGCATCCCCATCGCGACGGTACCGGCACCCTGGTCGTCGTGCATAACGGCATCGTCGAGAACTATCTCTCGCTCAAGCAAGCGCTGATCGCCAAGGGTCACAAGTTCGTCTCGGAAACCGATACGGAGATCATCGCACACCTCATCCAGGACGAGTTGGAGATGGAGAGCCTGACCCCCCTCGAGCATGAATCGACCGAAGAGGCGAACGACGCGGAGGCAGTCGTGGGCGACGGGAGCAAGCCCAGCCTGCCGCTTGAAGAGGCGGTGCGCCGCGCCGTCAAGCGGGTCACCGGTGCCTTCGCCATCGGGGTTCTCTCCGCGCATGAGCCCAACAAGTTGGTGGCAGCACGCATGGGGCCGCCGGCCGTCATCGGCATCGGAGAGGGAGAGTATTTTCTCGCCTCCGACGTTCCGGGAATCCTGCACCACACCCGCAACATCCACTTCCTGCAGGATGGCGAGGTTGCCGTGCTGACCCCGGCAGGTGTCGCTCTGACGAACTTTGATGGCGCGCCGCTCGCCCTCAAGATCCAGCGCATCGCATGGGACCCCATCCAGGCCGAGAAAGCCGGCTACAAGCACTTCATGCTGAAGGAGATCAACGAGCAGCCCCGGGCCATCCGCGACACCACGCTTGGCCGTGTCTCGCTCGAGACCGGAAAGGTCTTCCTGGCCGAGATGCAGATCTCCGAAGCCGAGTTCCGCAGTGCGTCGCAGATCACCATCGCAGCCTGCGGCACCAGTTGGCACGCCGGTCTCGCCGGCAAGTTCATGATCGAGCGCCTCGCCCGGATGCCGGTCGACGTCGATTACGCCAGTGAATACCGCTACCGCGACCCCATCTCCGACCCTCACGCGATCGGCCTGCTGATCACGCAGTCGGGGGAGACCGCTGACACCATCGCGGCGCAGCGGGAACTGATCGCCAAGGGTTCGAAGACGCTTGCCATCTGCAACGTTGTCGGCGCCGCCGTTACCCGCGAGGCGCAGGGAACCATCTCCACCAACGCCGGCCCGGAGATCGGGGTGGCATCGAGCAAGGCCTTTACCGCCCAACTCACCGCTCTCTTCCTCTTCGCCCTCTACCTGGCGCAGGTGCGGGGAACCGTGACCGAGGAGTACGCGAAGGAACTGGTGGACGAACTTTCGAAGATCCCCGGAAAGGTGGAGGAGATCCTCCGGTCCGTCGACGACCAGTGCTACCAGCTTGCGAAATCGTTCTCGACCGCCCGCGACTTTCTCTTCCTGGGCCGCGGAATCCACTATCCCATCGCCCTCGAAGGCGCACTGAAGCTCAAGGAGATCAGCTACATCCACGCCGAGGGATACCCCGCGGGCGAGATGAAGCATGGGCCCAACGCGCTCATCGACGAGACGCTCCCGGTGGTGTGCATCGCCACAAAGGATCCCCACGATCCTTCGTCGGTGCTGAAGTACGAGAAGACGCTCTCGAACATCCAGGAGGTGACGGCGCGTTCAGGCCGGGTCATCGCCATCGCCATCGAAGGCGACGAGGGCATCCGCGGGCTGGTGGAGCACACGATCCACATCCCCCAGGCCCCGGAACTTCTGCTTCCGATCCTCGAGGTGGTGCCTCTGCAACTGCTCGCTTACCACATCGCCGTCCGGCGCGGATGCGATGTGGACCAGCCACGCAATCTGGCCAAGTCGGTTACAGTCGAATAGGCTGAAGGCTGGACATGGCGATCCGCGTAACCGGAACCTCCCCGGAAGCGTCTGACCAAAGTGAGAAAGGGTTTCGATGACGAAGAGATTGCTGGTTGGGCTCTGCACCCTGGCTGTGGGGGTCGCGTGCAGTGGAAGAGGTTCGGCTCAGAGTGTACCGACGGCGACCCAGGGGCTCGAACTTTCGGTCTTCGGCGCAGGAACTGGGACCTACACCGGACTCCATCCTCTTGACGCGGCAGGTAATCCAACTCTGCCGCAGGGTCGCAACGCCAGCATCACCGCGGGCATCGATCTCGCCTTTCGACGGTTCTACGGGTTTCGGCCTGCACTGGAACTGCGCGGGACCAAGCCATTCGATAAGGGGCTTGTGGACGGGCAGACCAGCGGCCTCATCGGGCTACGCATCATGAAGACCTACGGGCGCTTCAATCCCTACCTCGACGGCCTCTTCGGACGTGGGCAGATCGACTATGTCAACGGCTTCATCGTGCCCAAATTAAGCTTTCGCTACGACCGCACTACCACGAACGTCTTCGTGGGTGGCGGCGGAGTCGACTTCCGCATCACACAGCACTTCGACGCCAAGGCCGACATCCAGTTCGAGCGCTGGACGACGCCGGTAGCCACTGGATCCATCTACCCCAAACCCATCAGCCTCGGGATCGTCTACCACCTCGACTTCAACCAGTACGGCCGCCATCATGAGAAGAAAGTAAAGTACCGCCCGGAACCTGTGGTCGCCGAGCCCGTCTCGCCGCCCCCGCCGCCACCCGGCGCGCAACCACCTCTGGCCGGAACCCCCGTCCCTGCGGATACGCCGCTCCCCACGTCGTCCACATCAGCCCCACCGCCTCAGAACTAGCGCAGAAGCGGATGCTCAGAGGTTGAACAGCTCCCGCAGACGCCTGGTCTGAGCCCGGCTGACGGGAATCTCCGTCTTCTTGGCGTCGTCCATACGGAGCTGGTAGGTCGACTTGAACCACGGGACCACCTCGCGGATATGCTGAATATTCACGACGAACGATCGGTGCGCCCGCCAGAAGGCCGCCGGATCTAGCTGGTCCATCAGCTCTTCGAGTGTACGGCAGTTCGATTGCCCCTCCACCCCGGAGGTGACCACGCTGATCGCACCATCTTCGATCGAAGCAAAACAGATCTCGCGCTGATCGACGAGCAAGAGCCGATTTTGCGCCCGCACGATCACCTTGCTGCGAGGCCGCTGCGCCGCATGGAGAGCCTGAGTCTGGGCCTGAGCCTGGGCCTGCTCCTCCACCAGCCTCAGCAGCGCATCCAGCTTCGCCCCCGCCTGCGTGTCGATTCCACCCGCAGTCGGCGCAGACGCGGTGGCGGCGGCCGTCATCCGCCCCCGGGCCTTCTCAATCGTCTGCAGCACGCGATTTCGGTCGAAAGGCTTCAGCAGATAGTCGACCGCATTCACCTCGAAGGCGCGCACCGCATACTGGTCGTACGCCGTCGCAAATACCACCTGCGGCAGCCGGGTCCTCTTCTCGAGCAGCTTTTTCAGCACCGCAAACCCATCCAGCCCCGGCATCTGGACGTCCAGAAAGACAAGATCGGGCTTCAGTGTCCGGATCAGCTCAACCGCTTCGATGCCGTTACTCCCCTGCGCCAACAATTCGATGCCGCTGGCCGACTCCAGCAAATAGGCCAGTTCCTGCCGCGCCAGGGGCTCGTCGTCGATGATTACGGTGCGGAGTGGAATCTTGGGGGAGCTAGTCACGATACGCGCGAAGCCTTGCCGGCGTCTGGTCCTGCGCCAGATCATGCCCGCACTGAACACAGTATACGTCTGTGATCTGAACGCTGCGGAAGCACTGTCCGCAAGCCGGAGCCATCTGGAACTGGCACTGCGGGCAGAAGTGGAAGTCCGCCGCCAACTCCGTCGTACAGTTTGGGCAGCGCGACAACACCGGCTGACGCAGCAGGAAGTACACCACCGCGCCGATCCCGCCAGGCATCAGGATCACCAGCAGCATCCAGAGTCCGGCCGACATCTTTCGCCGCCTGACGTCCCGGCTGACATACCCGACCAGCAGCACATAGCTCGCGAATGCGGTCCCCGACGAGTACCCCATGATGATGCGCATGGGCAGCATCTCATGCCGGCCATGCGGCAGCACCTCGTGAAACAGATACTGAGTCGCGGCGAAGACAACGATGGCCAGCAGGATCGCCCATCGCGGAATCAGGCTCAGTTCGCTATCGCCGCCTCCGGTCGTCTCCATGGGCGAATCAGCAGGTCGTCTCCAGGGCAACGTCATCGCGTCTCCCCCCCGGCGGACCGGGCACGCACACGGCGCACCAGCGCGATAATCAGCAGCGCACCCGTCACCGGCAGAAACCAAATCAAGATAAGCGGCAGGTGAAACCGAATATCCGAGGTCGAAAGTTCATACTCGTCAAACATTAACCAGAAGGCCGTGATCAGTACGATCACCAGAGACGAAGCAACCAGCACCGGAACCAGCAGCGACAAATTACGTCTTCTTCGGTCCTGTAGGATCCGCGCCTGAGCCCGCACCACGCGATGCGTGCGATTGATCGCGGAGCCGCGTGCCGGCACCTTCCGAGCGTTCTGATCCGGAGGACCGGCCACGAGACGTGGGCTGATCGGCGACGTGCTCATCGCGCTCCCTCCCGCACCGGACGGAAGCTGCGAATCCGCTCCACATGCGGCTTCAGAGCAGCCAAACCCCTGTAAAGACGGGACTTGACAGTTGAGAGCGGAGCCTTGGTCACACCCGCGATCTCCTCAAGCGAAAGCTCCTCATGGAACCGCAGGACAAGCACTTCGCGGTAGTTCGGCTCCAGCAGAAGCAGCACCTGGGCCAGCTCCGCGGAGTTCTCCCGCGCCTGAAACTGCTCCAGCGGTGACGGTCCTTCCATCACAATCTCAAACGGCCGCTCGTCTTCCCCACCCTCGCTCATCTCATCGAGCGACGACATCGTCCGCTTCCGCGAGAGGTCGATCACCAGGTTCCGCGCGATCGTAAACAGCCATGTATCGAAGCGCGCCCGGCCGTCGTACTGCCCGCCCCGCACCAGGACCCTCATCCATGTCTCCTGGAAGAGGTCTTCGGCAACCTCACGCTTTCCCGTCAGAAAGATGAGATAGCGCAGCAAACGATGCTGATAGAGCTCGATCAACCGGTCCAGCAACTCCGGGTCCTGACGCTTCAATCCACGGGCGATCACAGCATTTTCACGCTGTGTCTCGGCAACTTGCGCTGCCATCTGCACCGAAGATAGGGTCATGGACGAGGCTTGCACAGTAATCTGACGGGCTCCGCCAAAAGAAAGTCTCTCAATATTTTAGTCGATTCACACCGTCGGCCGGGCGTGGCAGCGGCTGCCAGCAATATACGCCCGCACACGTCGGGCGCAAAGCACCGATTTCAGGACCGGCCACTTCACACCCCGCAGCCTGGCAGCTCACCGGAGCCCTCTCCCTCGCAGGCAAGCAGTAAACTGGTCTGATGGAAGTTTTGTACGGTCTGCATCCGGTCGAAGAGGCCATCCGCTCCGGATCGCGCGCGCTCGAATCCGTCGTCGTCTCCCGCGAGCGCAAGGATGAGCGCCTCGAGCGCCTCATCGCCCTCTGTCGCACCGCTGGAATCACCGTCTCCACGGAGTCTCGCGAGCAGCTTACCAAGATCGCCCGCACCGATCAGCACCAGGGCGTCCTCGCCATCGTCCGCGAGCGTGCCCTCCTCTCGGTCGAAGATCTCCTCCGCGCCCCTGTCCCCGAGGTCGATGGCCGTCCCGGAAACCGGTTCTTCCTCGCCTGCGACGGCATCGAGGATCCCCATAACCTCGGCGCGCTCCTCCGCACGGCCGACGCCATCGGTGTTACAGGCGTCATCCTCCCTGAGCGCCGCTCCGCCCCCATCACTGGAACCGTCGCGAAGACCTCTGCCGGAGCCTCCGAGCACATCCGCATCGCGCGCGTCACCAACCTCGTCCGCGCCCTCGAGGTCCTGAAGAAGAATAATGTCTGGGTCATTGGCCTCGACGAGCGCGGAACCCCCGACTATATGGACTTCGACTTCCGTACCGACTGCGTCCTCGTCCTCGGCCGCGAGGGCGCCGGACTCCACGATCTCGTCAAAAGGACCTGCGATCACCTCCTGCGGATACCCATGGCGGGCATGGTTTCGTCTCTTAACGTGTCGGTCGCGGGCGCAGTGGTCATGTACGAGGCGGTTCGCCAGCGTCGCGAGCCCCCCGCACCCCGGGCAGCCGCCACGCCGAAGAAGCTGAAAGGTCTTGGTTCTTGAAGAAAGTTTTTGGTCTCTGGATATTCTGGACGCTCGGAAGCGCGCTCTGCCTTCCGCCGAAACTCCCCGCGCAGCCCCCCCAGCAGCAGCCGGCTCCGCCCGCTCCGCCCTCCGCCGAGCCCGAACAGGAGCCCGTCCACGGCACCGTCCTCTTCTCCCGCCACCTCGAATCGGAGCAGGGAACTGAGAATCCGCAAACCCCCACCCGGCCTGCCGCTTCCGTGGCGATCTCCCCGGAGGTCACCGATGCCGAGCGCGAAGCCCCCACCATCACTTCCTACGATCTCGATGTGCACCTCATCCCCCCCCGCGCCGGCCTCGCCGCCCGGGTCCGGATGACCGTTCGCAACGACGGCCCTGACCCGCTCTCCCGTCTTGTGCTCCAGATCTCCTCTACGCTTCACTGGGAGTCCGTCTCCGGAGCCACCGAAACTGGTCGGACCTCCCTCCTGCTCGTCGAACACGCCGTCGAGACCGACGCCGATCACACCGGCCTCGCCTCCGAGGCGGTCATCGCGCTCCCCAAACCCCTTGCCCCAGGAGCAAGCTACGATCTCGCCGTCGTCTACTCCGGCTCCATCTCCCACAGCTCCGGACGTCTCGACCGCATCGGCGTCCCCGCCGACCAGGCCGAGTTCACCGAGTGGGACTCCATCGGCAAGGAGACCACCTCGCTCCGCGGCTTCGGCGAGGTCCTCTGGTACCCGGTCGCCGCCGCCCCCGTTTACCTTGGCGATGGAGCAAAGTTCTTCGCCGCCGTCGGCCGTGCCCGCTCCCGCTCGCGCCAGACGACCATCGGGCTCCGGCTGGCGGTCGAATACCTCGGCGAAGCCCCGCACTCCGCCTTCTTCTGCGGACGATTCGAACGGCTCACCGCTGTCAGTGAAAACCAGGACGTTCCCGTCGCCGAAGCGCCCGGCATCGCCACCGCCGAGTTTGCCCCCCAGTTCCTCGGCTTCCGCGCCCCTAGTCTCTTCCTCACCGATCGCCCCGACGTAACCTCGGAAGACGGTCTCCTCTCCATCGTCTCAGAGACCACCGCGGCAAACTACGAAGCCGCCGCCAAACAGGCTCAACCCCTTTTATCCGAGTGGTTTGGCGGTGCGGGTCCGGTGCAGCCCCTCCGCATTCTTGACCACCCTGGCCAGACCTTTCAGGACGGAGCGCTCCTTGTCGGGCCGATCGGACCCCAGAAGCCCACGGACCTTGCCCCTGCCCTCGCCGAAGCCCTCACCCACGCCTGGGTCCGCTCTGCTGAGCCCTGGATCGAGGACGGCCTCGCCCAGTGGATGGTTCTCCTCTGGCTCGAGCGCACCGCAGGCCGCGAGGCAGCAGTGCACGAGCTGCAACGCGAGGCCGTGCCGCTCGCCATGGCCGAGCCCGCTATCACCGACTCAACCACCACGCTCTCCATCGGCCAGAGCCTCCTCCAGCCCCGCGACGAGATCTACTTCCGCACCAAGGCTGCCGCCGTCTGGTGGATGCTCCGATCCATCGTCGGCGATGACACCCTCAAGCAGGCCTTGCAAACCTTCGTTCGCGAGGGCCGCGAGCAACGCGGTCCAGCGCCGGGATCCAAGGTCGAGGATGATACCACCCGCCTCCAGCGCGCCCTTGAACGCAAGACAGGTTCAAGCCTTGCGTGGTTTTTTGACGATTGGGTCCGCGCCGATAAGGGACTTCCCGATCTCTCCATCGTCCAGGTCACTCCGCGCGAGCTCCCATCTAAAGGTGGCAAGAGCACCGGGTGGCTGGTTGCCGTGGAGGTTCGAAACGTTGGAGACGCCGTCGCCGAGGTGCCCGTCACGGTCCAGTCCGGGACACTCGCCGCGACCGAAAAGCTTCGCATCCCCGGTCGCTCCAGTGCTTCCACCCGCATTCTCTTCGAAAAGACGCCCGAGCTTGTCACAGTCAACGATGGCACCGTCCCGGAGCAGCGCACCGGCACCCACACCCGCCAACTCACCATTGAACCCCGCTAGACTCGCTTGTGAACGGGACGAGAGGTAGGACCACTGAGCGGAATTCTTCTCATCAAGTGGTCTGTTTTGCCTCATTTTGGATGCATCGCTGTAATCGTGGTTTTCTAAAGGGGTTATGGGATACGGTCGCTGAATTGCTAATGTTTCTCCAGAGACTTTCGATGGGCAGAACGTGGGCCGTTGCGTGGAAAAACTGGACAGAGACGCGATTTACGAAAGTGGTATGTTTCGGTTTCGATTATCGGCCAGTCTGGCGACTGCGGGGGTCCTTCACTTCGTTGAGGATGACGACGTAGAACAGACAAATGCGTCGACCCCTGGAACAGATTCGCTGAAGGTGTAGGGTTGTACGTTGGATGCCGTGGCGCTCCGGCCCACCTTAGCGACGATGAGACGTGTCGCGAAGGTGGGGCACCCAACTCTATACCCACAGGTAATCCGCTCTAACTGTTGCGGGCGGAATCCAGGCCGACCAAAGGGAGGTAGTCCGGAAGGAGAGGTTCTTATCGTCCCCGTCGTCCGTTCCGAGCCGGCGCCGGAACCCGTACCGTGACTTCCCGCCAGGTCTGCGGCCCGCCCCAACCTCGCATCGCCGTCATGTCCAGCCGCATGGGTCCAGCTCCTGCCGGCTGCGGCAGCGCCTCTCGCAAACCGTCACCGAACTGAGGCAGAGCAGCGGAAAGAGCTGTCAGCCGCTCCATCGTTGCCGCTCCCGACAGGTGCAGTGTGTACCCATGCAGGTCGAAACGTCCCTCGATCACTGCCGGTTCCCTTCCGCCGAGCGCGATCGTAGCCGGCGACAGAACCACCGTCCCGACCTCATCGGGCCGGGCTACCGGATGAATTGCACGATCGTCCGCAGGCCTGCTCCCGGCCCTCCGCCGCCCGACTGCGGCTGTCACAGGAGCCTCCGCCGCCTGCCGGAAGATCAGGTCCCCCAGCACAATCGGGTTCTTCTCGTCGGGACCCGCCTTAATAGTGCCACCCTTAACCAGCAGGTTGCCTGCGAAGCCCGTATTCTCCCCGGTCGGCCCATAGCGTATGCTTCCGCTCAGCATTCCGCCCAGCGTCAGCCGCTCGGGAATCCGTGCGCTTACTGTCTGCAATAACGCCGCCAGATTTCCTATCGGGGTCGGTGTGACATTCGCTTCGAGCACTGCCGGCCCACGCTGGCGTATATCACCCAGTGATCCCGAAAGTCGCAGCCCCGCATCTTCCTTCGCCGCATCCGGGGGCAGACTGCACTCGACCGCCGCGAGCGAATGAAACGCGTTCGTCACCGTCACCGCGCACGCGGTCTCGAACGAGAGCGGATGCACCGGCACAAAATCCGCCCGCCGCCATCCGTCCAGTCGCACCCGCGCCTGCATCCGGTTCCGCCCCACCGTCCCCTGCGTGGAGACGCTCAGCGCCATATCTCCGCGCCAGCCGGCGTCCCGCCCAAGCACAATCCGGCTCATCTCACCCAGCGGAACCGCCCGCCACTCTCCATGCAGGTCGATCGGAATCTGCTCAAACGTCGCCGCGCGCCCAAGCGTTCCGTCCACCCGCAGCAGCCCCGTCGACCCCACCGGCACGTCCGTCCGCGTGGGCTTCCCCGCGATGCGCAGGTGCCACGTCTGCGGGTCCGGCAGCCACAGGGCGAAGTCCGCATCCGTCAACGCGAACGGTGTCTTGACGTCATCCTGCTTCAGATTCAGCCGAGCCCCCGTCGCCTCGATATACGGAAACCGTGGAGCCCCCCCCGCCGACCGTTGCTCTGTCGGTGCCGCCTCCAGGCGCGCCGCCTGCAGCAGGATCGAGTCGACGTTCCACTTGCCCGCTGCCGTATGGACCAGGTTGATCGACGGCTCGGTCAGGCTGATCTTCGAAAACTCGACCCGCCGCCGCCACAGGCTGCTCACCCGAAGCGTCGCATGTACCGTATTCGCCCGAATCGTGGGCTCCGCACCGAACGCGGGGTCCTCGCTGACCACAAAGTTCTCGAGCGTAAACCCCGGAATCGGCAGAATCGTCAGGTTGATATGGTCCAGGTGAACCGGCCGCCCAAGGCTCTCCGAGATGCTCGTCGTGATCCGCTTCTGGTACTGGTTCACATTGATCAGCGGAGGCAGAAACGCCATCAGCAGAAGCGCCGTGAACACTGTCAGCAGAATCCAGATCCGCCGAAAGAACGGCGCTCGAAGGTCGACAGCGGTCTCATCGAGTTGGGTCTGGCCGGGCGTCATCACTATCCTTGTTTCTCGGCGAGCCCGTCTAAAATCCAGGCCTCATCCGAGCTTTCCGCCGCTCTCGGGCTACTGAACCCGATGCAGCGTTCGTTTCCAGCGCGTCTCGTCGAAGATATGCAGCAGCACATGACCGATAAACGCAATCCGTTCCCCGGCCGACTGCTTGTTGATCTGGTCCGCCGGCGTCTGGAACGACCAGTACACCAACAGCGGACGCCCCACGATATTCTCCCGCGGCACAAAGCCCCAGAACCGTCCATCCAGGCTCTGGGTACGGTTATCCCCCATCGCGAACACCTTCCCGGGAGGAACCACCAGGTCATCGCCCACAACGTGATTTGGCAGATCCTCCGCCCAAAGCGCCGTCACAAGGTCATACGGCCCCGGCTTCAAACTCGGAAAATCATCCCGATACGCGTTATACGCATCGCCATCATCCCCGGGCTTCGAGGTCTGCGGCTCATTCTGGGCCACCCCGTTCAGGTAAACGATCCCATTCCGCAGGTGGATCCGATCTCCCGGAACCCCGATTGCTCGCTTCACCAGAAACAGGTCCGGCGTCTCCGGATTCGGCTTGAAGAACACAATGACGTCCCCCCGCCGAATATCCCGATAGTGCACAAACGGAGCCCACTTCGTCTCCGGGGCAAAGGTTACCCGGTCCACCACCACATGGTCCCCGATCAGCAGTGTCTTCTCCATCGACGCCGATGGAATCTCGAAGTTCTGAAAGATGAACGCCATCACGAACAGCCCGATCGCCAGCACGCTCGAGATCGAGGCCAGCGCCTCCAACGGAGTCTCGGCTTCAGCCTTCTTCTCGGCCTGGGCGGTCCGCTCCACGCTCTCGTCCGTCCCGGGGTTTGTCGTCTTGGTGGTCAAGTTCTTCTCCATGGGGCTTCGATATCACAGTGTACCGCGCCCCTACCGCACCACGGTAAGCGTTCGGTCCCAGCGCGCGAAGTCGAACACCGATCGTTCATCCGGAAGCCGCGCCGCCGCGCTCACCCTGACCCGCGCGGACGTCCTCGCCGAAGCCCAATCCCCCGGCCCCGCCTCGCTCGCCGGATCGTTATCCCGCAGGCGCAGCGACAGATAGATCAGGAACGGCCGCCCCACGATCGCTCCCCTCGGCACCAGCCCCCAATATCGGCTATCCGAGCTGTCGTTGCGGTTATCCCCCAGCACGAAAAAACTGTCCGCCGGGACCACCAGGTCCCCTCGATCCACCAGCGTTCGCAGGCGCATCCACCAGCGCGCATCCACCGCCGGGTCCGGCGATCTCACATTCGGAAAGTTGTCCCGGTACACATCCGGTTGATCCCCCCGATACACCGCATACGGCTCGTCGATCAGCCTCCCATTCAGCACCACATGTCCAGCCCGCAGCCGAACCCGATCCCCCGGCAGCGCTACAATCCGTTTCACCAGGTGCATCGCAGGGTCGACCGGATCGTGAAACACGATCACATCCCCCCTGCCCAGCGAGGGCGGCGGCATCAATCCATCGCCCGTCTCGCTCGCCACCTGCTTATCCACCAGCAGGAAGTCACCCACCAGCAGCGTCGGCTCCATGGACGCCGAAGGAATCCGAAACGGCTGAAATGTAAAGGCAATCAGGAACAAGGCCACCGAAGTCAGCACCAGCATCGACTGTACCGCCTGCAGCAGCCCATCCTCCACCGCCTGGAGCCCCCCAGCCTCGGTGGGCGAGCCCGGCCGTCCTATCCCATCAGACTCGTTCTCCATCCTCGCCTCCCTTCCGCGCCATGCCCTCCGAAATCCCTGCCAGCGCAATCTGCGCCGCTGCCTGCTGCGCCTGCTTCTTGGTCTGGCCCTCCGCCTCCCCCAGCGCCAGTGTCCGCTCCGGATCACCCTCCACCGGCGCCGCCACCCGGACCTCCACACGAAACCGCCTCCGATGGTCCGGACCCATCTCCGCCGTCAGAACGTATTGCGGAGCACCCCGCCCAGCCGCCTGCAGATGCTCCTGCAACGCCGATTTATGATCCCCCACCGCGCCGCTGAACGTATGATTCCCCTGCAGGTCGATCGCCGCATCCAGCACAGGCAGCGCCGGATCGATCACATACCGGTCGATAAACCTCCGCGCCGCCTCCATCCCTCCATCCAGATAGAGCGCCGCAATCACCGCCTCAATCGCATTCGCCAGGATCGCCGGCTTCTCCCGTCCCCCGCTGTTCTCCTCGCCCTTGCCAAGCCGCAGAAAGCGCCCCAGCCCCATCCGACCGGCTACCTCTCCCAGATTCTTCCGGCTCACGATCGAAGCTCGCAGCCGCGTCAACTCACCCTCCCGCGAAGCCGGAAATCTCCGAAACAAGGCCTCCGCCACCACGGCGCCCAGCACTGCATCTCCCAGAAACTCCAGCTGTTCATTGTCGGCGGAGGGGTCCGTCAGCATCTCGGGAGCCGTTTCCGACGAGAGCGACCGATGCGTCAGCGCCCGTACCAGCAACTCGGGAAGCTCAAACACATGCCCAAACACCGCCTCAAGGTCACCTGAGCCCACACTCGTCGCCACGCCGAGCTTCGCCCCCGAACCTCCGCCTCCGCGTCGCGACCGTCGCTCCATTGTGGCCTGCATCATCTTGCTTACCGCCGTCCTCATTCCCATCATCGGATGCGCCGAGACCGTGAGCAGCGTCCGCTCCCGCATTTCTATCTGTCATTCCCGAATGCAATCCGCGTTTCCTTGGCCGTTGGCTTCCGTCCTTGCTCTTCCGCCGGCGTTCGACAAACAACAATCTACCGCGGAGGAATGCCAGGCGCGCTCGGCTTATAAGCCTCCTTCTCCGCCTTCCCCGTCGGATCGAACGGAGCCTTGTCATCGTCTTCCTCGGTCGGCCGAGCCCGCTTCGGAGTCGCAAACGGAGCCTTCAGTCCCTTCTCCGCCGCAATCTTCGTATCCGGCGCACTATCCCGCACCGCCAGCGCCGCCTTGTACTCCTCCAACGCCTTCTTCCGGTGCTCAGGCTCCGCCTGCACGTCGTACAGACGCCCAAGATAGATATGCGACCACGCCAGCGTCCGCGGGTTCTTCGATTCCTTGATCGCCGCCTCAAAGTGCTCCGTCGCCTCGGTCGGGAAGCGCTGCATCACGCTCACCTGCCCAAGCACATAGTGCGCCTCGGCATGGTCCCCCTTGGGGTCGTCCAGAGTCTTCTGTGCGATCTCCTCCGCATCGTCCAGCTCGCCCTTCATCAGCTTCAGCTCCGCCAGTCGAACGCCGGTGATCGGAGCCGGAGCCCGGTGAATCGTCGCACGCGTATCCGCGACAAACACAATCTGCGACTCCTGCTTCTTCTGCCGGTCCACATCCATCCCGTACACCATCTGCCCGATCGCCTCCTTCAGGCTCTCGGAGTCATGCTCGAGCAGAACCATCTGATCGTAGAAATAAGCCGTCAGCGCCCACCCCTCGTGCATATCCCGGTCCACCAGCTGCCGTCGCTGCGTCTCCGCCTTCCTCTCGTACGTGGCCACCTCTGCGTCGAACTTGAATCCGTCCGTCCGCTGAGTAATCGCCGCGGGCTTCACCGGCTTGGGAAAATCGAAGACCATGTTCCGCGCCTCCACCGCCCGGATCAGGCACTCCGTGATCAGGGCCGTGATATCCGACCTGTAGATAAAGTCGATCGGAGCCGCGCTCAACGGCTTCAGCAGAGGCTCCAAACGGTTCATGGCCGCGGCCCGCGCATAGATCAGCGGCTCAATCGTGTACTGCAGGTACACATGCCGCACCTCGTCCATGTGGATCGTGCCTGC
The DNA here is from genome assembly GCA_026225095.1 of bacterium. Classification (GTDB taxonomy): domain Bacteria; phylum Acidobacteriota; class Terriglobia; order Terriglobales; family Acidobacteriaceae; genus Edaphobacter. The sequence goes on from JAMFSC010000044.1 coordinate 30,933, forward strand.
CGCATTCGGGCTCGCCACCGCGATGTAATCGTTCGCGTACAACCGCGCGTTGGTGACCGCCGGGGCCAGCATCGGCTCCAGCAGCACCAGGAACCGGCGCCCGTCATAGCTCGAAACCGGGAGCTTCAGGTAGATATTCGAAGACAGCACCATCTTCGTCAGCGGCTGGTGTACCCCATCCATCAGCGCCTGGTACTCCGGCCGATGATGGATCCAGATCGCATGCAGATGAGCGTCCTCGTTGAACTTCCGCAGCAGAGGCAGAATCTGGTCTACCTGCGCCGCATCTGCCGGAAGATCCGTCTCGCTCACCGATGGCTCAAGCGCCGGCGGCGGAGTCGTATACAGCGCCAGCGACACATACTGCGCCAGGTCCAGCCCCTTATCCGGCTGCTGATGATCCCGCAGATACCCGCACACCCCATCCCGCGCATCCCGCGCCGCGGCCGAGCCCCGCAACTCCTCGTTCACCTCGTCCCGGATGACGGCTCGCACCGGGTTCGAGTTCGCCAGGTCCGCGTCATACCCGCAGGCATTCAGCGCCACCCCGATATCGAAGAGAGGTTCACTCGTCTCCAGCGTAATCGCCGACCCACCCGCCTCCGGCTGCGCAATCCGCGCATGCGACACGCTCTCCTGGATCGGCGCAGGTTCCCCGCTCGAACTCGAAGAAGCCGGGTTCTGCACCGCGCCGCCTGGACTGGAGCCGCTCTGCCCCGTCGCACCCGGTGTCGAAGGATTCTGCTGTCCCATGGCGGAAGCCGCCAGCGAAAGACCAAGCAAACCCACGACGCCAAGACACAAGACACGAAGGCGGGAGGGCACAAAGCCGAGACGAAGCGAACGGGAGAACGAACGGGGGACGTGTGTCATAGGGCAGGACAAGGGGGTCATAGGCCAATCTTCAACAAAATGCGGACACATCTGTTCGACGCACCGAATCATTCTACGGCAGCCACCCCACCCCTGACCCACTCATTCCACCAGACCCCACACGCCTTCGGCGCAGCGCACGGACGAGCTTAAGTGGGTCGGAGCACTATGCACGTCAATGGCCAAACCCATCATCTCCGAAAACCTGGCGTCAGAACGCGAAAACCCGCTCCAGCCGCGCCTCCCACCACGCCCGGTGCGTGACATCTGTCCAGTTTTTCCATACAAAGTACCACGTTCTACCCCATGCGCGGGCAACCAGTTCTGGGCAAGACGAGGGGTACCCTATCCCTGGACTGATATACCCGCAAAGGTCAGTACCACGCGACCTTTGACCGGAACCCCGAAGACGCTCGCCGGTTTGAACACCGAGAGCAGCAATTGATCCACGATCTGAGACTGAATCGTCCCAGCCTCCGGTCCATCCGGCGGCGTCAGCATGTTGTAGTCGTACACGCGCCCCTGGCTGTTCACCAACGCCTCGACCACGATGGTGTTCCCGGAGCTGCCGTCCTTGCCCGAGAGCACAATCGGCCGTGGACTCACCGCCGAGTATAGGTAGTGAGGAGCCGTGATCGCTCCCAGTGGCTCATCGTTCGCGAGCACCGCATTGGGCGGAGGCACCACGCCCAGCAGAAGCGCAATCACCGCCATCAGGGTGACCGCACAGGCTACGCCAGCCGAAAGCTGGACCGAAAGCGGACGCAACGTATTCTCCCAGAATAGGGAGACCCCGTCCCGCCAGTTCGACTGCCGGGCCGCCTGCTCTCGCGAGATTGCAAGCCGCAGCCGCAATCCAAGATCCTCCGGAGCCTTCGGGTTCTTCAGCGAGGCCAGCGTCTGCTGCATCGCCTTCCACCCCTCAAACTCCTCCCCACAGGCCGAGCACCCATCCAGGTGGGCCGCAATCGTCTGCATCTCATGCCCACTGACGGCGCCATCGAGATAAGCCGAAAACGATTCGCGGATGTTGAGGCAATATTCCGGGTAAATCTGATTCTGATCCAGTGCAAGACCGCTCATCGCGTCGAACCTCCCGCAGTCATCGCCGCTGCCAGACTTCCGTCCGCAGACAGCAGAATCTTCAGCGCAGAGCGTCCGCGCGTCAGCCGCGACTTCACCGTCCCAAGGTTGCAGTCCAGGATCTCGGCAATCTCCTCATACGCGAAACCCTCGATCTCGCGCAGCACAACGACATTCCGGTAGGCCTCCGGAAGCTCCCGCAGCGCGGCTTCAACCCTCTCCCGCATCTGCGCCTGAACCGCATGATCGTAGGGAGAATCCCGCTGATCGGCTAGCGTGGCCGACAAACACAGGCTCTGACCGTCCTCGTCCGGTTCCGTCGACGAGTCGATCGTGACCTCCTGCCGCTTGTGCCGCGACCACCAGCGACGCTGATTGGAGGCCTCATGCAGCGCGATCCGGTAGAGCCATGTCCGCAGACTGGAGTCGCCATGGAAGCTCCGGATGCTCCGGAACACCTTCACGAACACCTCCTGCGTAATGTCGGCTGCATCCGCTGGATCCTGCAGCGACCGCGCGATCAGGGTATAAAGCGGCTGATGATACTGGGCAATCAGCATCCCGAACGCCTGCTCCGAGCCAGCCTTCAACTCAGCCACCAGCGCAGCATCCTCCGTCCGGACTCCGATCGCACTCGCCAGATTGCTCACTGCCATGCCCGCCTGCATATCGGGTGTCCTTTACACTACGTCGTTCGGTACGCGCCTGCAAGCGCCAGGCCCAACAATCCACGAGGGGGGGTACTGCGTCGCCGGCGACCGAGTGCTCGCTCACTCTGCTGTTCTTAGACACCGCATTACCTCGAATTTGTTCCAATTCGGCCAACAATCTACGCTGCGGAAACCCTGCCAGTTTGACGGATGCCCTCCACTCCGCGACAATAGACAGAGTCCTTCCCCAAGAGTGGGCCTGTGGCGCAGCTGGGAGCGCGCTTCCATGGCATGGAAGAGGTCATCGGTTCGATCCCGATCAGGTCCACCAA
>JAMFSC010000278.1 GCA_026225095.1 bacterium
GAATGTCGATCTACCCACTGCGTGATCTGCTTGGAAGCGTGTTGTGGGTAGGCAGCTACGGTGGCGATCGCTTCTATTACCGTGGCAAGATCTACACCTTGAAGCATGGCGGGCGCGTCGAGGCTCCTGAGTAGGTTTCTCGCCCACCGCATCTGGAAGGCATCAAGGGCGGTTGGATAGTATGGGGAAGATGGCTCTTCTTTTGTCTGATCCCGAGTACGCGCCCTGGAAACAGATATCGAAGCCGTCGGTGGGGGCGGCGGTGCAGATCGCTTTGGGGGGTATGGCCACGATCGGGGTGGCGATCTCCGCCTTCCTGCTGCATCTCAACCTTGCTTCGGCCATCTCGATCCTGCTGCTGATGACCGTTGCGGTCGCGATTCGTTGGGGCATCGTGCAGGCGACTGCGATCTCACTCACCGCAGTGGGCTGCCTGGACTTCCTGTTTACTCCGCCATTGTTCAAGTTCTCGGTGCACAGCCGCGAGAATTGGGTTGCCCTGGCGACGTTTGAGGCGACGGCTCTTCTGGTTGGACGTCTTTCTTGGAAGGTGAGGGTGCATGCCGAGGAGCAGGAGGCGCAGCGGCAGGCCATCGCCAAGCTCTATCAACTCAGTAACGCGATCCTGCTCATCGATAGCCGTCACGCCTCGCTCGAACAGCTCGCAGGGCTCATGCGGGAGTTCTTTGCCGTTGAGTCGGTCGAGATCTGGGTGACACAGAATGGGATCGCCGACTTGGAGCAGGTTCCGAGGCGAAATGCCGCGTACATCGCTTATGCCGAAGGAATCAATCGCGACAACGTCGAGGGTCGGTGGTCTCACAGGATGTTGCGCCTGGGGACGACCGCAATTGGGGCGATGGTGCTCGAAGGCTGGGTGGTCGATCTTTCGCTCGCGGATGCAGCAGCGTCTTTGATTGCCGTGGCGGTTGAGAGGACGCGATCGGTTCAGAAAGAGAACCGGGCCGAGGCCGCTCGGAACACCGAACAACTGAGGACGGCGGTGCTCGATGCGCTTGCGCATGGCTTCAAGACGCCCCTGACGGCGATTCAGACGGCAAGCTCCGGACTGCTGGCGATTGGGGGTCTCGAAGAGACACAGAAGGAGCTCGTCGAGATGATCGACCAGGAAGTTTCGATGCTCGCGAGGCTCACGACGCGGTTGCTGCAAACAGCGGCGCTGGACGCCCGGGAGATTCGGCTGCGTTCGTCGATGGTCTCGCTCCGGGGCGTTGTCGACGGGATCGTTCGGGAGCAGGAGGATGCCATTCGGGCGCGGATCGTGGTCGAGGAAGCGGTACCGATGGATGATGTCAGGGCGGATGAGCAGCTCCTCACCATTGCGCTGTCTCAGCTGCTCGACAATGCCGCGAAGTACTCAGAGGTGGGCAGCGAGATCAGGGTGGCCCTGCACCAGGATGAAGCCGGCACGACGGTCGTCGTAAGCAACCGGGGAGGCTCGATTCTCCCCGAGGATCGTAGCCGGATCTTCGATCGCTATTACCGCGGAACCAATTCGGCTCATGGGCCGAGTGGCACAGGGCTTGGGCTTTCGATCGCGAAGAAGATCGCGGAGGCCCATGGGGGAAGTATCTCGGCGGGCAGCGAGGGCGGACGGACGAGTTTCCGGTTCAGCCTCGTGGGAGGCAGAAGGAGTTTGAATGGATAAGCATGAAGGTACGGTGTTGCTAGTTGAGGACGACCGGTCGATTCGCAGGGGGCTCTTTGCCACGTTATCGGCGCTTGGTTTCGATGTGGGAGAGGCGGTTTCCGGGGAGGAGGCGTTGACTCGGCTCCGCATGGTGGCGTACGACGCGGTGTTGATGGATCTGAATATGCCGGGGATGGGTGGGATTGAGGCTTGCAGGCGAGTTCGCAAGGAGTATCCCCAGATCTCGATCCTCGTGGTGACGGTGCGGGACCGCGAGGAGGACAAGATCGCGGCGCTGGACGCGGGCGCCGACGACTTCATCACCAAGCCGTTCCAGATTGGCGAACTGACGGCCAGGATACGGGCGGCGGTGCGGCGACAGAGAACGCCGGCGAGCGTCGAGCCGGTGATTCATATCGGGGTCTTCGATCTCATCCCGGCGCGACGGCTTCTGAAGAAGCGTGGCCACGAGATTCGGTTGACGCCGACCGAGTTCGATCTGCTTGCTTACCTGATGAGCCATGCCGGGCACCCTGTGCTTCACTCGAAGCTGCTCAGCACGGTATGGGGCCCGGAGTACGGCGACGAGCGCGAGTATCTGCGGACGTTCATCCTGCAGTTGCGACGCAAGCTGGAAGACGATCCTGCGCATCCGGTCTATCTGAAGACCGTGAACTACCTGGGCTACGTCTTCTCGGAGCCAAGTGGGGATGAGCCAGTGGAGTAATATCGACCAGGGCTGTGGTGTCGGTGGATGGAATGCCGGCGGGTAAGTAGACGGCGGTGGCTGAGAGTGCTTTCGGGGGACGAGCCTGTGGTGATAGAGGCGGAGATGCTTGGGGGTGGGCGCTTCCCGGCGGGGCGGGGCATATACTGGAGGGGTGAGCAAGACATTTTACATCGAAACTTTTGGCTGCCAGATGAATGCGCACGACTCCGAAAAGGTGATCGGGACGCTGGAGCAGCAGGGCTATGCACGGGTTCAGGACGAGGCGGAGGCGGGGCTGATTTTGTATAACACCTGCTCGATTCGCGACAAGGCGGAGCAGAAGGTCTTTCATCGGCTGAATGAATACAAGAAGATGCAGGGCGAGGGGAAGAAGTTCGCCGTGCTGGGGTGTGTGGCGCAGCAGGAGGGCGAGAAGATCTTCGATCGGGCCCCATATGTGTCGCTGGTGTCGGGGTCGGCGTCATACCGGAATCTGCCGGGGATGCTGGCGCGGCTGGAGGCGGGGGAAGAGCGGATTACGGGGCTCGACGACCGGCAGACAGATGAGACGTTCGAGACGGAATTTGTGGCGCGGACCAATCCGCATCGCGGGTACATCACGATTATTGAGGGGTGCGACAAGTTCTGCGCGTATTGCGTCGTGCCCTACACGCGGGGGAAAGAGCGGTCGCGGGCGGCGAACTCGGTGCTGGACGAGGCGCTGCGGATGGCGGACCAGGGGTTCACGGAGATTCAACTGCTTGGGCAGAATGTGAACTCGTACCACGATCCTTCGGCGAAGATGAGCTTCGCGGAGCTGTTGGCGGCGGTGGGGAGTGTGCCGGGGATTCGTCGGGTTCGGTTTACGACGTCGCATCCGCGGGACTTTACCAAGGAGATCGTCGAGGCGATTGACGCGGTGCCGACGCTTTGCGATCATGTGCACCTGCCGGTGCAGAGTGGGTCGACGGCGGTGCTGAAGGCGATGAACCGGGAGTACACGCGGGAGTGGTATCTCGAACGGATCAGCTGGATCAAGGCGGCCAAACGCGAGATCAGTATGACATCGGACATTATCGTCGGGTTTCCGGGGGAGACGGAGGCGGACCTTGAGGACACGGCGACGTTGATGGATGAGGTAGGGTATGACGCGATCTTTGCGTTCAAGTACTCGCCGCGTCCGAATACTCCGGCGGTCACGATGGCGGATTCGATTCCGGACGAGGTGAAGGCGGCTCGTCTGCAGATCTTGCTGGACCGGCAGCGGGCACTGCAGAAGTCCAGCTATGCCAGGCACTTGGGGCAGACGATGGAGGTGATGGTTGAAGGACACAATCATCAGAGGCAGCAGGTCGTCGGGCGCAGTTCGCAGAACAAGACGGTCAACTTCACGACCGGGGAACCAATTATGCCGGCGCTTGGGAACTACCTGACGGTCAAGATTACGACTACGTTTCCCAACAGCCTGGTGGGAGAAGCGGTGAGGGTATAGTCATGGCGGATGAGGCGGTGGTCGCGGTTGCGAAGGCCGAGGTGGAGATGCAGATTCGCGGGTTGATGATGGATCCTGTGACGAATATGCCTATTATCGTGTTGAAGGATGTGGCCAGCGAGGCGGTGCTTCCAATCTGGGTGGGGATGTTCGAGGCCAATGCCATTGCGCTGGAGCTGGAGAAGAGGGCGACTCCGAGGCCGATGACCCATGATCTGCTGCGGAATATCGCGCGGGGGCTAAACGGTCGGGTGGAGCGGGTGGTGGTTTCGGAGATGCGGCAGGATACGTTTTTTGCCGTGATCTGGTTGGAGCAGGCAGGCGAGATGGTCGCGGTGGATGCGCGGCCGTCGGACGCGATTGCGCTGGCGCTGAGGTCTGATTGCCCGATCTACGTGGCGCAGGAGGTGCTGGAGCGGTCGCGGCAGGTATCGGATGGGGCGGGGAATATCAATGCGGACGAACTGCGCCGGTGGCTGGAGAACCTGAACGACGACGAGATGGGTCGATACAAGATGTAGTGGAAGGCAGGTCGGGTTGGGGTTGAAGGCGAATCTGGTGGGGACGCTGTCGGCGGGGGTGCTTGCGGCGGAGCGTATCCTGCATGGTAGGCGAGTGATCTGGGATCCGGCTCGGCTGAAGAACGTGCTGGTGCTGGAATATATGCTTCCGTTGGGGTGCTGTGTGCACCTGACGCCTTTGTTCGAGGCGATCAAGCGGGATCGACCGGAGATCGTGGTGACGGTGGCCACGCGTGGACTGGGCGCGAAGCTGCTGCGGCATCATCCGGCGATCGATCACTTGATCGAGACTCCGGACGCGCTGACGGACACCCTGGATGCGGCGCGTGTGCTGCGTCGCGAACTGAGAAGGCGTGGCGTTCGGTCGGACTGCGTGCTGACGGGGGGATCGGATCGGCGGACACGGATTGCCGTGCTGGGCGCGCTTGTCGGCGGAAGCTGGCGGGGTGGGTTTACCTTGCTGCCGCAGCTTTACCAAAGGCCGCTCGAGTATGACTGGGGGCGCAGCCTGATCGATAACAACCTGCTTGTGGCGGGGTTGACAGGGTGCGGCACGGAGCATCGGGAGCCCTCCGTATATTTTTCAAGGGTCGATATTGCGGTGGCGGAGGGACTGGCGCGAGAGGTGGATGCGGGGGGGCGACCGATGATTGTGGCGGTGACGCAGGGAAGCGGCGGGCAAAGTACGGGATGGCATCCGGATCGGTTCGCGGAGGTGCTCCGCTACGCGAGTGAAGAGCTGGGATGTGCGGTCGCCTATGTGGGGACCGGGGAGCAGGACGGGGCGATCCAAGAGCTACGCGGTCTGGCGGGCGGGGTTGGGGTTTCGCTGGCGGGGAGGACATCGGTGACCGAGCTGGCGGCGCTGCTGGCAATGAGCGACGGAATGGTGACACTGGATACGGGAACGATGCACGTGGGGCGAGGGGTCGGGGTTCCGATGGTGGTGCTTGGTCCGTCCTGGCAGAAGCCGCTGGAGTGGCTCCCGCTTGGACTTCCGCAGGTGAGGATTTTGCGTGGGCAGGACCGGGAGGGCGTCCCGGAGGGGTACCGGCTGGATGAGATCCAGGTCGATTCTGTCAAAGAGGCGCTGACCGATTTACTCGAGGCCTGCCCTCCGGAGGCGGAGAGCAGGCTTGGGCGCGTTGCACGGAGGGTGTCCGTGGTGGATCATCTGGCTGGCTGATAAGAGCTTCTACCTAGTCATCATGGAGTGACCGGTCCACTGGGCTGAACGTGGGTTAGGCGTGTGCGTCCGGCAAACACCATGGTTGACGGGCCCAGGCGGCCCGGGATAGGCTACTTTGCCGCTTTGGCGGCGTAAGCGGTCGGGGTGAGCTCGGCCAGGGACTGGATGGAGCGGTCGGCCAGTC
>JAMFSC010000279.1 GCA_026225095.1 bacterium
GGGCATCCGCGGTACACGAGGGAGTTCGCGGGGCTGAGTTATACGGTGCCCTCGGAGGTGCGTTATCGGGGCCGGCTGGAGGGGTTCTATAAGGGGGGGGTGGAGCTGGGGGGGCGGCGGACGGCGACTTATACGAATCTTGCTCCGGGGGGGTATGTGTTTCGGGTGGAGGCGATGAACAATGACGGGGTCTGGAGTGAGCGGGGGGCGGTGCTGCGGTTTCGGGTGATTCCACCTTTTTGGCGGCGGTGGTGGTTTTTGGCTTTGGTGGTGGTGGGGTTGGTCGGGGTGGGGGTTGGGCTTTATCGGCTGCGATTGCGGGGGTTGCAGCGGCGGTTCGATGCGGTGCTGGAGGAACGGAACCGGATGGCGCGGGAGATTCATGACACGCTGGCGCAGGACTTTGTGGGGGTGACGATCCAGTTGGACCTGATCGCGCAGATGCTGGGTGGGAACAAGGTGGAGGCGGCGGAGCGGCAGGTGAAGGAGGCTCGACGGCTGGTGACGGATGGGCTGGCGGAGGCTCGGCAGAGCATCTGGGAGCTGCGGGCGAATCTTGCGGTGGATAGTCTGCCGACGCGGCTGGCGAAGGTGGTGGAGCGCTATGAAGGTGGGACGCTGGAGGTGCGGTTGAAGATTGGGGGGGCGTTCCGGCAGTTGGATGCGAGGGTGGAGGGCGAGGTGCTGCGGGTGGCGCAGGAGGCTCTCTCGAATGTGCGGCGTCATGCGGGGGCGGGGAGGGCCTCTATCGAGCTTCGGTATGGAAGGGATATGCTGGTGCTCACCATTGAGGATGATGGGGTTGGGTTTTCGGTGGACGATGCTTCGGCGGCCCAGGGGCACTACGGATTGAGCGGGATGAGGGAACGAGCCGGGCTGCTGGGAGGCAGGCTCGAGATTGTGAGCAGTCCGGGGGCGGGGACGAAGCTGACTTTGGCCACGCCCATTGCCGGAGTGAAGGAGTAAGGGATGACGGAACGGATACGGATCCTGCTGGTGGAGGATCACCAGGTGGTGCGACAGGGATTGGCGGCGCTGCTCTCGACGACGGAGGGGCTGGAGGTTGTCGGCTCGGTGGGAGATGGGGTGGAGGCGGTCGCGGCGTTTCGCACGCTGCGCCCGGACATCACGCTGATGGACCTGCGCCTGCCGAAGATGAGTGGTGTGGATGCGATTCGGGCGATTCGGGGAGAGTTTCCGGAGGCGCGGGTGGTGGTGCTGACGACGTATGACGGAGATGAGGATATCTTTCGTGCGCTGCAGGCGGGGGCGCGTGGGTATCTGCTGAAGGGGATGCCCTTTGAGGAGCTGCTGACGACGATCCATGCGGTGCATGGAGGCAAGTCGAGGATTACGTCGCCGGTGGCGGAGAAGCTGGCGGAGCGGGTGAGTGGGCAGCAGCTGACGGCGCGGGAGTTGAGCGTGCTGGAGCGGATTGTGGCGGGACGAGCGAATCGTGAGATTGCGGCGGATCTCTTTATCTCGGAGGCCACGGTGAAGACGCATGTGAACAGCCTGCTGAGCAAGCTTGGGGTGGTGGACAGGACGCAGGCGGCGACGGTGGCGATTCAGCGTGGATTTGTGCATCTGGGGTGAACATATTGCGGCGATGGATGGTTTGTCTGGTGGTGGCGATGCTGGCGGCTCCGGTGCTCTGGGGGCAGGGGAAGGTGAGCTGGCGGGCGGCGAGCGCGGCGGAGCTGGAGGCGTTTCTGCCGGCGCGGGCTGCGGTTGAGAAGGAACGGATTGAGACGGAGATGCGTACGGCGACGGGGATCACGGACGATCATGGGCATACGATCGGGGCGGTCGTGTTGATTACGGCGGGATATGCGGCGGAGGGGAAGTATTCGCATTACATGCTGGCCCAGAGTCCGATGGTGCTGGGTGGGGAGGTTCGGCTGGCGCCGGGAGCGTATGTGATCGGCTGGAATCGAGGCCCGGATGGGCTTGCGGTGCATCTTTTCGATGCGATGACGGGGATGGATCGGGGGACTGTGATGGCTCGGGCGTCGAAGGAGCCGCTGCGCGTGGAGCCGTTCAGGATCTGGCCGCCGGGGGATCGGAGTGCGATCCAGATTGGACGTTTTCTGGTGCCGTATGCGCTGGAGCGCTGAGCTGGCGGGATGTCGCGGGCAAAAAATGGGCGCCCCGTCTGAGGGGGCGCTGGAGGAGTGTTATAAGACCTATTCGTCGGGGCCAGGGTGCGGCCGGGATGAACAGTTCGTTGCGAGTTCAAAGGTAGATGGCGGGGGGCGCGGGGTCACGCACCCAGGGGATGATTGTTGGTCCACCTTTTGGTGGATGGACCACTTTGCGTCGGGCCGGGTCCACCAAAGGGTGGAGTGGGGGACCATCCGCTGGGTCGATGACAAGATAATGGGCGCACCGTATGGTTCGGGTGTTCAAGAGATCTGCGCTTTGAGGTTGCCAAAGGATCCGAGGCGCGGCAGGGGAGATTGATTCGTGACAGATCAGGTTACAGATGAGGAGGTGCTCTCGTACCCGGGATGGAAGGTGGCGGGGGCGGCGTTTGTCGGGGTGATGGTGAGCTTCGCGGCCATGGTGCCGTTTACGTTCAGCCTGTTTGTGACTCCGCTGGCGGAGGCGTTTGGCTGGAAGCGGGAGGCGATCTCGCAGGGGTTTGCGATTGCGGCGCTGACGGTTGCGGCTTGCTCGCCGACCATCGGGGGGCTGCTGGACAGGCTGGCTCCGCGGAAGGTCATTCTGCCGAGCATTGTCGTGTTTGCCTGCGCGATGGCTTCGCTGTCGCTGCTGCGGGGGCATATTGCGCAGTTCTACCTGACTTATTTTGTGCTTGGGGTGGTGGGGAACGGCACGGCGCAATTGGCTTACTCGCGGGCCGTGCTGACGTGGTTCGAGCGGCGGCGGGGGCTGGCGCTGGCAGTGGTGCTGGCTGGTAGTGGGACGGGTTCGATCGTGTTGCCGCTGGTGGCGCAGCGGGTGATGAGTGCGCATGGGTGGAGGGCCTCTTACCTGGTGCTGGGAGCGATTGCTTTGGTTGGGCTTCCGCTGACTGCGCTGCTGGTGCGGAACAGGCCGGTGGCGGAGGCCACGGTCATCCAGCAGGGTGCGCCGGTGAGGATTGCGGGGGTTTTGCGGACGCGGGCATTCTGGCTGATCGCGGCTGCGGTGATGCTGTCGGCGCTGACTCTGAATGCGGTGATCGCGCATCTTGCTCCGCTGCTGATGGGGAGGGCGGTGCCGGCTTCGAGTGCGGCGATCGCGCTTTCGACGCTGGGGGTGTCGGGGATCATCGGGCGGCTGATCACGGGGCATCTGCTGGACCGGATGCATGCGCCGCTGGTTTCGTTTGGGGTGTTGCTGGTGGCCGGGGCCGGGGTGGTGACGGTGGCTTACGCAACGTCCACGGCGATGGGGATTGTAGGGGCGTTCCTGATGGGATTCGGATCGGGGAGTGAGGCGGATGTGGTGCCATACCTGATCGCGAAGTACTTTGGCCGGGTGCGCTTTTCGACGCTGTATGGCCTGACCTGGACGGCCTATGCGGTTGGGGGCGCGATCGGCCCGGTGCTGATGGGGCATGCCTTCGACAAGTGGGGGACTTACCTGCCGGGGGTGGTGGTGCTGATGGCTTTGCCTTGTGTGCTGGCGGCGATGTTGCAGCTTCTGCTGCCGAGGTATCCGCTGGTTGTCGAGGCGTCGGTTGAGGCAGGTGCGATGCTTGTGCCTGCTGCGGGTTCTTCACTTTAGGACGTATCAGAAAGGAATTTCATGCCGCATATTGATTTGCCGAATCTGCCTGGAATCCGTGGAGCGATGGCCTTTCGGCCGGAGACTTCGAAGCCTTTGAACGAACTGGTCGAGGTGCTGCTGCGTGGACCTTCGAGCCTGACGCCGGGGGAGCGCGAGTTGATCGCGACCTATGTGTCTTCGCAGAACGACTGCCACTACTGCCAGTCGATTCATGGAGCGATTGCGGCGGCGCATCTGGGTGGGGATGAGGACGTGGTGCTGAGTGTCAAGGGCAACTTTGAGACGGCGCAGGTCTCAGAGAAGTTGAAGGCGCTGCTCGCCATCGCGGGGAAGGTGCAGCGGGGTGGCAAGAACGTTACGACGGAGGATGTTGCGAGGGCGCGGGAGGCTGGCGCGACGGACGTCGAGATTCACGATACGGTGCTGATCGCGGCGGCGTTCTGCATGTACAACCGCTATGTGGATGGGTTGGCGACGTGGCAGCCACGGGACGAGGCGATGTATCGGGAGCGTGGAAAGATGGTGGCGCGTGAGGGATACGTCGCTGCGAACCTGACGAATCGGATGAATCCAACGGCGGTCGAGACGGTTGCGAGGTAGAGATGGCTCATATTGATCTTCCTGAGGGAGTTCCCGGAATCGGCGCGGCGTTTGCCTTTCGTCCGGAGACGGCGAAACCGATGCGGGAGCTGGCGCATGTCCTGCTGTTTGAACCGGGTGAGAGTGCGAGCTTGAGTTCGCGAGACCGTGAGTTGATTGCGAGCTATGTGTCTTCGCGCAACGACTGCTTCTTCTGCCAGGCGAGCCATGGGGCAGCTGCTGCTAGCCATCCGGGGGGAAGTGATGCCCTGGTGGCGGCGGTGTGCAGCGACCCGGAGTCGGCGAAGATCTCCGGCAAGCTGAAGGCGCTGTTGGCGATCGCCGGGAGGGTGCAGGACGATCCGAAGTCGGTGACGCCGAAGCTGGTGGAGATGGCGCGAGCGGAGGGGGCGACCGATCTGGACATTCACGATACGGTGCTGATCGCGGCGGCGTTCTGCATGTACAACCGGTACGTGGATGGGTTGGCCACCATGCAGCCGAGAGACAAGGAGCTGTATCGGACGATGGGCGAGAGGCTGGCTTCGCAGGGGTATGCGCAGCCGGTGAGGGTACTGGAGCCTGCGTTGCCTTAAAGATCGACCTGCCCATTGGCCGGGAAAGCACGCAGTTTGGGATTACTCGAAGTTATTGTCCACGACGCGGTAGTTGGTTGGCGGGGTGAAGAGCCTGGGGTCGGGCTCGGCGAGGCTGATGTTTTCGAGTGTGATGGATTGCGCTCCGCCACGTGGCTCGAAGCGCTGGGTGACGACGTTGACCTCGAGGCGGGGGGAGTACCAGAACTCCTTGATCGTGGGCTCCGGGACCTGGTAGCCCTGGGGACCACCGGGATTGATGGTGGTGATCTCCCGTGTTCCGACGGTGTCGAGATTGGCGATGTTCTTGGTGCCGAGGTTCTCGCGGGTGAGGTTTCCGTTTCCGTTGGGGAGCTTTCCGGGCTGGAGAAGCTGGACGGGGACGGTGGCGGGTCGGTTGTCGGGATGGGCGATGCAGACGTGATTCGCGGGATCGCAGTTGAGGAACTCGTGCCGGGTGGGGTCGACGAACTCGAGCGCGGAGAGGCGCGTCTCCTGCTTGTCGCCATCGGGGGTGAGATAGCGGCGCTCCTGAAAGACGTGGCCGGCGCTGTCTCGGGCGACGAGACGATGGTTCTTGATCGTCGTGGTCGTTCCGTCGGCGAGACTGCGGGTCCAGGTGGTGACGACGGTTGCGGAGAAGGGAGCTCCGGGCTTGGGCAGGATGATGACGCTCTGCAGACGCTCGAAGGTGCCGCCGTCGGGTGCGTGGATGGCCTGGGATTTTAGAGTCGGGGAGAGGAGAAGGCAGACGAAGAGGGCGCGGGGGATCCAGTGGGGCGTCATGGGACAGACCTCGACGGAGGTAGTCTTGCATGGCTTGCGGGGGAAATCAAGAGGTGTGTCCTGCCGGACGGGCCCCCTGCGCGGGGGGCGGTCACTTCGTGACGTGTGGGAGCTTCGCGTGGGTGCTCCCGTTGGTCGCAACGGAGGATCTGCGGCCAACGGGAGAAGCCGGCGGTTAGAGGCCTTTGGCTACGAGGAAGAGGATGAGGTCCTTGACGCGGCTGGAGTAGCCCCACTCGTTGTCGTACCAGCTGATCACCTTGCCGGTGTTCTGGCCGACGACCTTGGTGAGGAGCGAGTCGACGATCGACGAGAGGGGATTGCCTTTGAAGTCGCTCGAGACGAGTTCCTCGTCGGTGAAGCCAAGGATGCCCTTGAGCGGGCCGTCGGCGGCGGTCTTGAGGGCTTCGTTGATGGACTTCGCCGTGATCGGTTTCTCGGAGACGAAGGTGAGATCGACGACGGAGACGTTGGGGGTGGGGACGCGGATGGCGAATCCGTCAAGCTTGCCGTCCATCGCGGGGACGACGAGCTTGAGGGCCTTGGCGGCTCCCGTGGAGGACGGGATCATCGACAGGGCGGCGGCGCGGGCGCGGCGGAGATCCTTGTGCGGGGTGTCGAGGATGACCTGATCGTTGGTGTAGCTGTGGATGGTGGTCATGATGCCCGAGGCGATGCCGAAGGTGTCGTGGAGGACCTTGACGACCGGGGCCAGGCAGTTGGTGGTGCAGGACGCGTTCGAGATGACGTTGTGCTTTGCGGCCTCGTATTTGTCGTCGTTGACGCCGAGGACGATGGTGAGGTCCTCGTTGGTGGCGGGGGCGGAGATGATGACCTTCTTGACGGTCGACTTTTGATCGGCAGACCCGAGGTGGGCTTTGGCCTTCGTGGCGTCGGTGAAGAAACCGGTGGATTCGACGACGATCTCGGCTCCGACGGAGGCCCAGTCGAGCTTGGAGGGATCGCGCTCGGCGAAGACCTTGATCTGCTTGCCGTCGACGGCGATGAAGTCGGCGCCGTGGGTGATGGTCTGCTTGAGATTTCCGAGGATGGAATCGTATTTGAGCAGGTGGGCCAGGGTGGCGGGGGTGGTTAGATCGTTGACGGCGACGAATTCGATCTCCGGGTTGCCGAGGGCGGTGCGAAACACATTGCGTCCGATGCGGCCGAAGCCGTTGATGCCAACCTTGACTGCCATGTACGGGATGCTCCTAATGTTTGGTGCTGCGGTTTCGTTTGGGTCGATGCTACTCCAGCGGGTGGGGTGGCGCAAATAGAGAGGATACGAAAATGGGCGGCGGGCGGGTGGGGTGCCGTGGATGACACGGGCGTGGGTTGCTGGGGGGTGTACGCTGTGTTACAAGCGGGTTATGCGCGACTGGCGCGAATGGATCGTGGAAGCGATGAGACGACGTACGAGGCGTGGACCGAATGAATCGGAATCCACAGGGAAGAGTGGGCAGGAGTTGCCACAAGGGCAGCTTGCACCGCTGCGGCCGAACTATACAGAGGCGATGCCTCAGCGGACCGAGAGTCCGCCTGCAGCGACGCAGCCGGCACCGATCGAGCGGCCCGCTGCGGTGGCTCCGGCCGAGGTAGAGAAGCGGATTGTGGTGGAGACGCAGCCGGAGAGCCTGGGCGTTCCACCGGCTGAGCAGACGGCGGTCTCGGCCAAGGAGCCGCGTGGGTATGTCGTTCTGGCGATTGGACTTCCGGGTTCCGGTAAAACGACGTGGTACAAGCGTCGGGGCGTGACACCACTCTCGAGCGATCTGCTGCGGACGCTTCTCTTCGACGACATCACCGAGCAGCGGTACCAGGGGCTGGTGTTTTCTACGCTGCGGAGCCTGCTGCGCGCGCGGTTGATCGCCAAGATGCCCTGGAACTACGTCGATGCGACGAATCTTTCGCCCCATGAGCGGCGGCAGTGGATCAAGATGGCGAAGAGCTTCCAGTATGAGGTGCAGGCGGTATTTTTCGACGTTCCGCTGGCGGTCTGCATGGAGCGGAACTCAAAAAGAGACCGCGCGGTGACGGACGAGGTGATGCTGAAGATGGCGGAACGGCTGAGGCCTCCGACGTTCAAGGAAGGCTTCGATAAAATTACGGTGGTCCGGGTGAAGGGCTCGCCGGGGTCCGAAGGTGTAGGTGGGCCTGGAGCGCCCGCGGTCGAGACTCCGGATGAAGGCGCGGGAGAGCCTGTTTCGACGGATTCGGACGGGGTTTTGTAAGTTTGCGGAGAGTGGGATGGTCGAGGGGAGCGTTGAGTTCGCGAAGGTGAGCTATGCGCTCCCCTCTTCTGCGTCTGGAGAGGGCCGGGTTTTGCTGCGGGATGTTTCGCTGAAGCTGGAGGCGGGGACGACGACGGCGCTGCTGGGGAGGAGTGGGTCGGGTAAGACGACGTTGCTCCGGATGGTGAATGGGCTGGTGCGGCCTACGGGTGGGGAGGTAATGGTTTCGGGTGTCGGCGTGGGTGGGGTGGACCCGGTGACGCTGCGGCGGGGAATTGGGTATGTGATTCAGGAGACTGGACTTTTCCCGCATATGACGGTGGAGCGGAACGCCGGGATGGCGTTGGAGCTTGCCGGCTGGGACAGGGATAGGGCTCGGGAGAGAGTAAAGGTCGTCCTGGGGCTGGCGGGGGTTTCCTATGATGAGTTTGGGGAGCGGTATCCGTGGCAGTTGAGTGGGGGGCAGAGGCAGCGGGTGGGTCTGGCGAGGGCTCTGGGGATTGATCCTCCGGTGCTTTTGATGGATGAGCCGTTTGGGGCTTTGGACCCGCTGACGCGGGCGGAGATGCAGACGATGTTGCGGGATTTGCTGGGAAAGGTGAAGAAGACGGTGTTGCTGGTGACGCACGATCTGGATGAGGCGCTCTACCTGGCTGGGCGGGTGGTGTTTCTGGAGGCGGGTGAAGTGGTTGCGGATCTGGTGGCGGGGGATGTTCTGGGGTCAATGAACCCTCATGTGGTGGATTATGTTTCGGCTGTACATCGTGCGGTGCACGTTTGATGGGGCTGAGGCATTTCTTCGATGCGAATGGGTGGACCATAGGGCGGCTGACGTTTGAACATCTTTGGCTGACGGTGAGCGCGATGTTTCTGGCGGGGGCGGTGGGGTTGCCTTTGGGGGTTTTGCTGGCTCGGCGGCGGCGGTTGGCGGGGCCGGTGATTGCTTTTGCGAATGTGGTGCAGGTGATTCCGAGCCTGGCGCTCTTTGGGTTGTTGCTTCCGGTTCCGTGGCTGGGGGCGAATGCGGCGCGGTTGGCGATTCTGGCTTTGACGGGGTATGCGTTGTTGCCGATTCTGCGGAATACGTATGCGGGGATTACAAGTGTGGATCCGGCTTTAGTGGACGTGGCGAATGCTCTTGGAATGAATGGGATGCAGCGGCTAGTGAAGGTGGAGCTTCCGTTGGCGGCGAGCGTGATTCTGGCTGGGGTCCGGACGGCTACGGTGACTTGTGTGGGAGTTGCGACGATTGCGGCGGCGATTGGGGCGGGGGGGTTGGGGGAGTTGATCTTTCGGGGGGTGGCCAGTGTTGACAATGGACTGGTGCTGGCAGGGGCGATACCAGCGGCTTTGCTGGCTCTGGTGGCGGATGCGGGGTTGGGATTTTTGGAGAAAAGGCTTGCAATTCGGCGTGCATGAGCTGGGCCGTTGTCTGGTTAAACCGGTCAGCGGGCTGTTACTTTCTCTGGCTTTGGTGGGGTGTGGGCCTCCTCGGTCTTCGCGGGTGGTGATCGGGGCCAAGAACTTCACGGAGCAGGTGGTTTTGGGGGAGATGCTGGCGCAGGAGATCGAGGCGGTCAGCGGGGAGCGGGTTGAGCGGCGGTTCTATCTGGCAGGGAGCTACCTGTGTCAGCAGGCTCTGGTGGGTGGTCGGATCGATGGATATGTGGAGTACACAGGGACGGCGCTGACGGCGATTCTGAAGCAGCCTCTGCCTCCGGTGGGGGAGCGGGGGAAGGAGGTTGTGCTGGGTCGGGTGCGGGAGTTGTATGGGCAGCGGTATGGGGTGCGGGTGGGGGCTCCGCTGGGGTTTGAAGATACGTTTGCGATGGTGGTGCGGGGGGACGATGCCCGGCGGCTGGGGTTGAGGACGATCTCGGATGCGATTGGGCCGGCGGCGGGGTGGCGGCTGGGGGTGGGGTATGAGTTCGAGTCGCGGCCGGATGGTCTGGTGGGGCTGGAGGCGGCTTATGGGCTGAGGTTCGATGGGCGTCCGCGGACGATGGATCTGGGGCTGCTCTATCGGGCTTTGGCTGGGAGGCAGGTGGATATGGTCGCGGGGAACTCGACCGATGGCCCGATCAGGGCGCTTGGGTTTACCGTACTGGAAGACGATCGTCACTACTTTCCGCCTTACGAGGCGGTGCCGCTGGTTCGGGATGACTCGCTTGGGCGGCATCCGGCGATTGGGGTGGCGATGGATCGGCTGGCCGGGAAGGTGACGGCCGAGGCGATGCAGCGGATGAACGATGCCGTCGACGCGCAGCATCGAGACGTGGGCGATGTGGTTCGGGAGTGGCGGCGGGAGAGGGGGCTGTGATGGAAGAGGTGACGACGCGGGAGCGTGAGATCGGTGAGCGCCGGGAGGGCGGGGATCGCAGGCAGGTCCGGATGGTGGAGCCGTGGCTGCGGGGAACGCTGGGGCAGGTGGATGCGGTGCGGCGGCAGGTGCTCCATGCGCTGGAGCTGGCGGGCGAGGATGCGGAGCGGTGGTGTGGGGATCTGACGGATGAGGAGATCAACTCGAAGCCTTTCGGGGTGGCTCCGGTGGCGTTCCATGTGCGTCATATGGCGCGGGCGCTGGACCGATTGCTGACGTATGCGGAGGGGCGGCAGTTATCGGCGGGGCAGATGGAGGCTCTGCACTCGGAGCTGGCGCCGGGAGCGAAGACGGAGGAGACGCTGGAGGAGCTGCGGTTGATGCTGGGGCGGGCGGCGGCGCGGATTGCGGCGCTGGGGCCTGAGTATGAGGAGCACCGGGGAGTCGGCCGGGAGAGGCTTCCGAGCACGGTGGGTGGGCTGCTGGTGCATTGCGCGGAACATACGCAGCGTCATGCGGGGCAGATGGTGACGACGGCCAGCGTGATTCTGGGGATGCGCTCGAAGGGGACTCAGAAGATTTAGGGCAGAACCAGCGAAGGGGGCCGGTTCTGCGTTGGGTGCGGTGACGCTCCGAGCCCACCTTAGAAGAGCAGATTCGCAGAAGGTGTAGGGTTGTGCGTTGGATGCCGTGGCGCTCCGGCCCACCTTAGCGACGATGAGACGTGTCGCGAAGGTGGGGCACCGAAGTTCCTCCCAAGAGGTGGGGCACCGAAGTTCCTCCCAAGAGATCAATGTGTTGTATAGCGCTTCGCTTGGCTGGCGGCTAGACGAAGGGGGTGGGGAGGGCGACCTCTTCGCGGTGGCGCTTGAGCCAGAGGAGAAGTTCTTTGGCGGGAAGTGCGCTGCTGAAGAGGTGGCCCTGCGCGAGGTCGCAGTGGTGCGCACGCAGGAAATCGAGCTGCCAGAGGGTTTCGACGCCTTCGGCGATGACCTTGAGTCCGAGCGCGTGGCCCATCTCGATGGTCTTGCGCACCATGTTTCGGTCGGTTTCGCTGGCCTGGAGGTGCTGGACAAACGAGCGGTCGATCTTGAGCTCGGTGGCGGGGATGGTGCGGAGCTGGCGCATCATGGAGAATCCGGTTCCGAAGTCGTCGATGGCGAGCTGGACCTGTTTGAGGCGGAGGCGGGTAAGGACGTCGAGAGAGCTGGCGAGCTCCTTGATGAGGCCGCTCTCTGTGATCTCGAGGATGATGCGGTCGGGGGGGATTCCGTACTTGCTGGTGAGTGAGAGGAAGACGTCGGGAAACTCGAGGTTGCGGAGGGAGTAGGTGGAGACGTTGAGGGAGAGGGTGGGGAGGGCACCGTGGTGGTCGGCGAACTGGGCGAACTGGGAGAGGGCCTGGTGGGCGACGATCCAGCCGAGCTGATCGATGAGGCCGAGGCCCTCGAGGCGGGTGATGAACTCGTCGGGAGCGATGAGACCGTGCTGGGGGTGCTTCCAGCGAACGAGCGCTTCGAGTCCCACGACGTGGCGGCTGTTGATGTCGATCTCGGGCTGGAAGTGCACGACGAACTGATCGGCTTCGATGGCGTGTTTGAGATCGATGTCGGGCGGGGCGAAGGTCTGGGGGGGCAGGGGGAGGGGGATGGCGAGTTCGGCGGTGGTGTGGGCCTGGAGCAGGCCCTCCAGCTCGCGGAGCCGGAATGGCTTGTGGAGGTGGCCGACGATGGAGAGACCGTGGGCCGCACCGAGCTGTTCGGCGGTCTCGATGACACGTTTTCCGATTCCGCTCATGAGGACGATATTGACTCGGCACTGCTGCTGGCCGAGGAGGCGGAGGAGCTGGACTCCGTCGACCTTGGGCATGAGGAGATCAAGCAGGATGAGGCTGGTGTCGGGGGTGAGCGCGGCGAGGAAGGCAGGGGCGTCGGAGGTGTGTTCGCAGGCGAAGCCCATGCTGCGGGCGGCGGTGGATATGATTTCTCCGATGTGGTCGTCGTCGTCGATGACGAGGACCTTGTGGGGGGCTGTCATCTCAACCTCCAGGCCGGAGAGGAGTACGGCTGAGGAAGAAGAGGGAAGCGGGGCCGCGTGGGCGAGGGACTTGTTGACGAGGCCGACATAGGGACATCATGCATCTCCGGCAGGGCAATTTGCACGAGATCATGATTGGGTTGAACAGACGCGTTCCAAAGTGGGATTTTCTAAAACACACGGGACGGCGCGCGGCCTTGACGGCGATTTGGGGTGACGGAGGTGTCGGTCTTGTGGCTGGCGGCCTGGAAGTTTGGAGTGTAACTTGCGAGAGGGAAGCAACGGTTTTCCGGTTCAGCCACTCACAAGGTCTAGTCGCGGAGGATGCTCGCCGCCTGGAGATGAAATGCTGATCCTGTTGCTTGTTCTGATTCTGGTATTTGGTTTTGGCGGTTATCGGATGGGGCCCGGGCTTGGCTACTATGGTGGTGGCGGATTGAGTCTGATCCTGACAATTGTGCTGATTCTGTTTCTGTTGAAGGTCGTCAACTTCTAGAGCAGATTCGCTGAAGGTGTAGGGTCGTGCGTTGGATGCTGTGGCGCTCCGGCCCACCTTAGCGACGATGAGACGTGTCGCGAAGGTGGGGCCCCAACTCTATACCTGCCGAAGTGGGGCGGCGGTGGAACGGATTGAGGCTGGGAGATGCGGCTGTGGGTGGGGAGTTTGGTGTGGGATCGGGGTGTCCGGTTTTTGGGGAGGGTGTCTGGGAATGGACGCAGGGGAGGAGATGCTAGACTTGGCGGAATTCTGCCTTAAAGGAATGACCAGGCGCTCATGGCTCTATTCAAAGTACGGAGTGCCGCAGTTTATGGCATCGATGCAAACCTGATTGAAGTCGAAGTCGACTTGGCTACGGTGCAGTTGGCGGAGGAGCAGTTTCATACGGTGGGGCTTCCGGATGCGGCGGTGCGGGAGAGCCGGGATCGGGTGCGGTCGGCGATTAAGAACTCGGGGTTCGGGCTGCCGCCTACGCGGATCACGATCAATCTGGCTCCGGCGGACCTGAAGAAGGAGGGGTCGGGGTTCGATCTGCCGATTGCGATCGGGATCCTGGGGGCTTATGGGGCGCTGACTGCGAAGGACCTGAGTGACTATCTGCTGGTGGGGGAACTGGGGCTCAATGGGGCGTTGCGGGCGGTGCAGGGGATGCTGCCGATTGCGGTGGCGGCGCGGGCGAAGGGGATCAAGAACCTGGTGGTGCCGGTGGGGAATGCGCGGGAGGCGGCGGTGGTGGAGGGGGTGGACGTCTACCCGGTGGGGAGCCTGATGGAGGTGCGGGAGCTGTTGAATGCGGCGGCTTCCGGGGCGCGGACGGCGGTTCCGCTGCGGGTGGAGGCTACGGATCTGCTGAATGAGCTGCAGCACTTTCCTTCGGACTTCAAGGATGTGCGGGGGCAGGGGGTGGCGAAGCGGGCGTTGGAGGTCGCGGCGGCGGGGGGGCACAACATTCTGATGATCGGGCCTCCGGGGTCGGGGAAGACGATGCTGGCGAAACGGCTGCCGTCGATCCTGGCTCCGCTGCGGTTTGAGGAGGCGTTGGAGACGACGAAGATTCACTCGGTGGCGGGGGTGTTGAATGCGGAGGAGGGGCTGGTGGTGCATCGGCCGTTTCGGGCTCCGCACCATACGATCTCGGATGCGGGGTTGATTGGGGGAGGGGTGATGCCGCGGCCGGGGGAGGTTTCGCTGGCGCATAACGGACTCTTGTTTTTGGATGAGCTTCCGGAGTTTCCTCGGAACGTGCTGGAGGTGCTGCGGCAGCCGCTGGAGGATGGGATGGTCACGATTGCGCGGGCTGCGATGAGTTTGAGCTTTCCTGCGCGGTTTATGCTAGCGGCGGCGATGAATCCTTGTCCTTGTGGGTACTTCAACGACAAGAGCAGGGAGTGCATGTGCACGCCGCCGATGATTCAACGGTATGTCTCGAAGGTGAGTGGGCCGCTGCTGGATCGGATCGACATTCACATTGAGGTTCCGGCTGTACAGTACAAGGAGCTGCGCGGGGGGGTGGCGGCGGAGGGTTCGGCGGAGATTCGGGCGCGGGTGCTGGCGGCGCGGGAGAGGCAGTATGCGCGGTTCGCGGTGGTGGGGGAGCGGACGAATGGGTCGGCGAAGGGGGCGGCGCGGGCGGTGTTTTCGAATGCGCAGATGACGACGCAGCAGATTCGGGTTTACTGCGAGCTTTCGACGGATGCGGAGCGGTTGCTGGAACGGGCGATGCAGCAGCAGGGGTTGAGCGCGAGGGCGCATGACCGGATTCTGAAGGTGGCGAGGACGATTGCGGACCTGGAGGGCGCGGGGGATATCGCGGTGAAGCATATTGCGGAGGTGATTCAGTATCGGACGCTGGATCGGAGTTACTGGTCCTGAAGCGGGGTCCTGCCGGACGGGCCCACTGCGCGTGGGGCGGTCACTTCGTGACCTGTATTGGGCTTCGCTTGGGCCTTCCGTTGGTCGGCGGAGAGTTCATTGCGGGTTCGGAATGGGATTGGGGTTGTGGAAATAATTCCGTTTCTGGGAGAATCGGGGGAGTGACCTCCAGAAAAAAGTATTGACCTGCGCCCCTCAACAGGGTACTTTCCATGTGTAGCCATCTGCGTCTGTGCCATTTTGGGCAGAGGGTCGACCTTACTTTCCGGGGTGATGTTTCATTGCCTTAGCTTGTGGGTCGATGGAACGCCTGCTCCTTCCGGGGATAGGTAAGCCCGGGTTCGAAACCCCACCGAGGTGTCGAGAGGATGCGTCTGGTTGACTCATGTTCTTGATTTCTGCCTGAGACGCTGCGAGACCGCTCCATTTTCTGGAATGGTTTGGAATCGTTGAGGTTGATTGCTGCGTCTAAAGGGCTGGCTCCGAAGATGGTTGACGGATGTTTGTGCAAGGAGCTGGTACGGCCCGGATGGGTCGGCCAGACAGAAAAAGGAGATGCTATGCGCTCGGACTTGATTTTTGGTGCTTTGACCCACGTGACGAACCGGTATGAGTTGTGCCAGCTGGCTTCGAAGGCTACCCGCAAGTTGCACAAGCCAAATACCCGGTTGCAGGACACGACCAACGAGGTGCTGGATCGCTTCAAGGATACGATTCCAATGGACGATACGAACGAGCCGGTCGAAAAGATCAGCGCGATCGGTTCTCCAGTACGCCGCGCGGCTTAGCGCGCGGCAGTTTCACCCACGTTGATGGTGTTGTTCTGCACGATGAAACTCCCTTCTGCAAGACAAAAGCTCCACAATCTGCCATAATCTTTACATCCCGCACGTGATTTATCTTCAGTCTTAAGTCCTTCCCGCACATTCGTCCCTCCGGCTTCAGCATCGACTCCTCGTCAGGCAGATCCCGCCCCCCGCAGCACAATTCCCCCTTCCATCCAATATTTTCAGGTAAAACATGACTATCTCCGAGTTAAAAGAGCACAATATCGCCGAGTTGGGCAAACTCGCGCGTGGGCTTGATATCGCAGGCACCAGCGGCCTGCGCAAGCAGGACCTCATCTTCAAGATTCTCCAGGCACAGAGCGAAAAAGAAGGACACATCTTCGCTGAAGGCGTGCTCGAGATTCTTCCCGACGGCTACGGCTTTCTGCGTTCGCCGGACTACAACTACCTTCCGGGGCCGGACGATATCTACGTCTCGCCTTCGCAGATCCGCAAGTTCGACCTGAAGACGGGCGATACGATCAGCGGCAACGTGCGGCCGCCGCATGAGGGCGAGAAGTACTTCGCGCTGGTGAAGATCGAGGCGATCAACTTTGAGAGCCCGGAAGAGACGCGGAACAAGATTCTGTTCGACAACCTGACGCCGCTGTATGCGCAGGAGCGCGTGAAGATGGAGACGGTGCGCGAGCACATCAGCGGACGGGTGATGGATCTGTTGACGCCGGTGGGCAAGGGCCAGCGCGGTCTGATCGTTGCGCCGCCGCGTACCGGTAAGACGATGCTGCTGCAGTCGATTGCGAACAGCATTACGGCGAACCATCCTGAGGTTGTGCTGATCGTTCTGCTGATTGACGAGCGTCCGGAAGAAGTGACGGATATGCAGCGGTCGGTGAAGGGCGA
>JAMFSC010000280.1 GCA_026225095.1 bacterium
GACCGCAGCTGCCGCAGGTGCACTGCACCGGCGAGCAGGAGACGATCTTCTCCACACGTTCCAGATGCGCGGGCAGCGTTTGACGGCCAGGATGCTTCCGCGTCGACTTGCGCTGCGTCGTGTCTTCCTAGCACCGTCACGTCCCGCCCACCATACCGCCCAAGATCGCCGATCTCTTCGTTCACCACGGAGCACGGATACTCCATCCCGTCATCGACCCGAATCGCCATCGACCGTGTGCTCCAACGCACCATATCAATCCTGCCCACCAGCCGAATCTGGCGCGGGCTTGGTATACGGTTGCTCAGAGCCTTCGCACCCTCAATCACCGACCTGTCCAGTTCGCCCCGATGCATCGTGGAAGCCGCACTCGGAAGCAGTAGCGCCTTCACCCTTGTCTGCAACGAACTCTGCCACCCTGTTAGCCGATGTAGAAGCGAGTCGTCGTAGGCATTGCTTCCAGCCGCCTGCGCCCGTACATCGTCCACCAGCCTGCCGAAAAGATCCAAAGCCGTCTCACTAGGCCTAACCCCGTCGTCCCACAGTCTCTGCTGCTCAAAAACCCGTGGAGCAGCATCGCCCAGAGTCGGCGCCTTAATCCGCAGAATCGTGCTCCCCTCCCGGTGCCCGAAATCCAGCGCTCGGAAATCCCAGGCCGCCCTCATCCATTGAGGTGGGTGCCCAACCTTGGCGCTCCGTCCCGTCAACGCCATCCTGACGCACGGCCGGACCGTCCGCTCCAACTGACTCAGCAGCGGGCCGCCGATCGAGATGGGAATTCCCGGATAAGCGTCCTCGCTCGTTCGAATGACAATCTCCTGCTCGACGTAATTCATGGGGACACCTCCGGTGCTCAATCCTGACACACAAGCGAAAAAAAAACACCCGCTGTCCAGTATTACGGTACAACGGCCCACGTTGTGCCCATCCGCATCTAACCAAAATAACCAGAAAGAGGAACCATGTCCGACGAGATCATCGCCTCCGCCATCCCCCTCCCCGAAGAGCCCCACAAGGGACCCCACGTCAAAAGCCCCCACGACTCCAAAGAGATCAACCTCAAGATGATCTCCGACATCGTCTACTGGTCCAAGGAGTTCGGCGTCTCCCACGATCTCCTCCACGAGGCCATCCGCACCCACGGCACCCACGTCGACAAGGTCCGAGCCGCCCTCGCCAGCCACTCCGTCAACCTCACCTAGCCCAGCCGGGCGCACCCCCAGGGCGTGCGCCCGCCCAAATCTGTCAAGCCCAAAAACCATCTATCTCCTTCATTCTTTAGGGAGATAAACTTGGCCGACTAGATCCACCCCATCCTGTAAAATAGAACCAGCGAAAGAAAAGCCGGAGCGCGATACAAGCAGACCTGCCCGCTTAAAGCTATCTCCTTTCGAATCTGATATTTAGCCCCAAGTCCTTTGTTAAGTGATATTTAGCGCCGAAGGTCCACGCTAAGCCACACATTCCATTCGACTTACGCCCGGGCAATAGGAGGGGGGGTTAGCCCCCCTACCGACGCTTCCCCTTCCCCTTCTTCCCCTTCGATTTCACAGCAGCCTTCCGCGGCTTCCCACTCCGCGTCGGGCTCGATTTCACCCGAGTCCCCTCCACAGGCGTCATCCCCTCCAAACCAATCAGTGCAAACTGAAGCCGACGCGCCTGCCGATCGATCCGATCGAGCAGCACCAGAACCCGCTGACCCATCTTAAAAACGCGTCCAGAGCGTGTTCCAACGATCTGACGATCCGTATCGCGAAAGATATACCGGTCTTCTTCCGTTCGTCTTCCTCTCTGACCTTCCAGATTTCCCAGACTCGCAATCGGAACCAGACCTTCGATGAACAGCTCATCAAGCTCGACGAAGAACCCATATTTCGTACACGACAGAATGATGGCCGAGAAATCTTCGCCAATCCGATCCTGCATAAACCGGATCTTCTTCCACTCCATCAACTCCCGTTCCGCATCGTCAGCACGCCGCTCCGACTGACTCGATTCCGTAGCGATCGCCGCAAGTTCCTCACCCGGAATCGGCTCATGCGCATAGTTCGCTTCCCGAATATGCTTGCCCTTGGTTCCCCAAGGCTGAGGATCGTCCGAGCGGATTGGTCCACCATTCGGGTCGAGATCCATCCGCAACAACTCACGCAGCAGACGATGGACGATGAGATCCGGATAGCGTCGAATGGGCGACGTGAAGTGCGTATAACTTGGGCTCGCAAGCGCGAAGTGCCCCACATTCTGCTCGGAGTAGCGAGCCTGCTTCAGGCTGCGCAGCATGAGGAACGCGAGGATCCGCTCTTCCGGAGTTCCCGCGATCTTCGCAGTCAATCGCTGGTACATCTGCGGAGTAACCGGAATGTCCTCAGTCGTGGTGACTTCATGGGTACGCGCTTGCCTTCCGCTTCCCCTCGCGTCGCGGCGGTCGGACTTCATCTGGACGCGTTTGACAGGCAGACTCGACAGACCAAGCGAGTACCCGAACGAGCCAGCAGTCTCCTCGAAGTCGATGATGCGCTTCGGATCAGGCGTCTCGTGGATGCGATAGATACTTGGCGCATGGGCCTCGAGCCAATGCGCAACACACTCATTGGCCGAGAGCATGAACTCCTCGATCAGGCGATGCGACCAGCCCCGTTCCGACCGCACGATAGACGCCATATTGCCCTGTGGGTCAAACCGGATCACAGGCTCAGGCAGGTCGAAGTCGATGGAGCCGCGACGATGACGCTTGGCATTGAGCAGCAGCGCAAGCGCATGCATCTCCTCGAAGACTCCAGCAAGGTTGGGAGCAGAGAGCAGTACCTCTTCAGCCGTCGCCTTGGCCTCGGTCGAGGCCTCGCTCTCTGAGTCCGCACAATCCAGAATGGCCTGAACCTGCGTGTAGGTCATGCGACGGGCGCTGCGGATAACGCCTTCGGCGATACGGTAGGAGAGGATCTCGCCGCGCGCGTCGATCTGCATCACGCAGGAGAGGACAAGGCGGTCTTCGTCCGGGCGAAGGCTGCACATCCCCGACGAGAGCTGCGGCGGAAGCATGGGAACTGCGCGGTCGGGGAAGTACACGCTGGTTCCGCGCAGGCGGGCTTCGAGGTCGAGGTCAGTTCCTGGGCGGACGTAGTGGCTGACGTCCGCGATGTGCACCTGGAGCTGCCAGGTGTCGTCCTTGTGACGGATGACGTGGACGGCGTCGTCGAAGTCGCGGGCGGTCTCGCCGTCGATGGTGACGATGGGGAGGGTGCGGAAATCTTCGCGGTGGGCGAAGTCTTCTTCGGGGAGGGATTCAACGGTCTGCGACGCGCTGGCGGTGGCTTCAGCGAGGACGTTCGCGGGGAAGACGTGCGGGATGTGGTGCTTGCGGATGACGATTTCTACGTCGACGCCGAAGTCGTCGGGGCGACCGAGGACCTCGATCACGCGGCCTCGGGCGGGGCGACCAGGGATGGGGAAGTCGGTGATCTCGACGTCAACGGCGAGGCCTTCGAGCGGCTCGCGAAGATCCGGGTTGCGCCAGTCGAAGGCGACCGCGCGGGCATCTTCGCCGAGGACACGGTGGGGAGTGTCGGAGTCGAGGGGGAGTTCGAGATCGTCGGGGATGAGGATGGGTTGGGAGATGCGCTCGTCCAAAGGCGTGACGTAGTTTCCATTCAGCATGGGAGCGCTCTCCCAGGTGCTGTGGCGGCGTGTACGCGCGTAGTGGAAGATGCCAACTACGGTCGGGTTGCGGCGGGTGAGAACGCGCGCAATGCGTCCGGAGCGTCTACCGTCACGGCCCCGTGGGGCTTCGTCGACCAGGACGAGGTCACCCTGCATTGCGCCGTTGATCTCGTTGGGCGGGATGAAGAGGTCTTCGTCGCGGTTGGCGCTGCCCTCAGGACGGACAAAGCCGAAGCCGTCTCGGTGCAGGTCAAGGCGACCAGTGATGAGATTCTCGCGAGTAGCTCGGTGTTCGCGGGGTAGATCGGACGATGCAGGTTCGGGGCGGGCCCGGGCCGTCTTTTCGGGGGTGGCGGCGGGCAGAGCCCACTGTTCGGCCTCCGTCTTGACGAGGTCACCTCGCGCCGTGATGCGGGCGAGCTGCTCGAGGAGAAGACGACGCTCCCGACCGCCACCGAGGCCGAGTTCGCGGACGAGCTGTTTGTAGCCGGCGCGGCCACCCGCGGAGCGGCCTATGCGGCGAATGAGATCACGGTCGGTCTGAGGATAGGGCGTCTGGGCCATTGATGTGAGGATAACTCCCGGACGCAGGGAGCGAATTGCTACCGAATGGTGATGCGGACCGGTGCACCAGATTCGTTGGTGAAGGTGACCTCGCGATCGGTCATCTTGGCCTGGGGATCGCGGGTGATGAGGGGAGTTTTGGGGGCATGATCATCCTGCGTGAGGCAGGCCATGGAATGGAGGCAGGTAAGGAGCTGCGGATGACTGGGGATGTGGTCCCAGTTCTGGACGATGAGGGGCCTGGCGCTGGGATCCAGCACGAGGACATCGTTCGAGTAGTTGATGAAGATGTGGGCGCCTTCGACCTGGGCTCCGTTGACGTATATCTTGCCCAGGGGGTCGCGGAGAAAGAGGCGCTGACGGTAGATGGCGATGGCGGCGACCAGGACGATCAGGATCAGCAGCAACAGTTTGCGCATGGCTTCGGTTTACTCTCTCCGGGGCTTACTCGACGCGAGTCTTCTGGTCTTCGTGGTACTCCTGCTCTGTATTGATGCCCCATACGACGCTGCGGTCTACGTGGCCCGCGACGATTCCGTCCACGACAGTCATGGCGGTGAGCATGCTGTGATCCTGGTTGTTGTACTTGTGCATGCCGTTGCGACCGATGAGGAAGAGATTCTCAAAGCTGTCGGTGAAGGCTCGGAGCTCGTCGAAGCGGTCATAGGTTCCGAAGTACGCGGGGTAGGTCTTGGGAACGCGAACGACGTGGCTGTCGGAGACGTCCTCGGCGTTGAGGATGCCGATCTTGGCGACCTCCGCGATG
The DNA here is from genome assembly GCA_026225095.1 of bacterium. Classification (GTDB taxonomy): domain Bacteria; phylum Acidobacteriota; class Terriglobia; order Terriglobales; family Acidobacteriaceae; genus Edaphobacter. The sequence continues at coordinate 4,988 of JAMFSC010000280.1, forward strand.
GCGAAGCGCTTGAGGTCCTCGTCGTCCATCTTCCAGAGATCGTCGGTGTCATAGCAAAAGTATTCAAGACCGATCCAGACCTTGGTGGGATCGGCCACAAGGTGGGGGCTCCAGTTATTGAAGATCTGTAGGCGCCCGAGGACGACGTCGGGCTCCTGGATATAGATCCAGGTGTCCTTGAGGAGACCACCATCGGGCTCCTTCACTTTAAGCTTGTCGACGAGCAGGCCTACGGTGATGAAGTCGCGGTACTGGAGGCCTTCGCTGACCTCGCGGACGTTGGACGGAATGGGCGCGTCGAGGGCCTGGATGAGCTCGCGCATCGGCATCGTGGAGAAGAAGCAATCGCCTGCGATGGTCTGGCACTCGCCCTGGGGGTTCGTGGCTTCGAGGGAGACGACGCGCGAGCCTTCGCAGAGAATGCGGGTGACCCGCCACTCCATATGAATCTCCCCGCCTTGAGCGACGATCTGGTCGGCAACATGCTCCCAGAGTTGACCGGGACCGAACTTGGGGTAAAGGAAACGCTCGATGAGGCTGGTGTCGGTCTTCTTCTGCGAGACGTCTCCGCTCGATCTCTTACTGACCGCCTTCATAACGAAGTGCTTGAGTGCCGTCGTAAGGGAGAGGCCCTTGATGCGCTGGGCGCCCCACTCCGCGGAGATCTGGTCGCAGGGCGTGCCCCAGACCTTCTCCGTATAGCTCTTGAAGAAGGTGAGATACAGCTCGCGGCCGAAGCGGTTGATGAGGAAGTCTTCGAGGCTCTTTTCCGGCTTGATCTCGTTCAGGCGGGAGGCGATGTAGCTGACGCCGACGCGGGCTGTGCGGGTGAGGCCGAGGTTGTGGAGGGTGTTGGCGGTGAGCTTGATGGGGTAGTCAAAGAAGTGGCGGAGATAATAGATGCGGCTCTTCCGAGGCCGGATGAGCATCACAAGATCGGGGTCGGTAGGGATGGGCGCGGGGAGGATCTCGGCGTGGGGCTCGGGCTCCGGAGCTTCCGGATCGATCAGGGGGCCGGCGCCGCGCAGGACCGGTTCCTGTTCGAGCACTGCGGGGACTGAGACCTGGCGGGTCTGGCCCTGGTAGGAGATGTCCGCCTCCGAGATCTCGGGAGGCATGAGGTCGATCCACCACTGCATGACGCGGTCTGACTTCGAGAAGAAGCGGTGGCCGCCGATGTCCATGCGGTTGCCCTTATAGCGAATTGTCCGGGAGATGCCGCCGATCTCCGAAGATGCTTCGAGGAGGATGGGCTGGATGTCGGTTCGGCGGAGGAGTTCGAGGCCCGCAGTGAGACCGGCTGGACCGGCTCCGATGATGATTGCTTTCTTTTGCACGTAGACTCTGACTATACGGAATGAGACGGGAAGGATTGGCGTCGAGGTTACTGAACCGGCATTACCTTTACACCAAGCGAACTCAAGACCTGGATACGTGGCTCGATGGTGGCGATTACATCGATGACGTGATTCAAACAGGCGACTTCAAAATGAAGAAGAGGTCCGGGGCCTGGATGATCGTCACTGGCGTAGCTCGCCTTCCTCGTGAACTCAAGGAGGTGAGACCAGCCAAAGCTTCGAAAGAGCGTCCCCTCGAAGATTTCGGGTGGTTGGGGATATCGCCCGTAGGATTCGTTCGGCACCGTATAGGAGATCTAGAAATCTCTTCGTTCATTTTGTGCCTGACGGTCCTGCCGGACGGGCCCACTGCGCGTGGGAGGGTCACTTCGTGACTTGTGATCGCTTCACTGGGTGCTCCCGATGGTCGCAAACAGAAGCCCGGCTGGTTGGCCGGGCTTCTTTGAATGCGTTGCTGGCTTCAGGCGGCGGTGCCTACGGGGGCGGCTGTGCGGTTCTCCACCTTGAAGATGAGGCCGGTGGGAGAGGCGTCGATGAGGACCTTGTCGCCATGGAGGACCGAACCCTCGAGGATCTGGATCGCGAGCTTATCCTGAACCATGCGCTGGACGGCGCGCTTGAGGGGTCTCGCTCCGTACTGCTTGTCGTAGCCAGCCTTGAAGATCGCGGAACGGGCGGCGGGCGTCAGCTCCAGGGTGATCTTGCGATCGGTCAGCAGGTTCTGCAGCTCGGCCAGGCGGAGGTCGATGATGTGGGTCAACTGGTCCTCAGAGAGGGCGTGGAAGACCACGATATCGTCGACGCGGTTGAGGAACTCCGGCCGGAAGTGCTGGCGGAGGACGTCCATGACACGGGTGGTGGCCTCTTCGAAACCCTCCTCATTCTCGGCCCACGCGGTAGTGAGCTGGGTGGACCCCAGGTTCGAAGTCATGATGAGGACGGTGTTCTTGAAGTCGACGGTGCGGCCCTTGGAGTCGGTGAGGCGGCCGTCGTCGAGCACCTGCAGGAGCACGTTGAAGACATCGGGATGCGCCTTCTCGATCTCGTCGAAGAGGACAACGGAGTAGGGTCGGCGGCGGACTGCCTCGGTGAGCTGACCGCCTTCGTCGTAGCCGATGTAGCCCGGGGGGGCTCCGATGAGGCGGGAGACGGCGTGCTTCTCCATGTACTCGGACATGTCGATCCGGACCATGGCGGCCTCGTCGTCGAAGAGGAAGTCGGCGAGGGCGCGGGCGGTCTCGGTCTTGCCGACGCCGGTGGGGCCGAGGAAGATGAAGCTTCCGATCGGGCGTTTGGGGTCGGAGAGTCCGGCTCTGGACCGGCGGATGGCGTTGGCTACGGCTTCAAGGGCCTTGTCCTGGCCGACGACGCGTTCGCGCAGGCGGGTCTCCATCTGGACAAGCTTCTGCATCTCGCCTTCGAGCATCTTCGAGATGGGGATGCCGGTCCACTTGCTGACAACGGCCGCGATATCCTCCTCGTCGACCTCCTCCTTCAACATGCGGTGGGTGGTTCCGGCGTTGATGGCGTCCTGGGTGGCGGTCAGGCCGGCGAGCTCGTATTCGAGCTTGGGGATCTCGCCGTACTGGAGCTCGGCGGCGCGCTGGAGGTTCCCCTTGCGGGTCTCTTCCGTCGCCTGGAAGCGCAGAGTTTCGAGCTGGGCCTTCAGCTCGGCGATCTTGCCGATGGCTCCGCGTTCGGTCTGCCAGCGTGCTCGGAGGCCGGCAGCGGTCTCCTGGACGTCGGCCAGCTCGCGCTCTACATCTTCGAGACGGTCTTGACTCGCGGCGTCCGTCTCACGTGTGAGCGCCGCTTTCTCAATTTCGAGCGAGATGCCGCGACGCTCGAGGTCGTCGATCTCGACCGGAACGCTTCCGATCTGGATGGCCAGGGCGGCGGCGGCCTCGTCGACCAGGTCGATGGCTTTGTCCGGCAGGAAACGGTCGGAGATGTAGCGGTGCGAGAGGGTCGCGGCGGCGACGATGGCGGCGTCCTTAATCCGGACCTTGTGGTGAGCCTCGTACTTCTCCTTGAGGCCGCGGAGGATGGCGATGGTGTCCTCGACGTTAGGCTCGCCGACGTAGACAATCTGGAAGCGGCGCTCGAGGGCGGCGTCCTTCTCGATGTACTTGCGATACTCGTTGAGGGTGGTGGCTCCGATGGCGCGGAGGCCGCCGCGAGCCAGCGCAGGCTTGAGCATGTTGCTTGCGTCGAGCGAGCCTTCGCTGGCGCCGGCGCCGACGAGCGTGTGGAGCTCGTCGATGAAGAGGATAATTTCGCCGTTCGAGTCTTCAATCTCCTTAAGCACGGCCTTCAGGCGTTCTTCGAATTCTCCGCGGAACTTGGCTCCGGCGATCATACTGGCGAGGTCGAGGGAGACGACGCGCTTGTCCTTGAGGATCTCGGGGACGTCGCCCTGGAAGATCCGCCGGGCGAGGCCCTCGACGATGGCGGTCTTGCCGACACCGGGCTCGCCGATCAGGACCGGGTTGTTTTTCGTGCGACGGCTAAGGACCTGGACGACACGGCGGATCTCCTCGTCGCGGCCGATGACGGGGTCGAGCTTGCCTCGGCGGGCCATCTCGGTGAGGTCCTTGGCGTACTTTTCGAGCGACTGAAACTTGCCTTCGGGGTTCTGATCGGTGACGCGCTGAGAGCCGCGAACGGCGGTGAGGGCCTTGAGGATCGCGTCGTGGGTGGCTCCGAACGAGGCCAGAGCGGCCTGAACGACCTCGGCACCGCCTCCGGATTTGGCGACTTTGGCGTCGGTGAGCCCGAGGAGGAGGTGTTCGGTCGATACGTACTCATCCTTGAAGGATTCGGCCTCCTTGAAGGCCTGGTCGACGACACGCTGGGTAGACTGCGCAAGGCCGGGCTGGCCTCCGCCCTGGACCTTGGGCAGCTTCTCAATGGCGGAGTTGACGCCGGAGATCAGCTGCTCGATGGGGACGCCGACCTTCTCGAGGACGGGGACAACGACGCCCTCGCGGTCTTCGAGCAGGGCGGCGATCAGATGGATGGGGAGGACTTCAGGGTTGCCGTGTTCGACGGCTCGGCTGGCGGCGTGCTGGACGGCTTCGCCTGCCTTGACGGTTAGTTTTTCCCAACGGATGGCCATAGGGCTTTGCTCCTCGTGACACTGTATTTCCCGAATCGTTTGGACCTTCGTTACAGTTTAGACGCTCGAAGGGGCGCTCAGATGCATAAAACATGAGTGCAACCTGCTAAAGCTTTGGACGTTCCTGGGATTGTCTCAGAACGGGCCGGTCCGTGGATGTGATCGGGGTCACCGTGGTTCGGGCGGTTGCGGGAGATTGGGCTAGAGGGTTGAAAAGAAAGAGACGGCGATGGGATATTCAGATTTAGCATGAGACTGACACGGCCTTGAGCGAGGAGATTCAGCAATGTCCACCACAGGTTTCGTTCAGCCTCTTCCTGCTTCTCACACGGTCGCACGTCCGAACGGAACGGATCGGGCGGCGGGAGTGCCGTGGACGATCTACTGGGGCGTGGCGGCGGTCACTTCAGCTTCCCTCGGGTTGGATTGGGACGTATCGTGGCACAGGTCGATTGGACGGGATACGTTCTGGACGCCGGCGCACCTGATGATTCAGGCCTGCGGGGTGATCGCGGCGGTGATTTGTGGGTATTTGATCTTCAGGACGACGTTTGGGCAGGAGAAGTCCCTGCGGGATGTCTCGGTTGGGGTGCTCGGGTTTCGGGCCCCGCTGGGAGCTTTTCTGGCGGCCTGGGGTGGGATTGCGACGCTAACTTCGGCTCCGTTCGATGACTGGTGGCACTCGGCGTACGGGCTGGATGTGAAAATCGTGAGCCCGCCGCATACGCTGCTGATCCTCGGGTTGCGATGTGTGGCGCTGGGGGTGCTGTTTCTGATCCTCGCAGCGATGAATCGGGAGGCGGCGGAGACGGTGGTGCACCGGCGGCTGCAGCGGCTGTATCTGTATGTCGGCAGCCTGATGGTGGCGGGGCAGATGTTCTTTTTGATGGAATATACGTGGGATGTAAAGCTGCACTCGTCGACCCCGTATGCGGCGCTGGCGATCGCCGTTCCGGTAATGTTTGCAATGCTTTGGCGGTCTTCGGGGGCGCGCTGGGCGTGTACGACGGCGGCGGCGATTTATATGGGAATTGCGATTGCCGAGATCCTGCTGTTTCCGCTGGTTCCCGCGACGCCGAAGCTGGGGCCGGTCTTTTTCGCGGTGACGCACCTGGTTCCGGAGAAGTTTCCGATCCTGCTGATCGTTCCGGCGGTGGCGCTGGACCTGATCTGGCAGAGGACGCGGGGGTGGAAGGCTTGGCAGGTTGCGCTGGTCTCGGGGGTGGTGTTTGTGGGGGTTCTGGCGGTGGTGGAGTGGCCTTTTGCGGGCTTTCTGCTGTCAAAGGCGAGCGAGAATCGGCTCTTTGGGACGATTTACTTTGATTACAATTCGCGGCCGGAAGGCATCGATCGGATGCGGCGGTGGCTGGGGGCGGAGGGCGGATTGGGGCTCTCGATTGGGTTGGCGTGGGCGGCGGTTTATGCGGCGGTGGGGACCTGGGTGGGGCTGCGATTCGGGGATTGGATGAAAAAGGTGCAGCGTTGAAGATGGGCCGTTGTGTGGCAATACTGGTTATGATTCTGTTTGGTCCGGCGGCCTGGGCGCATGTCGGGTCGAAGGACGTTTATGAGACGGTCGACGCGGGTCCTTACCGTCTGTTTGTGACGATCCGGCCACCGAATGTGATTCCGGGGGTGGCGGCGGTCGAGGTGCGGACCTCCGGGGCGGCGGTCAGCGGAATCGACATCACCCCGGTCCCGCTGGTGGGGGAGGCCTCGAAGCATCCGCCGAGCGCGGATACGATGAAGCGGTCGAAGGATGATCCGGCGTTCTTTACCGGGGCGGTCTGGTTGATGGCCTCGGGATCGTGGCAGGTGCGGTTTGCGGTGGATGGGGTGGCGGGGGTGAGGACGGCTTCGGTGCCGGTTCCGGCGGTCCCGCTGGCGACGTTGAAGATGAAGACCGGGATGGTGGTCGGGCTTGGAGGGCTGGGGGTCTTCCTGCTGGTGTCGATGGCGGGGCTGGTGGGGGCGGCGGTGCGGGAGGCGCGTCTGCCGCCCGGGGCCGGTCCCAATGCAACGTGGGGACGGCGGGCGGTGGGAGCTACGGCTGGGACGGCGATGGTGCTGGCTGTGGGGGTGGTGCTTGGGGTGAAGTGGTCCGACCTGAAGGCTGCGGACTATGCGGGGAAGATCTATCGCCCGATGCCGGTCGTCGCGAGCCTGAGGGGGGATGTGCTGGACCTGGCGGTGACGCCGGCGAACCGGGACTTTCTGGCCGATCATGGGCACCTGATGCATCTGTATGCGATCCGGCAGCCGGAGATGGATGCGGCGTTTCATCTGCATCCGGAGCTTGTGGTTCCGGGGCTCTTTCGCATGACGCTGCCGGGAATGCCGGCGGGGACGTATGCGCTGTATGGGGATATCGTCCATCGGACGGGGTTTCCGGAGACGCTGGTGACGAAGCTTGTGGTTCCGGCAGGGCTTCCGGCGAATCGGCTTGCGGCGGAGGATGCGGAGGCTCGGCCGGAGGCTTTGTCGGCGGGGGCGCTGGGGACGAGCTACAAGCTTCCGGACGCGTACACGATGATCTGGGACAGGCCAGCTGCGCTGACGGCGACCACGGGCTATGTCTTTCACTTTCGGCTGGTGGGGCCGGATGGGAAGCCGGCCACGGAGATGAAGCCTTATCTTGGGATGGCGGGTCATGCGGCGTTTGTGAAGACGGATGGGACGGTGTTCGCGCATACGCATCCGGAGGGCTCGGCTGCGATGGCGGCGATGGATCTGGCCAATGCGGGCGGGATGGCTGGGATGGATGAGGCGGTGGGGCCGGAGGTTGGGTTTCCTTATGGATTTCCGAGTGCCGGTGCTTATCGGATCTTTATCCAGATGAAGCATGGGGAGACGGTGGAGACGGGGGTCTTCGACGCGTTGGTGCGTTGAGAGCGAACGCTCAGTAGCGGCTGGTTTGGCATCGGATTGAAACATTTCTGGCGTAGGGTTGGAGGATGCGCAAGATCTCCGTTTGTCTTCTTCTTCTCGTGGCAGGGTGCGTTTCGACCCTGCGGGCACAGGTGTATCAGGGTAAGCCGAAGCTGGTGGTGGTGCTGGTGATCGACCAGTTTCGTGGGGACTACCTTGAGCGGTATCGCGATTCGATCAAGGGCGTGAACGGCTTCAACCTGTTCCTGAAAAAGGGGGCCTACTTCAGCTCCTGCTACTACGACTATGCGAATACGAAGACGGCTCCGGGTCACGCCACGATTGGCACGGGAGCGTATACGGATGGGCATGGGATCGGGTCGAACGAGTGGTGGGATCTGGCTCGGAACACGGATCGGGTGGTCTCGTCGGTGGAGGATGAGCGGTATCGGCTGGTGGGAGATTTTGCGGATCTTCCGGTGCCTCCTGCTCCGGCGATCTCGCCGCGGGACAACCGGATCGGCGCTTCGCCCTTGAACCTGCGGGCTACGACGATCGGGGATGAGGTTCGGCTGGCGACGGGCGGAGAGTCGAAGCTGTTTGGCGTTTCGCTGAAGGATCGGGCTTCGATTCTGCCCTCGGGGCAGACGGCGAATGGGGCTTTCTGGATCGATCAGGCGACGGGGCGGTTTGTGACCTCGAGCTACTACATGGCGGAGCTTCCGGAGTGGGCCTCGAAGTTCAACCTTGGGCCTCGGATCGGACAGGCGGTGAAGGAGGCCGGGCTTACGGAGACGACGCAGTTCTATTCGCTGGTGGGGCGGACTCCGGCGGCGAACAGCTATGAGCTGGACTTTGCCAAGGCTCTGATCGAAGGCGAGAAGCTCGGCACGCACGCGGTGACGGATGTGCTGACGGTGAGCCTTTCGGCGAATGACATTCTGGGGCACCAGATGGGGCCGGATTCGGACTCGGAAAAAGAGATGGTCGTTGCGCTCGACCGGGATCTGGATGGCTTCTTCACGTATCTCGACAAGCGGGTCGGGCTTGGGAATGTGATGGTCGCATTTACGGCGGATCATGGCGTGGCTCCGGTGCCTGCGACGGCGGCGCGGCTTGGGGTGGCGGCGGCGACGATCGATCTGGATGCTGTCGGGCAGAAGATCAATGCGGCGCTGAATGCGAAGTTTTCTCCGGGGAAGAACACGGCTTACCTGTTGCCTACGCAGGAGTTGCCGAACATGGCGCTGGATCCTCGGGCGTTTCCCAAGGGTGTGACGGAGGCCGAGGCGGAGGCGGCGATGGTGGAGGCGCTTCCGGGGGCGGTGGCTAGTCTTGGGGCTCCGGTTTCGGCCCCGAATTCGCTGGCGATTCCGGAGGGCACGCGGAAGTATGCGGAGAGCCGGTTGGATCCGGATCCGGCGTTGTTTTTTGTGCGGTCACGGGTGGACCTGGCGGCGGGGAAGATTCCGAATACGGAGTTTGGGCGGAGGCTCGCGCATAGCTACTCGGACCATGGGGGATGGTATGTGATGGTGGTGCCGACGGCGTTTGAGATGGAGGTGTTGAACAGTATTCAGACGACGCACTTTTCGCCTTGGAGCTATGACCGGCATGTTCCGCTGGGGTTCTTTGGTGGGGAGTTTGTGCCGGGGATCTATCGGGAGGTGGTGGCTCCGGTGGACATTGCTGCTACGTTTGCTTCGGTGCTGGGGGTGAATGCGCCTTCGGCGAGCGTTGGGAGGATCTTGACGGAGGCTCTGCGGCCGGGGCGGTAGCCGCTGGATCGCCGGGCTTGAAAATAAAGTTTTCCGGTTGACCTTCGGGTGCGTCGAGGGAGGGACTATTCCGGGGGATTTCGGGGTGGCGGCGGTGCGTTTGTGTGTCGTAACGGTTGGTGGAAACGTGGTAGCCGCCGCTTAGCCGTCGTGGTGAAGGGCGCGTGTTTATTGGGGATTTGCGTTTCGCGTGTGTGTTTTCGGTTTACGTGTGGGATCGGGTCCGGATGGCGGTTTTCGGGCGGGTGGATTGTCAAGTCTTCGGGGGGGGGGGAACGGGGGAGATTGCCGGGGACCTTTCTGGTCTTGTTGTGCGGTCTCACTGGAACGATCGATGAGGTTGGCCTTGAAGGGCCAACTGGGGAGGTAGGACCACTTGGGAGATTTCTTCTTATCGAGTGGTCTGTTTTGCACCATTTTTGACGCATCGCCGTAATCGTGGTTTTCTAAAGGGGTTATGAGGGGCGGTCGCTGAATTGCCAGGGTTTCACCAGAGACGTTTTGACGGGCAGAACGTGGGCCGTTGTCTGGAAAAACTGGACAGAAACCGGATGTACGAAAGTGGTATGTTTCGGCTTCGATTATCGAACAGTCTGGAGACTGCGGGGGTCCTTCACTTCGCTCAGGATGACGACGTAGAACGGACAACGGCGTCGGGCGTCAGAGCAATTCTCCCGGAGGTGTGGTTGCGCTCCTTATATGTCGGGCCTTCAGCCCTGAGTCGTTCGCGATCAGGGAACCTATAGCGGATTTGGTGCTGGTGTAGAGGAAAACAAACGCAGATTCCCTACGGGAATGAC
>JAMFSC010000281.1 GCA_026225095.1 bacterium
CACTGAAGTGATCTTGCGCCTTGAGTGACATGGCTGAATCTTGCGGCGAAGAAACGCTCCTGGCACGGAAAGATTCATCGCCCGAACCAAGGCTGATTCCTCCATCGATGAATTCGCCACCAGTGTCAACATTGCTGTCACTGGGGGCAATCTGTGAGGCGCTTTCCTGCCAATTCAGGTCACTGCGATCCCGAGCGGCTCCTCGAAGGGCTTCAAAAGGCAGAAGAGTCGCAAAAGTTGTAAGTTTTGCGACGATTCTTGCTCCTCCAGATATGGGCCAAATGCGTGTCGCGAAAGTTGGTCTCGAAAGCAGGCTCTATTGCTATATGTTTTGCGACGGATAAGAAGATTTTGTCAGGTTTCAGGACCCCGCGGTCGCAAATCTGTGCCGCCAGATTGCCCCTCGTGACAGCGTTGTTGGGTCTGCCCCAATTTGGTACGCCAACAGACTCTTACCCTATGTTTCTCACCCTTCAGGCAGGCGAGGGAGAAGCTTGCGCGGTTATCAGAATGTGAACCTCGCTGCCAGTTGCATGAGACGAGGATCTGCAGCGTGGTTGATGGCACCAAAAGCGGGGTCTTCGATCTGGCCTTCCACAGATGCGGGCCCATAGAACTGGGCATGATTGAGGATATTGAAGGCTTCTACTCGAAGGTCGATTGCCCTACCCTCCGCAAGGCGCAGGCTCTTCTTGCATGTCATATCGAAGTTGTTGATGCCGGGCCCGTAGAACATGCGTCGTTGAGCGTTGCCGAGTAGCCCCACCGTCTCTTCGGCAAATTGCGAGACGTCGAAAGCTGGTTGGCGGTTACGCCCATCGGTGTTGATTTTGAGCGGGCCGCCGAGAAAGCGTGGCGTGTCGAGCAGATAGTTGTTTGCGCCGTTGCCGAGTGTTCCCAACAGGGAGTTGTCCGAGTTGTCATAGAGAGTGACGGGGAAGCCGGTTGTGAAGCGGGCGGTGCCGGAGAGGCTCCAGTCGCTCGTCAGACGATTGTTCCGGTGGAAGAGGTTCGCAAAGGGCAGAGCGATCTGATAGCTGCCGATGAAAGCATGCTTCATGTCCCAAGCCGAAATCGCGCGGGTATGCCGCGGGTCATTTGGGTCGCCCTGTTCGCCGAGGTTCGAGCCCTGATCGATGGACTTGGCATAGGTGTAGCTGAGCGACAGCTGTGACCCGTGCCCGCTGTAGCGCAACGTCGTTTCGAGGGCGTTGTAGTTCGAATTGGCGATGGACCGGTCGGCGGTGTTTTCTCCGTAGAGCGGACCCTGGCCGACGCGCGTTCCTTGGTAGGTTCTGCCGGAGGCGTCGGTGTAGGGAGAGTCTTCCCCGAAGGGACCGCAGCCCGGAAGGCTGAGACAGAGCGCCTGATCGCCGGGATTCGCGGAGACGAGTGTAAGGATGTGGTGTCCCTGGTTGCCGACGTAGCTTACCGTAAGCAGTGTCTGGCTGGTGATCTGCCGTTGAAAGGACAGCATGTAGTTGTCGATGTAGGGCGCTCGCGCGGTGTGCTCGAAGAATGGGTCGGCGGAGATCGGTATGAAATTGCTCCAATCCACGGCTTTGTCCGGATTGGATCTGGAGGTGTTGTGTGGGGGGAAGGGAAAGGGGAAGCGCTGGCCGTTATTTAGACCTGTCGCCGCTGTGATGAAGGGGCGATCGAGGAGGGGAGGACCGGGGCTGAGATAGTTGTAGCCGAAAGGGGGCACGGCGTACATGATACCTGTGTTCAGGCCTGGGATGGCAGTGTAGAAGAGCCCGTAGCTCCCGCGGATGCTGCTCTGTCCGCCTCCGCCGAAGAGCTTGCTCCAGAATCCTGTCTGAAACTTTGGAGAGTAGGCGAAGCCGATGCGGGGCGCGAAATTCTTATTGCCCGTGGGGGCAATCGTACCAGGGACGCCGGGATCTCCAGCGACCACGAACCCAAGCGGAGCCCCTGGATAGAGCACCGATTGCTGGCCACGGATGTAGGTCTGAAGCTGATTGTATTTCTCCCACCAAGGCATGATGCGGTCCCACCGCACCCCGATGTTGATGGTGAGGTCGCCGCGTGCCCGCCAGCTGTCCTGTGCGTACAGGCCTAGGTAGCGATTGCGCAGGTAGAAAGGCTGGCCGGAGGACTGGGTGAAATTGCTCGGGGTGCCAAGGAGAAGGTCGGCGTAGGGATTTCCGGTCTCGGTGCCATTGATGTTGAAGGTGCCGTTGAAGGTGGCGTTGGGATGCTCATTGACCTGGTCGATGTGGAGTTGGCCGCCGAGCTTGAGGGTGTGGGAGCCGATGACGCGGGACAGGCCATCGCTGACGAAGTAGGTATTGTTGATCTGGGTTTCATTGGTAATGGGCACACCGATGACGAAGGACGGGAAGGTGACATTCTCCACACCCTCGAACTGGGATGCTTGAACATAGATGCCGCCGTCGACGCTCGACGCAAAGCCCTGCGAAGCCAAGCTCCTGCCCAAGCCTCCCCTGGGTTGGCCGATTATGTTGTTGTTGCGCAACAGGCCGAGGTGAAGCTCGTTGACGGTGTTGGAGTGGATGACGTTCGTCAGTCCAAGAGAAAGAAGCTGCGCGCGGCCGATGTACAGCGCGTCGAAGCCGGGGATGCTGGCACCTGCGACCGAGCCGGGATAGGGATTGCCGAGGCGATAGTCGTCCAAGAAGTAGTAACCGCTGAGTTGGCCGAGCCGGCTGTTGCCGTCGAGTCGTGCGGAGCCTTTGTCGTCACGCACGGTCTGTGAGTTGGCGGAGGTGGAGAACTGACCTTCCGCGGTGTTTGGAACGGGGATGTAGCTGAGCAGCGTCTTGCCCGGCGCAGACCACCCGGTTTGAGGGATGATGCCGTTTGGAAAGACCTGTGTGTAAGGCTCTCCCGAAGACACAATGTAGCCCAGCTTCTGCGTCAGTAGGGAGGCTAGGTACGGGCCGCTGACCGAGCCGGTGAGATCGTCGAAGGCGCCGCCACGCTGGGCCAAGGTAGGGACGGAGATGTTGCCAGTGGAGATGCCCTGCGTGGTGCGTGTTGCCTGATAGTCGGTGAAGAAGAAGATCTTGTCTTTACGGATGGGTCCGCCGATGGTGCCGCCGAACTGGTTCTGCTTGTAGGCAGAGCGCGTGGGATCAAAGTAGCCGCGGGCATCGAGCGCGGTGTCGCGGAAGAACTCAAATGCGCTGCCGTGGAATTGGCTGTTGCCTGCCTTGCTGACAACGGTGACGACGCCTCCGTTGTAGTTGCCGTACTCAGGATCGAAGTTGTTGGTCAGGACGCGAAACTCTTCGATTGAGTCGAGGTTGGGCACAATACTGCTGCCGCCGTTCATGTGCTCCTGCACGTCGATGCCGTTGACCAGGAAGCCATTGGCGGATTCCCGCTGGCCGTTGATGGAAAGGTTGCCGGGGTTGGCGTCGCCCGAGGGGTTGATGCCACCTGTGACGCCGGCCATGATCACAGAGCTGGGCAGCAGAGTGGAAATCGGAGCGACGCCTGGTTGAATGGCGAGCAAATCCGTGTAGTTGCGGCCGTTGAGAGGAAGCGCCGTCATCATCGCGGCCGAGACGACCTCTCCCAGATGCGTGGCGGAGGTCTCGACGTGGATGCTGTTAGTACCGGCTTCGATGGTGACCGTCTGCGCGTCGGATCCAACGGCAAGTTGGATATCGATCCGTATTGCCGAGTCGGTATCTACGACGAGGTTACGGTTGCGCTGAGGAGAAAAGCCTGCGGCCGTGGTTGTCAGATCATAGTGACCGACAGGAAGGTTGGGAAATGAGTAGAGGCCCTGGCTATTGGATACGACGTGGAAGGTAGTCTTCTGACCCGTATTGACCAGCGTGATCGTTGCGCCGGAGATGGCCGCTCCAGTCTGATCGAGTACTGTTCCCGAGATGGTTCCGCCGGTTGCAGCGTGCATGCAGCCCAGGAAGATAAAGACGCATGCCAAGAGACCAAGTACTGAGCGAAGCCCAGGCGTTGCGTGCAACCCTCTGGTGGCAGCGAGCCGTCCCGATTTCAATCTGAACATTTCTTCTCCGATGTGACTTTAGCGCGATGACTTCAGCGCGGTAAAAGGAGCCCCCGGTTTCCAGATAGGCTTTGTCTTATGGCCGCTGCACGCGAATGAATGGGGAGGATGAGGTCGCCGCCATGGTGCGATCGCCGGCGAAGGCAGATTTAGAGGTACTAGAGAGGAGGACAACATCCTGTGCCGGAGTCATCGATGCGGCCTGTGGCGCAACATGAAAAACGCGCTTCTACCCATTCGTTCCCGTTCATGGATCCGTCGTCGCACATCGTTTATTCATGCAAGTTAGCAGGAGCAGAGGTACCCGGTGGGGTATCTTTCGGCCAATTCACGCGGACACGCTGCGAGCGTCTGCGCCACTGTTGGTAGGATCAATGAGGAGCCAAGGGATGACTCGATGGTGGTTGAGACAGCGTCCGGAGAGGGTGTTTGCGGCGGCTGGCCTTCTCATCGCCATCATCGCGTTATGCGACTGGCGCTTTGTGATCAACGCCACGCTTGGCTTTCTCTATATCTTTCCCATTGCCATGCTGGGGACCGTGATGCGGCGATGGCAGCTGTTGCTGGCTTCGATGTTCTGCATGTATCTCTCCATCAAGCTCGACTCCTTCCCGATGGATATGGAGATCCCGCGCAGCATTCTGATCTTCCTGAGCCTGGCGACCACGGGGCTGCTCTCACGCGGCATTGCGACGGGATACCGATCCGAGATGGCCAGCCTGGCGATGTTGAGAGAGGAGATGGCAGCGCGGCAAGCAGCCGAAGAACAACTGGAGTTTTTGATCGCCAACAGCCCGGCCGCAATCTTGACCACGGCCTCCGATGGACAGATCTTGCTCGCCAATCCGGCCGCGCACCTGTTGCTCGACGTGCCTGCCGGTGGGCTCGCAGGGAGGCGTATCGCGCGGTATATTCCCGCCCTTGGCTCTGTGCCCTCACTGGACGAGACGACGAACATCTATCGCACCGAGATGCAGACGCGCGGCCAGCGGGAGCAGGGCGAAGTGTTTCTTGCGAACGTGTTCTTCTCCACCTACCGGACGGAGGCAGGGCCACGCCTGGCGGCCTTGATTGTCGATGGGTCGGAAGGCCTGCGCGAGCGCGAGGAATCAAGCCATCAGCAGTTGCTGGCAGGATCGCGCATTGTGGTGGCGGCTGTGTCGCATGAGGTGCGGAATGTGTGCGGCGCCATTGGTGTCGTCCATGAGAATCTGGAGCGAAGCGGCCTGCTGAGAGACAATCGGGACTTCGAATCGCTTGGATCGCTTATACAGACACTTGGGAAGATCGCTTCGCTTGAGTTGAAGCGCTCGACCGGACGGCTGACGCCCTCACACTTCGATGTCCGGGAGGTGCTTACCGATCTGCGCATTGTTCTAGAGCCATCGTGTGAAGAGACGGAGATCGAGCTTCGCTGGAATTTTGAGGCAGATCTGCCCAGCGTTCGCGCCGATCGTCAGTTGCTGATGCAGATCCTGCTCAACTTGACGAAGAACAGCCAGCGCGTTCTCGAGACTGTGGGGACCAAGTGGATCGAGATTGCAGCGCAGAGAACGGCGGACGGGCTCTCTCTCTCGGTCACCGACAGCGGCCCGGGTCTCGCCGCGGGACGAGAGCTCTTTCAGCCTTTGCAAAAGGGGGCGGACGCAACAGGGTTGGGCCTCTACCTTTCGCGCGCTTTTGCGCGTTCGTTCCAGGGGGACCTTCGTCTGGATCGAACCAGGCCGGAGTGTTCGTTCGTTGTCGATCTTTTAACGATGCCCGATGCGCTGCCGCTGGTCGGTCTCGAGGGATCGCTCGATGGCGAAGCGCACGAGCTGGCTTCGGGTCCGGACACCAGTCTTCTCGAATAAAGTCTGCAGCGTAGCTTTGACCGAGCTCTGGGATATTCCGATGCGGTCTGCGATCTGCTTGTTGATGAGGCCTTCGAAGACGCATCGCAGGACCTGCTGCTCGCGCGCCGTGAGAAGTTCGTCGACTTCCGGGCCACCCGCACGCGACCGGGTTACAGGGTACGGCGCGACTTTGGGATCGATCCATTTGCGCCCTGCAACGACCGCGCGAATGGCTTCAAGAAGCGTTGCGGGAGAGCCGTGTTTGAGGAAAATCCCGGATACGCCCCGCTCCCACACCATGGCGGAATCGGCACCGCTGAGTCCGGCGGTGACGAGCAGGATCCTGCTGCTGCTTTCGAGCGCGGCGGCCGCACCGATGAAGCGCAGTCCGGTGTCGTGACCGAGGTCGAAGTCGAGCAATACCAAGTCGATGTCGTGCTGTTCGAGGAGGTGGAGCGCCTCGGCCGATGTCCCGCACTGCGCGACGACGGCGAATTCCACCTCTGTCTCCAGAAGACGTGTCAACCCTTCGCGGAACAGGATGTGGTCATCCAGAATCAAGAGACGAATTTTCTGCATACAGCTACTCCGGATGCGCCAAACGATTCGGGCAGCCTCAGGCAGGCCGCCCGAATCGTTTGCAAGGCTGGGTTACTTTGCTTCGAGCGCGTCAAGCCCAGCCTTGGCGAAGCGTTCATCTTCAGAAGAAGCGGATCCTCCCACCCCGATGCCGCCGATGACCTTGCCGTCTTTGATGATGGGGAACCCACCTTGGTGAATCGTAATCTCGTGCGCACCCGCCGCGATCAAGGTGACATTGGCCGAGACAGGCTTTCCGGAGGCGACGATGTCCTCCACCTGCTTGGTGGGCAGACCGAAGAGAATGGCGGCTCGTGCCTTGCCCTCGGCGCTGATCACACCGCGGCCGCCGGACCCGTCGAGGCGTTCGAGAAGCACAAGGTCGCCATTGGCATCGACGACCGCAATGCCGACCTTGGCATTGGCAGCCTTGGCGGTTTGCTCGGCAGCAGCCACCAGTCTGCGCGCGGTCGCGAGGTCTATGGATGCCGGGCGAGGAGTCTGTGGGTTGGGTGCAGCTTGAGCGAATGCGATGCCCGTCACGAAAACGAGCAGGAAGGGAGCGAGCAGGTTCTTCAATGGATTCCTCCTGAGTGGTGAAGCTTTCAGAGCAAATGATTCGAACCGAAACTACATGGAAGCCGCGCCAATCCAGTTGCGCTACCCTGGATTTGCTGACTGGGTGTCGCTTCCGTCGTGTCGCTTCCGAAAGCAAAAACCCACCGGCCAATGAATGCTTGGCGGTGGGTCGGTCGCTTCTTCGAGGTAGGCCTGAACGAGATGCTGTCTAGTTCTTAGATCCGTCATGCCCGAAGACGCACGTCCACCGCCTCACAACGGCGGTACAACATGCGTTCCTCCGGGTAGCACGCTTCATGGGGGTAGACTAGCACAAGTCTGCTTCGGGCAAGCTTAGGCATTTTTTTAAATGTCCCTTGACAAAACGTACCCATCTCATTAGAGTCGGACCCATGCACTCCAAGCCATACACCAATTGTTGTTGCCTCCTGAACATCTCTCGTTCATGGTGCCCGATGGTGTGTGCGACTTACTAACTTCTGCTGCGATCTTCTGATCTGCAACATAAGAAAGGCCCGCTCACTCTTGATCAAGAGCCGGGCCTTTTTCCTGCTATAAAGCTGGAAATTCTCCGAACTTACATCGGACCATGAGCGGTCGATTCCGCATCACGCCAGGCGTCCTGCGTATATCCCTGCGGTAAAACCGGCTGCGAGCCGTCTCATGTTGCCCTGTCTTTCCACGAGCCCCATAACCTGAGAGGAATAAGGAAATGTTGAAGAAACTTATCGTCGCCGCGATGTTGTCCACGACTGTCTTTGCACAGGAAGCGGCAAAGCCCGCAGCGGGAGCCAAAGCACCTGCCCCGACCCGGGCAAAGAAGCTGACCAACGCAGAGTTCGACGCCTACCTTGCAAATCCGGAGAAGGTCTTGGTGCTGGATGTGAGACGGCCAGACGAGGTATCGACCATCGGCGGATTTCCTGTTTATTTGAGCATCCAGATCAAAGATCTCAAGAACCACCTTGCTGAGATTCCAAAGGATCGCGGAATCATCACCGTCTCGAACCATGCGGCTCGCGCGGCCGTCGCCGCCGATCAGTTGGAGGATGCCGGGTTCAAGGTGTTGGGCGCAGTTGGAGCCGACACCTACCAGATTGATGGGGGCAAACTCGCGGTGAAGATTGCAGTTCCTCCGGCACGTACTGCAGGCGCAGCGGCTCATCCCGCGGGCCCCCCAGCCAACTAAGGCGGAATTATGAAGAAGTCTTTCTTCTCCTATGGGGCGCTTGTCTTGAGCCTGACTGCTTCCGTGCACTGCAAGGCGCAAACGTTTCTCACCCAGAGGTCACTCTCGGTGGAAGCTGCCCTTGCAGTGGCACATGGGACTCTCGATAAGTGTCATGCCGACGGATACAAGGTGAGCGTGACCATTCTCGATAACAGCGGTCTAGTGAAACTTCAGATCCGTGGTGATGGAACCGGTCCGCACACGCTTGAACATAGCCGCCGCGAGGCGTACACGGCGCTTACTTTCAAGCGCACATCCGGCGAGACGGCGAAGGCCTGGGCCACGGCTCCGACACCGCCGCCGGTCATCGAAGGTACGGTCGGCACCCAAGGCGGCATACCGATCAAGGCGGGCAACGAGATCATCGGTGCCATAGGGATAAGCGGCGCACCGGGCGGAGAGAAAGACGAGGCCTGTGGCGTTGCCGGCATTGCGAAAATCGCCGAGCTGTTGCGGTAAGTCGAGGCTGATTCGCCAGTAAGCAGCAGCGTGGTTCCGGCACAGTATCGCTTCGATTGCGCATCCAGAGAAGTCTTGACGGCGCAAACAAAAACACTGTGCCGTAGGAAAGCCGCGCTCAATTTCAAGTGAACTGGGGTCACTCACGGTGGCCCAGCAGGAAGCACCTTTGTGCAGGGTGCCGGGAGAGGTTCGATGTTGAGAGCGAGAGTATTCTATGTGTTCGCACTTGTTCTGTTCGCCGCCGGCGTACAGGCTCAGGTCGCGACCGATGCAGTCGTGACGGGAACCATTACCGATTCGACTCAGCGGGCCATCAAGGGCGCCACGGTCGAGATCCGCAATATAGCCACCGGGGTGATCACGACTTCGAAGACCAACGGGCAAGGTGAGTTCCGCACTCTACCCTTGAAGATTGGCGAATATACCGTCGATATCGAGAGCCCTGGTTTCCGTCACTATCTGGAGGCGGGCATTCACCTCGACATCGGCTCAGTGCGAGAGATCAACGCCGTACTTACGCCGGGAGATGTGAGCGAGACGGTTGAGGTGAAGGCAACCACGGAAGAATTGCTCCAGCGGTCTGACTCTACCGTAGGCACTGTGATCACTACCCAGCAGATCCAAGAACTACCGCTCAACGGCGGCAGCAATGGGCGCGATTATCTGCAACTCGCCACCCTCTCGGCTGGAACAACTCCGGGTAACTCGAGCGGTGGCATCAGCATCGGAGGGCAGGCAGGGGCGCAGGCTGCGTTTCTCCTGGATGGCATCGATAATAACAATCAACAGATCCTCACCAGCCACACAGGACAGAAGGAAGTCATCAAGCCTTCGGTCGATGCGATCAGTGAGTTCAAGGTGGTGACGACAAGTTACGCGGCCGAATATGGCCGCTCGTCTTCGGGTGTCGTCAGTGTGAACCTCAAGTCGGGTTCCAACGCGATTCATGGTAGCGGATTCGAGTTCATTCGCAACGACGCCGTGGATGCGCTCCCAGACTTCTCGGCCACTAAGCTTCCTTTCAAGTACAACGACTTTGGGGGGACGATTGGCGGGCCGATCAAGAAGGATCGCGCGTTTGTCTTCGGGGATGCCGAGTTCTTTCGTCTGCGTTCCGCCTCAACCACCTATAGCCTCGTGCCGACCGCCACGCAGAAGAGCGGCCTATTTTCCAGCGCCATCTATGATCCTACGGCCGGCTACACCGTCGCGGGTTCGACGGTCACACGGACGACGGCGTTTGCGAGCAACCAGATTCCTTTGGCCCGCATCGATCCCATCGCGAAGAACCTGCTCCTGTATTATCCCGATCCGCTCGGCTCCTTTGCCGGGGGCAACAACTACCACTACAACAAGAACGGCAGTACCAATAATTACCGCTGGGACTTGCGCGTCGATTCGGTTCTGACTGCCAAACAGAGCATATTTGGACGCTACAGCTCCGAACAGAATCAAGGCTCCATCGTCGCCTCGCTGCCTCCCTTGAACGGACAGTACTATGCCGGTAGCGGAGCTCAGACCGTCAATGCTCAGGCCTTTGCCGTCGGCTACAACACTCAGTTTTCCCCGAATGTATTGGGCACGGCGCGCGCCGGCTGGAACAGTATCAAGTGGGTCCAGAATTTTCCAAACCAGAGCCTGGCCGGTGTGGGTATACCGGGTGTGTCCGCGACTGCACCGGGTTTCACCCAGATCACGCTGACGAACTTCGCAACCATCGGAACCAGCAATGTTCCCAACTCCGATAACAGCGGGAACCGCGAGTTGGCGGCAGCCATTATCTGGACGAAGGGCGCTCACACACTGCAGTTTGGCTGGCAGGAGTACTGGCTGCAGACCAACTTCAACAGCTCGCAACTGACCAGTGGCATCTTCGATTTCAACGGGCAGTACACCTCGAAGTCGCCGACCGCAACCCCAGGCAATGATCAGCGCTTCGCCGATTTTCTTCTGGGCCTGACAGATAAGAAGCAGCTTTCCAGTCCGTCCATCCTGAACTTCCGGTCTCCCTACAGCCACTTCTATGTACAGGACGACTGGAAGGTCAGCCACAGCGTCACACTGAACCTTGGTATCCGTTATGAGCTGAGTCTGCCTGCGGTCAGCAAGTTCAATACGATTGCGAATTTCGATGAAGACAGCAATCCACGCAAGCCGCAACTCGTTTACGCCGGACAATATGGAAACAGCCGCGCACAGCGGGCCCTGCAAAATGTGAGTTACACAAACGTTGCACCGCGCTTCGGATTCGCCTTCAGTCCACCCAGCAGCAAGACCGTGTTGCGTGGCGGTTATGGAATCTTCTATTCCAACGCCATCACGATCGGTGGCATGCAGTCGATGGAGAACAACCCGCCTGCCAATAAATTGCGCCTGGCCATTTCACCCAGCTCCTACGTTCCCAGCCAGTTCCAATACCTGCAGAATGGCTTCGCCACCGACGCTCTCTCGTTGAGCAACGCCAACGGGGCCACAGGTGTATCGCTTGTCTCATTTGACCGTCACGCAGTGATTCCTACCGATCAGTCATGGAATCTCAATGTGCAACGCGCGTTGCCCTACGGGATTGTTGCTGAGGTGGGTTACTACGGCAATAAGTTCGACCATAACTGGTGGCAGGTCGATGGTAATCCTGCGCCCGCAACCCCCACGGCGCTTTTGCCCACTGCCGGCATTAACGCGAACAGGCTGTATAAGACAACCACTATCCCCGGTGTTGCGGGCAATCCGACGATTGGACTTGGCACGGTCAGCCGTGTCTGGAAGGAGGGTTGGAGTCAATACAATGCCTTGCAAGCAAAGGCGGAAAAACGCTACGCGAAAGGCGTGACCTTCATTGCTTCCTACGCCTATGCGAAGACACTCGGCGTGGGGGATACGGCAAACTTTCAAGACCCAACAAACATCGTTGCAGAGCGCGCGGTCACGAATACCGACATGCGCCATCACTTTGTCGGGAGCGCCGTTTATCCCTTGCCTTTTGGAAGAGGTCAACTTGTGGGCAGTGGTTGGAATCGTTGGCTGGACGGCGCTTTCGGTGGGTGGACCATTAGCCCGATCGTGACGATCAGTTCTGGACAGCCGCTGAATCTGACGGAGTCGAAGAATCCTTCGAATAGCGGGGGGACTGCGGATCGGCCGAATCTTGTTGGCGACCCCAGAGCGTCCGTGGGTGCCAACGGAGCCGCAACACGGACTCCGGGGCAGTGGTTCAACACGAGTGCGTTTGCAGTTCAGGCCTCCGGCACCTACGGTAATGCTCCACGTAACGCGATCACCGGACCAGGAATACTCAACCTGGATGCAGGCATTCACAAAACACTGATCTTTCATGAGCGTTTCCAGGCTCAGCTCCGTCTGGAGTCCTTCAACGTGACGAACACTCCTCATTACGGCGCGCCGGCTTTGAATGTTCAATCACCCACGACGCTCGGGACCATCACCACCGTGACAGGGAACCCACGTCAAAATCAGCTCGGAGTCAAGATTCTGTTCTAACCGCACATTCAACCGCAGTTGACGAAAGGAAACTACACCATGCCCCCCGGTACGCCTAAGGTCGAACTACCGCCCGATGTTTGGGCCGTCTTACTCGCACTACTGCTCGCCATTGTCGTTCGCATCGGCATCGTTCAGTCTGTACCCTGGTAACTAATTTTCTTAAAGAAGAGGAACCACATGTCACTTGAAAGCTCGGTCATTTCGGAGCCTCGCCATCCATTCCCAACGTCATCGCTATTCAGCCGGCTCGCCGGTTTTATTCCCGGCATCCTCCTGCTCGCGGCGGTGGGCTATCTGGGAAAATTTGTAGAACACTCCATCGCGGTCTACGGCAAATCGCATCACCTTGTGTTGCCGAACATTGAATACGTGCTATGGGCAATTTTGTTCGGGGTGGCCATCTCGAACACCATCGGTGTTCCGGCGATCTTTCGTTCAGGTGTTTCCACATATGAGTTCTGGTTGAAGACAGGCATCGTTTTACTTGGTGCTCGATTCCTTCTAGGTGACGTGCGCAGACTTGGCGGTCTTTCGCTCGGACTTATTGTCATCGAACTTGCCCTTGCCTTGACCTTTATGACCTACCTTGGTCGAGCGTTCAAGCTTAAGCCCAAGCTGGTCAGTCTCCTCGCGGTGGGTTCCTCCATTTGCGGAGTATCCGCCATTATTGCCGCCCAAGGTGCGATCGATGCCGACGAAGAGGACTCTTCCTACGCGATTGCCGCAATTCTGGCTCTGGGTGCGATTTCGCTCGTATTATTTCCAATTGTTGGCCACGCACTTCATATGAGCGATCGCGCTTACGGTCTCTGGACGGGACTTGCTGTAGACAACACAGCTGAGGCAACCGCGGCAGGCGCGCTTTACTCCGACGCTGCCGGTAAAGTTGCCGTCCTTGCAAAGACCTGCCGCAATGCCACCATCGGGTTCATTGTGCTTGGATATGCTATTTATTGGGCATCAAAGGGGGAAGCCGCCGTCATCACCAACAAGGCAAGCTTTCTGTGGCGCAAATTTCCGAAGTTCATTCTCGGGTTTCTGCTTATTTCTCTTCTTGCAACCGTGGGTTTCTTCTCCAAGTCACAGGCGCTGGCTTTGGGCAATCTTTCACGCTGGGCGTTCTTGCTCACCTTTGCCGGTGTGGGCCTTCGAACGAATCTCAAGGAGATATCCAAGCAGGGTATCCGTCCTTTCATTGTCGGCGCAGTGGGCGAGGTGGTGATCGCACTCATTACACTTGGCCTGGTCTATGGCGCAGACCGCTGGTACCAACTCTAAGGATCAATCCATGCCAGCTTTACAACATTTCTGTGAATGGCTTTATACAACGCATCTATCGATCTCGATCCGGCAATCCGCCTACTTGTTTCCTTTTCTTGAGACCATTCACACCCTTGGAATCGGTGGTGTTGTCGGCACGATTGCCATTCTCGATCTGCGCCTGTTGGGTTTGATCATGAAAAGGGAGCCAGTTTCGCGTATTGCCCGGCAGGTACTCCCATGGACATGGACTGGGTTTGCCGTCATGTTCAGTACAGGTTTACTGCTTTCGATTGCGGAGTCCCAGACGAACTACTTCAACTGGGCTTTTCGGACGAAGATGGTGCTCCTGCTCCTGGTCGGGCTCAATCCGCTGTTCTTCCACTTGACCATCTATCGCAAAGTCAACACGTGGGATATCGCTAACGTGGCCCCTTTGCGGGCGAGGCTCGCGGCGATCTCTTCTCTCGTTCTTTGGGCAAGCATTATCATTGCTGGACGCCTGATCGCCTATGTCAATACCTAGAGCCGAATACTCGATGCCGCAGCGCCACACGGTGGAGGACGCTTTCTCATGCTTTTGCTTCGTCTAAGTCACTGGCTGGGTCAAACCCACCTGGGCATCTATATTCGCGACTCCTCGTATGCTTTTCCGGCCATCGAAATTGTCCACCTGCTCTTTCTTGCGATCTTTGCTGGCGCCATTTTGCTCGCCGACCTACGCTTGCTCAATCTGGGGTTTACGACGCAGTCCGCGTCGAGGGTTGCACGGGAGCTTCTGCCGCTGACACTTGGCGGCGTCATCGGAATGTTTCTTTCGGGTTTGTTGATGTACGCGGGAGGGCCGATGCGCTACTACCACAACCCTGCCTTCCAGGTGAAGATGGCTCTTTTTGCGATCGCCCTGGTCGGTCACTTCACGCTTCAGATCATTGTGGCTCGCAAGGACTCCGATCAGGTGAGGCATGAAGCTCTCTTGAAGGCCGGCGCGATCGCGTCGTTGCTGCTTTGGTTTGCCGTCGGCTTCGCCGGGCGCGTCATCGGCTATGTGTAGCAATGACTCATGCAGGAGTTCCATTTTGTTTATTGTTGACTTACAAAGATTTTGGAGCTATAAAGTAATCATGCCGCTGAATTCCACAGCAAAGACTTGTTGCCTGTATCCGTGTATCCAGGATCGTGGCCGAGTTCGCTGTTGCTTCTATCGTTAGATCCAGAAGCAATCGTAACGTGCGCCGCCGCGATCTCTCCAGACGCGGCTTTTTTGTGTCTGCACTCCATTGATACAGCACGTTCCGAGTCTGAGATGCCCATCCGAGGCAGCCAGGACCTCTTTGTCTAAAAATCGGAGATATTTGTGAGGCTACATTGCGAAAGCGCATGTTTTTCTTCGTCTCTGTCTTGTGGAGTGCCGGTTTGCTGGGCCAGCAATCGACGGAAGCAACGATTCTCGGTTCCGTCACGGATGGAAGCCACGCCCATATTCCAAACGCGACGGTCAACATTATCAATGTGGCGACTTCGGCAACCACGCGCCTGCATACCGATGCACATGGTGACTATCGAACCCCACCCCTCCGCATCGGCGAGTATCGCGTAACGGTGGAGGCCCCGGGGTTCAAGTCTTTCAGCGAGGATGGGGTCAAGCTCTCGATTGGCGATGTACGGAAGATCGATGCAACGTTGTCGCTTGGTGAGGTGTCGGAGACGGTGTCAGTCTCGGCGTCAGGCGCGGTGTTGAATACGTCGGACTCAACGAGCGGTACGGTGATCGGCAACGATGAGATCGTGGAGTTGCCGCTGACCAGCGCCAATGGTCGTGACTATCTGCAGTTGGCGCTCCTGTCTTCGGGCACCGTGCCTGCGATCTCGGGCGTAGGCATCAGCATCGGTGGGCAACAGGGTTACAACGTTGGCTTCTTGCTCGATGGCATCGATAATAACGCGCAGTTCATTCGCTATAGCTACGGCGCCCAGAAGGAGGCTATCAAACCTTCGGTCGACGCGATCAGCCAGTTCAAGGTGGTCACCAACGGTTACTCGGCGGAGTATGGACGTTCTTCCTCCGGTGTCGTGAGTGCGTCCATCAAATCGGGCACCAACCAGTTCCATGGGACGGCATATGAATTCATCCGCAACGACGCGCTGGATGCCACACCTTTCTTCGCGACCAAGACGCCATACTCGCGCAACGACTTTGGCGCAAGCCTTGGGGGGCCGATCCTTCATGACAAGCTGTTCGCCTTCGGTGACTTCGAGATCTTGCGCCTGAGGCAGAGCGGCACCTCGCGCGATACGCTGTCCACGGCAGCCGAGCGGGCCGGCTGCTTTCCGGGGCCGATCTACGATCCACAGACTCTAAGCGGTGGTGTCCGGACTGCGTTTCCGGTTGTATCCGCAGCTTCGGCGACTGGGGTCTGCCCTGTCGGCTCGTACCAGATTCCACAGTCGCATATCGATTCGATTGCCGCAAAACTGGTCCAGGCCTATCCGGTTCCCGCTACGGGCGGCGTCTTGAACTACAACTACATTTACCCGGCAAACCAGTCGCCCGTGAAGTTCGACTTCCGGATCGACTCAATTCTTTCGGATAAGCATAATTTCTTCTTCCGCTGGAGCGAGCAGGACCAGACCACGCCGCCAACCATTACGCTCCCGCAGTATAACGGTGTCTACTATACCTCCGTGCAGCCGACGAAGGTCAACGGCCACTCCTTCGCGCTTGGTTACGATCGCATCTGGTCGCCCCATCTGATCAGTTCCGTACGCACCGGCTGGAACTATCTGCAGTCGGCCGCGACCAGCGCCAGCACCCCGAATCTCAATGCCGCGCTTGGATTCAATGGAGCCGATACAGTGATCCCCGGCGGGCTTGTCGCCAGTTCGATCACGGGTTTCACCGGCCTTGGCGGAGGCGGCAAGGGCAACGTCACCAATACGCAGACACGGCAGATCTCGGGCGATCTCACCTGGGCGCACGGCAAGCACAACTTTAAGTTCGGTACGCAGCAGTTCTGGCTGCAGACCAACTTCGTCAGCGCCCAGCAGGCGGAGGGTACGCTGAGCTTCACCGGCGGATATACACGTCGGAACAACACCGCCACCGCGTCGCAGTACGGACCCTTCGCGGACTTTCTGCTCGGCCTGCCTGCCTCGGGCAATCTCTCGAATGTGGAGGTGGTCGTGGACCGTCAGCCACTCACGCATTTCTTCGTGCTGGACGATTGGCGGATCAGCCCGCGGCTCACTCTCAATGCCGGTCTTCGGTACGAGTTCAATCGGCCGCTGGTCGACAAGCATAACCAGATGGCGAACGATAACCTCGAGATCACTGGAAGTCCTCTGCTGGTGCTTGCGGGCGCGAATGGCAACAGCCGCAACAGCCGCGCGACGATCAACCCCGACCATGCCCAGTTCGCTCCACGCATTGGCTTCGCCTACAGCTTACCAGGCGATAAGACAGTCATCCGCGGCGCGTACGGACTTTTTTACTCGAACGCGCAGCAGCCGGGCGGCATGCAGTCATTGCAGATCAACCCTCCGTATCACCTGCAGATTGCCATCTCGAATTCGCCGACGGCTACCGCTCCGGCGCTGACGCTCCAGGGAGGCTTTCCGGCAAACAGCCTCTCACTGGCCAATGCGGCGAACGTGCTCACCGTCTCTGACGATACCCAGGGGCGCTGGCCGCGTGCCCAACAGTGGAACGTCAATGTGCAGCGTGAACTGCCGGGAAATATTCTCTTCGAGGTTGGCTACGCGGGAAATCGTCTGAGCGGCGCGTGGATGCAGTACGATGCCAATCAGGCGCCGCCGGCTGCAGGCACGACCAACAACAACCGGCCCTTCCGCACGCTGGCCGTAACCGGAACGCCGTACACCATCACCCTTGCGGATATTCTGCGGGTCGGCAAGATAGGGTACAGCAACTATAACTCGCTGCAGGCCCGCGTGGAGAGACGTTATGCTGCCGGCTTCAGCCTGCTGGCCTCTTACAGCTATGCGAAGACGATCTCGCTTGGCGAGAACCAGTCGGGCGGTGTGCAGGATGTGCGCAATATCCAGGCCGACCGTTCTGTGTCGAGCCAGGACATTACCCATCACATCACCGGCAGCGCCGTGTACGACCTACCCTTCGGCCAAGGACGGAAACTCGGCTCGTCATGGAACCGGTATGTCGAATCCGCGCTTGGCGGCTGGAGCCTCGATCCGATCGTTAGCTTTAGCACCGGCCTCCCGTTTAACCTCACGGTCAACGGTAACCCATCGAACTCGGGGCAAGGAAGCCTTGATGGTAACAACGACCGTCCAAACCTCAATCCCAACGATCCCCATTTCAATGCCGCCGTCAACCCGGTGACGGGTAAGGCTACGCGCAACCGTGCGCAGTGGTTCAACACGGACGCCTTTGTTCCCAACGCACCGTACACCTTCGGCAATGTGGGCCGTAATACGTTGCGCGCTGCGGGCTTCGTCAACCTCGACCTCGCACTCCACAAGCGTTTCAAGATTACCGAACGCGTGAACACGCAGCTTCGGCTTGAAGGGTTCAATGTGGCGAATCACAACAATCTTGCAGCGCCCAACGCTGCTGTCGGCACTGCCACTTTCGGCCAGGTCACTACCACCGCCAGCACCTCCCAGCGGGAGCTACAGGCCGGCATCAAGGTTCTCTTCTAAGCACCTCAACCTCAACCCTCGATCAAGGAGATGTTATGAAAAAGCTTTTGATAGGCTCCGTTCTCGCGCTTGGCATCGTGACCATATCCGCGGTGCCGGCCTTCGCCCACCACTCTTTCGCCGCGGAGTACGACGCGAGCAAACCCGTTACCCTGCACGGCAAACTGACAAAGCTCTCATGGGTCAACCCCCATGGCTGGATCTACGTCGAGGTGCCGAACGCCGATCACACCACAACCAACTGGGCGGTCGAGTTCGGTGGCCCGAATGCCTTGCTGCGCCGCGGCCTGCGCGAGACCGACTTTCCCCTGGGCATTGAGCTGACCGTCAATGGTTACCTGGCCAAGAACGGTGCCAAGATTATCAACGGTACGTCCGTCAAGCTGCCTGATGGCCGAAGCCTGTTCACGGGTTCGCTAGGCACTGGCGCACCCGGAGATCCTGGTTACAACCAGTAACGTTCTGCGACAGGCAACGAAAGGGAAGACATGATTTTCAGCAGAATAAGCAGCAAGCTTCATTGCCTGACTCTTCTCGCCGGCGCTTTGCTGGTTGCCTCCAGTCCCGGGCAATCGGCAAAGCCGGCCTCTCCGGCTCGCGCGCTACCGATTCCCCGTCTCGCCGACGGCAAGCCAAACTTTAACGGTATCTGGCAGGCCATCGGCGGAGCCGACGTGGACCTGCAGGATCACGCTGCAGACAAGTATGCTCCTGGCTCTCAGAGCGTCGTCGAAGAGCACACCATTCCTTACCTGCCCGAGGCAAAGAAGCAGCGTGACCAGAACTACGCGCAGCGCAACAACCTTGACCCCGTAACGAGCAAGTGCAATTTGCCCGGCGTGCCACGCATCACCTATGCGCGCAATCTGCCGTTCCAGATCTTTCAACTGCCCAAGGGCGACAAGATCACCGTGCTCTACGAGTACGCAGAGGCGCATCGCTTCCTGTACACCAACGGTACCCCGCACCCTCCGGGACATATCAACTGGTACCTTGGCGACTCCCGCGCGAAGTGGGAGGGCGACACACTGGTTGTCGATTCGATCGACTTTCTCAACGACATCTGGCTTGATCACGCGGGCGACTATATCAGCCCCGATCTCCACGTGGTCGAACGCTATAAGTTCATCGACGCCGATCATATCGACTACAGGGTTGAGATTGAAGATCCGAAGGTCTATGCCAAACCCTGGCACATCGACCTTACGCTCTACCGGCGCATAGAGAAGAACTTCCAGCTTCTGGATTACGTCTGCTATGCCTTCCCTTATGAGAAGTACTACCCATAGGTCGGGGTACCAGTCGTCCGAAGATTCCCCGCAACGCAATGCGACAGGAGAGTTCCAAGTGAACACGAGATATAAGCAACACGCAATGGCGCTGGCACTGTTGGCATGCTGCATGCCTGGCCTCGCGCAGTCGCCGGCCAACCCGGCCACCGCGGCCAAGCCATGGAAGCCCGCGCGCCTCAGCGACGGCCAGCCCAACGTGCAAGGTACGTGGACAGCGGTCTACTACGGCATGGGCTGCCTCACCAACCCCACCAACGGCGACGTAAACTGTGTACCGCCTCCGGGCCCCAGACCGGCGGCTGGAACCGCGAACGCGGGCGGCCCGCCCTCGGTCGACCCCAACACGGGCAAAGCGCCAGGCCAGCGTGGTAACGGCAATCCTCCGTCGATCGTCAACGCACAACCCGATGGGCCACGCGGCGGCGGCGGCGGGCGGCAGCGCCCCGCAGGCGCGCAAGGCGCAGCCTATAACGATGATGCGCCGCCCGCCAATGCACGTCCTCGGAGGGTGGCGCGCAACGCTCCCAGCCGCATCATCGATACGCCCAATTACGATATACCCTACGCGCCTGAGGCTCTTGCTCATCAACAAGATCTCTTCGCTCACTACTACGAGTTCACCCGTTACGGTGACATCGATCCCCAGCAGCGTTGCTGGCCGCTGGGTGCGGTTCGCCAGTTCACCTGGCACGACGTCAAGATCGAGCAGTACCCCGGCTATGTGCTCCTGATCTACTCGGGTGCGGAACAGTATCGCATTATTTACCTCGATAACCGGCCGCACATCGGCAACGACCTGAAGCTGTGGTTCGGGGACTCGCGCGGTCACTGGGAAGGAACCACACTCGTCGTCGACACTACCAGCAACAACGCGAAGGGTCGTCTGAGCCGTGCCGGCGACTTCTCGAGTGACAAAGTTCACTACACGGAACGCTTCAAGTTCACCGGGGAAAATACACTGCGCTACGAGGCCACCTTCGACGATCCATCGGTCTACACGCGGCCCTGGACCTTCGCTATCGATGAGAAGCGCGGCTACTTCGGCGGCGACGGCGGCGTGCCCACCGGACCCGTTACCGCAGAGTCGCAGGCGAAGTTCGAACTGTGGGAGGAGGCCTGCCAGGAGGGTCTGATTCCAGGAGGAAACGACGTTCCCGGTCTTCCAGTCATACCGCTCAACTACATCTCCAAGTGACCCATTCCCGACGGCGGACATGTTGCTCTGGCCGCTGTCGAGTCTGCTCTTGAAACGAAAGAGAAAGAAGAAGACCCATGCTCAGAACGAAAACCATTTTGTCCGCGTTGGTAATACTCGCTATGAAATCCGCTGTTCCTCTCCAGGCACAACAACTTCCACTGGCACCCGGAGTTCAGAAGCTCTGTTCCATCGAGTTCGACAAGGATTCACGGCGTCCAGCACGTGTTGAAAACCAAGCTCTACCGTGTTTGGAGCTGGCGGCGAAGACATTGAAAGGTACGCCCAATATCAAGCTGGTACTGGTCGGCGTTGCGCATCCTCTTTACGATCACGCCGAAGCGGAACACGGCATGGAGCGCATGCGAGAGGACGCTACTGGCCTCGATGTACGTTTTAGCGACGTTGCCGCCTACCGTGCGGTCAATACCAAGGCCTACCTCACGCAGTGGCTCCAGGCTGACGCGACACGTATCATCCCAACGACCGACGAGTACACCCTTGCTCGCCGCGTCATCATCTACACCGTTCCGGGAGATGCCGACTTCAATCATAACTACACGAAGACTACGCCCACCAACGAACTGAAGTGCACCATCAAGCCCTGCCCTATCGCGACAGAAGATGTGCTGACCCCGCAGCCACGCGGCAAGATTTAGCAACACCTTCTCCGAATAAGGCTCATTAGCTAAGCTGTTTAGTTCCGGCAGTTGATGGATTGGATTGAGAGTAAATCTATCTTGTCTTGAGCCCAGAGTTTGCAGAGATATTCGTAAGGCGTGAGTTTCTTGAGCGTCTTGAGTCTTGGAGCGAAGTTGTAGGCTCTGAGGAAGTCGGTCAAGTGGGCTTTGAGTTGGTTATGAGTGTCCTAGAAGTATCGCTTCACCGTAGCGTCCTTGATGGTTCGGTTCATGCGCTCGACCTAGCCGTTCGTCCAGGATGGTTGGGTTTGGTGAGCCGTTGTTCGATTCCATGAATGAAACAGAGCCGGTCGAAGGGATGGCCGCGGAAGCGTGCGGTTGGCCCGTGGCGGTTCTTCGGTAGGTCGGCGAATCGGATGCCGTTGTCGGTTAGCACAGTATGGATGCGATACGGAACGGCCTCGATCTGCACCAGCTGACCCAGGCTCTCGCGCCGCAGCCTTGGCTGGTGGAAGCTCCTGCCCTGCTTGCGCGAGAGCCATACCCGAGCCTCAACCATCCACTTGCGCAGCGTCTCGCGTGAGACCTGTACGCCATGCCGCTCCTGCAACATCTCCGCCGCGAACGTTGGTCCAAAGTCGCGATAGTTCTGCCGGATCAGTTCAAGCACCAGCTCCCGAACACCTGCGCCGAGCTTGTTACTCGCCGACCGACCCCGGCTCTTTTGGATCAGCGCACCGCCGCCGCCATCGCGATACCTCGTCGCCAGCCGCTGTGCCTGCCTCAAGCTCACCCCCAACATGCCCGCTGCCGACTCCATCGTGCGTCGGCCAGCACTTCGGTCAGCACCTCAACCCGCCGTAACTCCTGCTTGCTCATCTGTAGCCAACCCAATCCGTCGCCTCACGATCCCTTGTTCCAAGGATCACCCTGCGACACTTGGCTTTGCAGGGCTACGACATTATTGCTTTGCGCCTCCAGAGCGTGTGTTGGCGTGTTGGCGCCCGATAGAAATGTCTCGTTGGGCGCCGGATAGAAATGTCAGTATACGAAGAAGGAGTCGTGGTGCGGTGGGAATGTGCGAAATCGTCGACTTTGACGATTTCCAAGGACTGTGGG
>JAMFSC010000282.1 GCA_026225095.1 bacterium
AGACGACGGCGTGCCCGGTGGTCGCTGGGTTGGGGTGGTTGGCGGCCGAGTGGGCCTTGGAGATTGCGGTCAGGCGACGGGTGATGGTCGCCGGCCGGTGAGTCTCGGCCAGGACGACCATATAGAGGGCAACCGTCTCGGGATGGGCGGGCAGGGACTCGGCTCGGCGACCCTCGCACCAGTCGGAAAAGTGCTGCCAGTCGGAGCGATAGGCGCGCAGGGTCGAGGGCGCCTTGGCTGCCTTCAGATAGGCCCGCGCCTGTTCGGTGAGCCTCTCCTCAGCAAGGTTGGTATCGGGGACTGCCTGCGCGGGGGCAAGATCGGGCCTTTCCGAGTCGTTTTCCTGAACCCAAGTCTCCGCTTGATCGGTCATGATGGTAGTCCGCCCTCCCGGAGGGCCCAGGCGAGGCTAGCCGCCACTTCCCTGCCCTTTTGCCCTCTTTTCTTGCATTCTACCCTTCTGGCCTCTGAGAACCATCACTTCTCAGAGGCCAGAAATGTTGGAATCAAGAGCAAGAACAAGGGCGTAAATGCGGGATCGCGCGGCTATTCCCTTCCCCTCTGTATTGCTCCAAGCGGTGACAGGTCTAGCGTTTCCTCGAGGTCCTACAGTCACCGTCCGGTCTTCCGGCTGCCCCCGCAATCTTTCGGCAGTCTAGTTACGGAGCCCGTCCTTTAGCCACTAGGACCGACTCCACCTCGAACATCCTTCAGGCTTCGACCCCGCGCCGCCTAAGAAGGTGCTCGAGATGCTCCCTCCGTCGAAGATTAGGAGTTCTGTATTTCCAGACAAATTGACCGGGAAGTGCTGAGCATTTTTCCGACATCGGATTCGCGACGCGACGGACCTACCATCCTGTTCTGTGTGACCGGTGCCGAGTAGGCGCAGTTTTCCCGGCCGATACCGTGGTCGCTGGGGAGACGGGAGTTGGTTCCAATTAGTTTCGCCCCGCCCTACTCGATCATTCTTCTCCTTTCTCCCGCGGTCGGCCCCCGCGTCAATGTCTCGGTGATCAAACGTTGGTGGATCAACGTGTTGTCGGTCGAGTCGTTCTCTCGATTAAAAGCAAGATTGATATCGTGCTGGATGCGAAGTGAAGTATGTACAGCCATATGGCTACAGTGCTTGAGATTCCACTTGCTTTTCAGGCTTCCAGGATCGCCGCCTATGATGGAGCTCAGCATGCTTGATGCCTATGCCGTATCGACATCTAGCTTCACCCTGAGCCAACTGCAAGCTAATGCAGTGAAGGATCGGGATGCTTGAAGCGTCTTGCAGTATCGTGTGGCGAGGCGGCGAAAGTGCTTGAGCTTGTTGAAGCAGCGCTCGATACAGTTGCGTTGGTTGTACAACTCACGGTCATACCCTCGGGGTGGTTTGCGGGTGCGCCTGGGTGGGATTACCGCTACTGCTCCCGGGCTTTGCAACCGGGGCCACGATGGCATCTGAGCCGTACCTAGGGATTTTGGGATCTATGGTTCCTGACTTTAGTTGCCGGGACGAACGAATTTTGACAGTATGCGTGCCGGTGGCCTGCGTTGCAGTTCAGTTGGGGCGGGGGCCTGTCTTCGTACATATTTCAGAATGTATGTCCTGTTGTATGTCGGACCTGAAGGCAGCGTTTTGCCGTTATTTAGCCTGTGACCATAGCCTTTGCGATCTGGGCGCCATGTGACGGCTGTAGGTTCACAGGGTCAGTAAATGTGGTCCAGCTTTCCGCTGCGCATCCAAACCTATACATTTCGCAATACTTCTAACTGTATTGCAAGCGGTATGTCTTTGTGCCCTGGGACCTAACGCGAAGAAACGTAGCCATCGAAGCGTAACTTCAAGCCGTATACGTCTGTACATACAGAGGTATGCCTCACTGTATGGCATGTCGTATTTCTATCTTAGACACCCACCGAAGACGCCTGCCCTGAGCGCGTTGGCTGTACTGCTTACAGTACCACTAGCAATATGGCAGGCAGTATGTTGAACCCTTGAGATATTAGGGTTTCATCAACCCACATCCAAGAGGACTCTAAAGGGTACACATATGTCGTGCTGTATTTCTTGCAGTATTGTTGAACGTACTGCTATAAACACGCTATGAGCATCACGATCGCAGTTGCAAACCAGAAGGGTGGGTGCGGCAAGACAACTACCTGCATGAATTTAGCTGGGGGACTGTCGGCAGCAGGTTTTCGGGTACTAGTTGTTGATGCCGATCCCCAAGGGAGTGCCACTGAATGGCGCAACCGATCTGAGGAGTCTCTGCTGAGATTCGACGTGGTTGCTATGTCTACCTCGTCGATTCACAAGGAATTGCCAAAGATACTCTCGAACTCGACTTATGAAGTCGCACTCATTGATTGTCCTCCGGGCACGGAGACGAAGGGGTTTGGGACTGTCACACGATCTGCTTTATTGGCATCAGACTTCGTCCTTATACCGACCCGACCCACTCCGATTGATTTTCTTGCTACCCAAATCATGATCCCAGTCCTTTCAGACGTTGTGACCATCAAACCCGAATTACAGGTCTTCCTTGTTCTTAACGCCAAGCATGCCAACAACAGACTTGGTAAGACCGCCAAAGAGGGCGCGATAGCCATGTTTTCGGATCAGGGAATTCACATCAGAGTGCTTGATGCAGAGATCCATGACCGCACACCATTTGCTGAGGCTCCTGCCACGGGCCAGACAGTCGTCGAATTTGCGCCGTCTTCTAAAGCGTCCGAAGAAATCCTAACCCTAACCAAGGAGGTAATCGCGAGATGTCTAGTCGCCCAGCCGGAAGAACAGCTTTTGAAAACCTAAGACCCACAATCCTCCGACAACCAACCCGAACCATTGTGACTCCCGAGGCGGAGGCCCGCCTCCTTGACTCGACCAGTACTGTCGCGTCTGACGTCCCACCGACGCAGGTTATCAGCTCTCCCGCGGTAGCAGTTTCCACTCACCAACTTGCCGAGCATCCTGCGCCTGGCCTCCTCCAGAAGAAGAAAAAGGATTTCCTGGTTCCGGTCACATTTCGGATGCCACAGAGCCTTAAGGAACGACTTGAACGAACAGCTCGCCTCCATGAAGTGAACCAAACCGACTTAATAAATGAAGCTATCGACCTCAACCTGCAGCGCTACTCGTAAGACTAATGGCCGACATTCATGAAAACTGAGTACCCTAAACGGGCGAGAGATCGTCAAGCAGAAGACTCTTCGAGCAAGGACAAATTTGTCGAAGAGTTGGTTAAGATTCGCGAAAAACGAGATGCCGGATCACTCGGCTTACAGATGACTCAAATCGCTCAGGCTATGGTGCTGTGTGGCCTCCCATACTCTCCGACCAAAGAGACTAAGATTGTCCGGAGAGCTCGCTTGGGGGATGGGTCTTCCGTCTCGGTGACGTTTAGTGCCGGCCTCGACGGTATTGCCATGCCCTACGGTTCAGACAGAACTCTCCTGCACTGGATGATTGACAAGGCTATCAAGACACAGTCGCCAGTGGTCGGGTGGGACACCGCAACCGAGTTCCTCAAAGATGTAGGACTTGCCGACAGTGGTAAGAACCGAAAGGACTTGAAGCAGCGCTACATGCGCCTGACAGGCCTGACGATCGGAGTTGTCAGAAAAGGAAGTAGCGAATCTACTGTTTTGGTGCCCTTCATAGAAGAGTCTCATTTGCCGACGTCCGTCGACTTGAAAGCAGACCGGAATGGACACCAACTTCTCAAGCTGGATGCTCAGGCGTTCGGTTTCCGGTTGGGCGATCGAATTTTCAAAGAGATCCTTCAATACCACGTACCGGTTCCTTTCGAGCTGTTGCAAGCAACCAAGAAGAAATCGCAGCTTCAAGACCTCTTAATTTTTCTCTATTGGCGGAGCTTTGCAGCGCAATCTGAAACGCTCATTCCTTGGGAGAGCCTACGCGAGCAACTATGGCAAGAGGATAGCGTTGCAAGTCGTATTCGTATTCGTTTCAAAGAGGCTATCCAGGTCTTTAGAACGATTTGGCCCGAGCTCAACGCTGAGGCAGAAAAGAAAGGTCTCCGAATAGGGCCTCCTGCGAAAGGAAGTCATCTTATCCCACAGGCTAAGCACATCCGACGCCTGCCGGTGCCGTCACCGTTTGGATAGTGACCTAGAAGTGCTGCTCCACGTCCACCACTCCACCCCTTCAGCCTCCCCAGCATCCATTTCCGTGCCGCACTTCCCGGTCATTTGTACACAGCGCTGAAAGAGTTCAAGAGTTCCTCATAATTTCGCAAGGAGCACCGCTGCTCTTGTGAGCGCTGTGCGAACGGCATCTTGTGTATCTCTCTATCGCGGATGATTCTTGTGTCATGGAAGGGAGCATCGTGGTTACGGCGGCGTGGCCTGATATGGGAGCAAGCCGCCAGTGGTAAGCGCGTGGCAGCGTTTTTGCGGCTAACACGATCGCTGCTCTCGACGATGGCGTCGGGGTGGCGGGCTACGCCTCGACAATGCATAGACAGCACTTCCCGGTCGATTTAGACCCTTTTGAGCAGATCCGCACTTCTAGGTCACATTAAAGGTCGTCTTTAAGCGGGGACAGTGGGAATTCCGCACTTCCCGGTCATCTCAGCGTTTGAACTCGCGACGCAATTGCCATGGCGGGTGCGGGAAAGAGAATACCAACAGCCGCACTTCCCGGTCATAACTTTCCCACAAATCCGCTAATTGTTTCGCAAGTTATCCTCATCCTTCACGTTATTCCAAAGCAGGAGCGGGACAGGGCCCCTGCCGGTGGAGTCAAAGGAGGTACCTACACAGCACTTCCCGGTCAATTACCGCATTGGTGACGGCTTGCTACCCTGATCGAATGCCTTCTGACTGATCTTGAACCTCGGCTCGAGGTATTCCGCGTCCGAAAACCGCACTTCCAGGTCATTCTTGGGTCCTAGCGGCACAGTATTGCTCGTGGGGAGTAGGGGCTGATCTCATTCCCCTTCTCGAAACAGGGGTTTTCCACATATATGATCTGAAAAGTGCAGATTTGCTTGTCACTTCCCGGTCATATGCACCGCACTTCCGGGTCAAGTTTAGCGAACCTCCCGGTCGCGATGGCAGAACCTCCCGGTCGTAAATTCCGCACTTCCCAGTCACGCTTAATAAGGAAGCAAGAAGTTTCATGTTTAACAAGAATAGAACCAAGATGACATAAGACGTAGCTCCCGCCTGACCAGCAATAACGCGAGTAAGTATTCCTTCTTGAGGTCCCCCTAACCCCGCACTTCCCGGTCATTTATTCTCCCCTTAGTAGTTCGCGCAAAGCGCTTTTGCCTCGGATTTTCTCCGACCACGATGGACCACAGGCGCTCGCCACTCCCACAACTCGCCGGTTTGATGACGTTCGCAGGAGTGCGCAATCGGACGAAGGTACAGGCCTCCAGAAACATAGGTCTTCACCTGGTCGCCGGACTTCACCGGAACCAGCGTTGGCGCGATCACATCGCCCAGGATGCCCAGCTCGGCCAGCTGCCAGTACAGAACACAGCTCGTCGGGCCAGCTTCATAGCAAGCCTTCAACGGCTCCACCGGCCCCAGCTTCTGAACCAGCTTGCGGATCGTCTCCGCTCGATTGGGGATCGTCCCCAGGCTCCGAACCATCCCATACGGCTCCGCAACCGCGACCGCAATTGTCTCGGCATGGACATCCAACCCAAGACTCGTACCGTTTCTTTTATGACCGGCTCCTCTCTGCTTGTGGCTCTGGACTGCGACTCTTACAGAATCACAGCCTAACCTACGGTTAGCGCGGTGGACCGGTCACTCCATGATGATAAGGACACGTTTAGGGGGAACCGACAGGCGCTGGGTAGGAATTTCACACCCAAACCATCTCCGACGGTCAGCGAGCCTCCCAAGGGTTCAGAAGCGCTACTCCGGTAGCTTCAAAGTCCACACCATTGCGGGTCACGACGGTCATGACATGGACCAGGGCCGTTGCCGCAATCAGAGCATCCCGCTCCGAGCGCGGGTCCGGTACATGCAGGGGCGCACAGCGAAGGGCAACTGCAGCATCGACGGGAAGGGTGCGATCCAGAAACTCAGGCAGGACGTGATGAGTCATCCAGGTCCGAAGCCTGGCCCCTTGGACAGCATCGCGCCGCTCGATCCGGAGCACGCCAAGTTCAATCTCCATCAGGGTGATGGCGGAGAGAGAGAGGGTTGCAGCATCCACGCTGGACAGCCAGGCAATGACGTTGACGTCGGCTTTACCGTCTCCGGCCTTGCGCAACTCGGAGAGGACGTTGGTGTCGAGTAGAAACATCAGGAGAGATCCGCTGGCCGAGCGAAGTCACGCAGGAGGGGCGGATCAAACTCAATGTTCGCGAGTCCTGGCATGGAAAGGGCATCCACGATGTTCCGACGCTGGCCGGAGATGCGCTGGTACTCCTCGATGCTGAGCAGCACATGGGCAGGCTTGCCCCTGTCCGTGATAAACACTGGTCCTTTGGAGGCGGCCTTCTTGGCTCGGCTGGTGTCCTGGTTGAACTCCCGACTGGAAAGGGTGGTGATCGCCATGGCTGGCCTCCTGAGAACACCGACGTTTATGTAGAGATGTTACTACATCATCTCATCGGCGCAAAAGTCGTCGGCGCGAAGCGATGTCCAGGAGCGGCAGAAAGCCGCCATCCTGCAAACTGGCATCACCGTCATGGAGCCAGATCGACGACCGAGGGCGCATTGGCAAGAACCCGTTGGTTGTTGACCACGGCGCAGTTGATCAGGGTCATGTTCCAGGCCGACTCGCGGCCGTAGCCGCCGTGGATGTGACCGAAGACGTGCAGCTTCGGTTTTACCCGGCGGACAGCACCGAGCAAATTCTGGCACCCCTGGTGCCTGCTCATGATGTCGTTTTTATCCAGCGTTCCATACGGGGCTTCGTGGGTAATGAGCACGTCGGTGTCTTCGGGGATAAGATCCCAGTGCCGGCGGATCTGGGCTCCCCGTTCTACCGCGAACGCCCAGCCCGTCACCGAGTTCACTGGCGAGCCCCAGAAGTTCAACCCTTCCAGGCGAACGCCGGAGTCCTGAAGATAGATCGCTTCGGTGAGGTGAGCACGGGCCAGTTCTGGTTTGCGATCGAAGAGCAGATCGTGATTTCCGGAGATGACCAGCTTGTGCCGAAAGGGAAGTGTTCCCAGCCAGGCATTGAAGTCGTCCACCTGTTCCAGCGTACGACCATCGAAGTCGCCCGCGTGAATCAGGATGTCCCCGGGAGGAAGAATCAGCCTGCGGTGAAATCCATGCGTGTCCCCAATGCAGACGAGACGAAGAGGGCGGGGAGGGGAGGTGGAACGTTTTGGCATCTTCACGGGCACCCAGCTTCTGCTGTGTTTTGACCATCTAAGCCTCCCCTGCAAGCCCGCTTCGTCCTGAACCAAGGGTTGGCGGCATTTACTGCAGTTCCACGTCGAGGTGCTAAGCGTGAGGAGCGACAACAGACAGTGTGAAGCCCAACTGCGCCGATCAACGATTTCCACTTAGCAATTGAAGCCGTAGTGCTTTTTCAGTTCGGCGACGGCTTCCTCGGTGGTGAGTTCGCCGGCAATGAAGCGCTCTTGAAGTCCGTGCAACAAGGGTGTGACGTGGATACCGGAGCCACGTTGGTCGCCGTTGGCAGTCTCGACAGCGGAGCGGCGCTTGGCCTTCTCCGCATCCTCGATGGGCCGCGTATTAGACGCGTAAGACTCCGGGAGATCAGATAGATTCGGAAGTGCATATCGCTTCATCGCCGTTTCGTTCTCCTCCATCGCTCCGCCTAAGACCACTTTACGCACGATCGGGCGGTGCTGTGCGCTTGCGTTCTCCCGCCTTGCGGCACCAGGATTCAGCGAGCGGATTGTTCAAGGGCGTATCGCGGTTTCGGGCAGGCCGGCAGGTGCTTACGCATCTCGCGGCGCACCGAAAGGTTGGCGGCAATGCGGACACTGCCGATCACCTTCATTTGCGGGTTAAGCCGTAGTGTCTGTCTAGTTCGGCGATGACGTCTTCGTTGGAGAGTTCGCCGTCAATGTAGCGCGCTTCAAGTCCGTACATGAAGAGTGAGAAGTGGAGACCGCGCTGGTTGCCTCTGGCATTATCGACAGCGAAGCGGCGACGGGCTTTTTCGGCATCCTCGATGAGGACGTCTGTGGCAATGGGAACGGTGCTCATAGGGGGCATCTCGATGGCCTCATCGACGCTGATCTCGCCCACCATGGTGTCGATCCCCTCCAAGCGTCTGCTCACCTCCGCCTGACGCAAACTTTGGGCATCGGAATCCGGAACCTCGAATCGCTTCATGTCTACTCCGCCTTTCTCCCCAGTGCGTTGTTTTTGGATGTCTCGGTCATTCGCACCTTGGGTTCTCGCCTCTTGACTGCCTAACTGCATCTGGCCACTTTTCAGGGAAGAGGGATTCGAACTCACCTCCAGCCCTGCAATCACGTCAGCCATCACCCTTTTGATTTCCATTTTTTGGCAGCCAGCATCTGGAACGCTTGGCCGGATAAGCTCTCAATCGCAAAGGCCGGCTCCGTCGCGCTATTGTGCGGGCGGAACGAGTCTTTCGTAAACATCCCAGCCTACCTTCTGAATCGAATAGGCTGCCTCGGATAGCTCCCAGGTGGCGACAATCCTGTCACCGATAGGAAGGCTTTGCCAATACCGATAGGTGCGAGCATCCTGCTCCTCGGGATCGGTCACCTTGCGAAGTGTCCAAGCCGCGCGCGGATTGGACAGGGGTGTAGCGCGGTTCGGGCAGACCGGTAGATGCTTGCGCATCTCGCGGGCACCGAACGGCTGGAGGCAATGCGGACACTGCCGAATCACCTTCGGGCGCGGCGCGACCACTTGGCGGGCGCGGAGCCTTTTGGTGCTCTCAGTCAACAGAATGTCATCCGGCCCAGTCTTGGTGTCAAAGGTGGGCGTCCAGTTGGTCATTGATCTCAGTCATCTCTCAAAGTATGTTCACGGAGAACTTCGCCGCGTGGGCGGTTGTACAGTGCCAGATACCGACATTGCCGCAATTGCAGAGCCCTCTGGTCATGGCCGCCGAGAAGGATCCGAATACCGCGTTCGGCAAGCGTCACTTTTCACCCTATTGTTTCTCCTCTCCAATTGTTCCATGAGCTCGTTTGGTTTTCCGCCGCGTGCCAGATGACCCAGGTAGCAGCTCCGCAACGCCCAGACCCCCACGTACATGTAGTAGGGACGGTCCCGAAAAGAGCGCATGGGAATCCCGTTAAACTCAACAACGTCTTCCAGCAAATCCGTATTGCTGACGAAGAATTCTGAATCGGGCTCAGCATCGGGCTGACGGATCAGTCCCAGATCCTCAAAATCGAACGTCTCGGGAAGCACCAGATCTTCGTCCATAGTCGCTTCTGTGCCTTTCTGCCGGACATGCCGGGGGGGTACTGATACTGTAACACGTACTATAGTAGATGTTACGTAGCTTCTCGACAAGGAACGATGGCTATGTGGCAAGACCGATCGGAGCAGCTGTCGAGCGTACGGCCAAAACCTCCGAGGAGGCCTTTGGGCGCGCGGTCACAGAGCTGCGAACCAAGAAGAGACTGACCCAGGATGATTTGGCTCACGCTCTCGGATATCACCTCAGCTATATCGGACAGATTGAACGTGGCCGGAAGAGCCCCACGTTGCGCACCATGGTCAACATCGCCCAGGTGTTCGGAATCCCGCTAAGCCAATTGATCTCTTTAGCAGAGAGGCACCAAAACGCTTCATGATCTCCGGCAATCGCGACCGCGATCGATCGGGTCGCGTTTGCGCTCAGACGCCGCGGCTCCTCGCCGTGGATGCTGAAAGGCTATGTCCGGCTGAACAGTCACGGCTGGAACTCCGAAGTTTCTATCCGGAACGAGATTAGGCCCCATGCATCGTCAGTTCTCGCATAGCTATTCTGTTTTTCCCCGTTATTCCTCGGCGCGATGTCCATTTGGGTAAGCGGCTAAGCCATGTTTCTTGAAGCACATATCCATCTTTCCTATCAAGAAGTCCCAAATTAGACTGTTCCTCGTTTCGTCGAGGCTTATCCCTGCTCCGAGGCAGCCACAACGCGAAAATCTTCGGTCCAGAGCCTTCCTGCTATTCGGCGGCTACTCTCACCTCCTCGATAGCTCCCATCCGGATACCCGACCAATCGCGCAGTGAGGTTGGAATGACACAACCCCAGCCTTAATATCCGAGCCAGGACGGGCACAGCGCGATAGGTACTCCAACAGCCCGGCCTTATGCGTTCGAGAAATGCCTGTACACCCGTCGCAGTCGCCGCGCTCACTCCAGGCATCGCCACCACCGAGCGAGCGGCACGTCACAACTCCACCGAAGAAGTATAGCGTGGCGACAGCACCGGCCACAGCTCCACCTTATGACCCACTGATTGAGCCTCCGACGTTCGAGAATCGGCATCACCGCCGTAGTGGTTGCTGCAACAGCAAGCGCCAGCAATTCCTCAAGCGGTTCCCGCGACCCTTCCGCGGCATCGTCGATGTCGGCTATTGCTGCGCCAACGGCCTGGTGGATTGCCTGCGGCACCTGGTCACAGAGCTTCCGATACTGTTCCAGTGCGAGCAGCACAGACCAAATTGCGTTGCTGCGGTCGATCCCCCGGTCACACACGACGCGGTGTACGCTTACACGCTCCGCCCCATTAGTCTTCGAGCCCGCCGACGCCACTACTCACCGATCACTCCGGCGAAACTCTTCGCCACCTCACGACGCCAGCGCCGCAACTCTGCTCTGTTACCCAAGGTAAGATCCACAACACCCTTCGAGATTGCCAGACGCTTTACGTTCAAGGCGTCGGCCACACGACCGGCCAGGGAAGGGAAGTCGAATGTTGATCCTTTGCATTCTGTTTCAATCGTCAACCGCAGAGCGGAGGCGTTATACATACTGAACTCCTCTGCCATTCCATGGTGCAGGTTCCGCACCACATGAATGTGCGCTCCTTCCATCTTCGACATGAACTCCTTTAGCAACTCAATGCTGTCTCGCTGGCGATT
Organism: bacterium; assembly: GCA_026225095.1. Taxonomy (GTDB): domain Bacteria; phylum Acidobacteriota; class Terriglobia; order Terriglobales; family Acidobacteriaceae; genus Edaphobacter. The sequence goes on from JAMFSC010000282.1 coordinate 11,022, forward strand.
GATGACCCAAAACACTACCAATTCCCGGTCCAGCTCCTCCAAGGAGTCGGTCAATGTCTTGCTCGATCTCATAACGCTCATGTTGTTTCGTGCGGGCGTATTGATGACAACCGTCCGATCCTTATGCTTCTCGATGTCGTCGAGCAAATCACTCCATCCATCAGGGTGATCGAGGTTAATCCTCACGTGAGCTACGCCCTTCTCATTCTCATAGGCCCAACCGACATCTGGGTTTGCCGTGTCGCCCTCGACCAGCAGCAGACTCTTTCCAGCCACCAGAAGATAATCGACCAACCCGCTTGCGACTGCGCTCTTTCCGACACCGCCTTTACTGCCACCCACGTAATAGATCGGATTTCCCATTTCGTTCGTCCCTCTCCCTACGTGAACTCCTTTACAACTCATCCGACGTAGGGCGTTGCCGAAAACCCATAGCCGATGGGCGCATCGTCGGCTTGTTCTCGGAATCAACGGCTCGTTCCGCTTCTGCTGCTTCTGCTACTCGTTGATTTGCTTTCGCATCTTCCCTTAATTCTCCGGCTCCTCCCCCTTTTTTCTTCTTCTTTCCCCCTTCCTTCCGTCTCCACAATTCCTTGGGACTCAAGTGGACGTCTGCCGCGCTGAGTACGCCGCTAATCTCGGACATGCTGTAGCCCAGCTCCTTGAGCCGATCAACCTCGGCATCCAACCCATTCGCTAAGGCTTTCGACGAGATTTTCCCCTTTCCTTCCGATGCAGGCAGCGTTAGCATTTTCAATGCCTCAAGTGCCGCCGCCAGGCTCTCTTTAGGGTGCTTCGCCATTAGATCCTCCTAGACTGCTGGTTTCTGAGTAGCGCACTTGCTCTTCTCGTTGATCTGTCTCCGAGCTATTGTTGTGGCACCCACCGGCACGCCAGCTCTCATTAATCTCCCCGCTATCTGCTTGAATGGGTTTACCGTCGTCGGCAATGCGGTTATCTCTGCATCCAACTCCATCGCAATGCTGTCCTGCGTCACGCGCAGAGCAGCGGATTGCATCATCTCTACCAGCGCCCTATGCGCCACGCCGACAGCGCCCGTCGGAACGTTGAACCTCGGGCCCCTCCGTTTCATCCTCGTCCGTGCTTTCACACCGTCGCTACCCATCGCGCCATCCTTACTCTCGTGGCCCTCCGGTTTGATCGTATTCTTTCGCGTGCGCGATCCACACAACAAGCGGCACCTGAGAGAGGAGGCAATGCAGTGGGAGGGCCATAAGAGGAACAAGACCGTTACGGGAGGACTAAGTAAGGGCGACGGGATCAGCAGGAGTGCTGCGAGATGCAGACGACTCGGCTCGTATCGCCGTGGGAGGCAAGGGAGACGACTAGGAGTTAAAGGGAGGTATTCGGGAGGTGTTGGGAATGTTCGGGATGTTAGCTGGAGATTCTGAGGAGGTGTAAGAAGAGATGCGAAAGAGGCGCGGGAGGAATAGGAAAACCGTCGAGGGAGAGAGCTGGATGAAGGCGGGATATCAACGGATGTGTCAGGGAGGGCATGGGATGCGTTCGGGAGGTAGGTTGGATCGACTTTACAAGGGCAAAACCATAGCGATAAACAGCCCAACTGCACCTTTAATCCGTCTCCTGACACCACGTACAAACCACATTTACACCCCACTTACTGAGCGGGCAAGTCAGGCGATGTATATACACAAGCACCCTGCGGGCGCTTCTGTCTCTACACCACTCCAAACCCAATCCGCCTCGGCTACTCGTGTTTGTCCTTTCGCAATGAACTCAGGGCTACGCCCCGAGACCCGTTTGACCGCCAACCCTACTGAAGGCCGCCCCGAGGGGCAGCAGAACCACCTAGAAAGCCGAGACGTCCATGCGTAAACCCCCCGGCGCACAAACCGCGAAAGATCGTACCGATCCGCATGACAGCGACAAAAAAGCTACGCGTGCAGGAACTTGCCGACCTAGCTGGGCTCACCACAAGCGACTTCGTTCGCAAGTCGGCCCTCGGAAAGCGGATCGGTTGGACGAACTGACGACGCGCTACGAAGAAGGCCAAACACTCATGCAAACGATCTTAAAGCACTTGAACGGACCTTCCAGCCAAAGGCAAAAGTGAAGGTCCGAGAGGCACGTAGCACTATGATCGCTAACACGCTAACCATCGAAAACCGGAAAGTTCCGGTGCGACGACCGAATGCGGCATACCGTACCAGGGAATATCTCTCGGACAAAGAGGTGACGGCGCTGATGAAAGCGGCCGGGCGCATCGGACGTCACGGAGAACGGGATGCCGCCCTGATCCTCATCGCCTATCGGCACGGTCTGCGAGTCTCGGAACTGATCAGCCTTCGCTGGGACCAGGTCGATCTCCAGCAAGGTCTTCTGCATGTCGCGCGGTGCAAGCGCGGGATCCCATCGGTCCATCCTGTGCGCGGGACAGAATTGCGCGCTCTCCGGCGGCTGCAACGCGATTATCCGGATACGGCCTACGTCTTCGTCAGCGAGCGCAAGGCGCCACTCACCGCCGACTCGGCTCGCAAGATCGTGGGACGTGCGGGCCGCGAGGCTGGAATCGAGTTCCAGGTTCATCCGCACATGCTGCGCCACGCCACCGGTTACAAGCTTGCAAACGACGGACAGGACACACGCGCCATCCAGCATTACCTCGGACACCGCAACATCCAGCAAACCGCCCGCTACACCGAACTCGCATCAGACCGCTTCAAGAATTTCTGGCAAGACTGATCCACGTGTCTTCGCCAACAGCAAAAGTGACTTTTCGGCGGTTTGGGCTTACACCCCGAGAACGGCGGTCGATCGAACTACGAATGCAGGAGGCGCACCTGCCGCGGATCAAGACGCTCGAAGAGTTCGACTTCGCGCAGTCGCCGCACATCCCGGCCGCCCGCATCCGGGCTCTGGCCGAAGGCGGCTACCTTGAACGCGCCGAGCCCGTGCTCCTGGTCGGCGATCCTGGCACCGGCAAGAGCCATCTCGCCACGGGCCTTGCCATCGCCGCCTGCCGTCAGCGCCGGCGGGTGCGATTCACCACCGCCGCCGCGCTCGTGAACCAACTGGTCGAGGCACAGCGCGATCATAGCCTCAGCCGCGTGCTCGCCCGCTGGTCGCGCGTGGAGCTGATCGTCATCGATGAACTCGGCTATGTGCCCCTGGCCGAGGTCGCCGCCGAACTGCTCTTCCAGGTCGTCGCCGAGCGTGCTGAAAAAGCTGCCGTCATCGTCACCACCAATCTGCCCTTCTCAGAGTGGCCCCAGGTCTTCACCAACGCACGGCTCTGCAAAGCCATGCTCGATCGGCTCACCGACCAGGCCCACATCATCGAGACAGGATCGGAGTCCTACCGCTTCCGCAGAACCTTGAGGAAGAAGACGAAAGAGTAGGCCCGGCGCTATTTTCCCTAGGTGTTCGGTTCTGCTTCCGCTCCGCCCTCCGGGCTACGCTCCAGCAGAACCGAGCACGCTCAACATCAACGTCCCAAAGGGTGGGCCAAAACAAACCGCCGAAGTGGGCCAAGACAAGTTGCCAAAGTCAATCGGCCGTCCCGGTTGACCTGAGGGCGCTTAGAGCCCTCAAACGCTCGCCACTTGCCCTAGACCTCTACGCCTGGTTGACCTACACGGCCTTTGTCGTTACTCGCAACCGTGCGCCTCGGGTCGTGCCTTGGGAGGGCCTGTATGCCCAGATGGGAGCCGAATATGCGGAACTGCGGCAGTTCCGCGCCAACGTGCAACTAGCCTTGAAGAAAATCCGGATCGTCTACCCAGGGCTAAAATTGGACCTCTCCCAAGCCACCCTCACCGTTCACCCGTCCCGCACGGCCATTTCTTCCAAGTCTTGATATTTCAACAGTTCGCTACGGTGAAACGCTGACGGCAATACGGTGAAACGCTGGCGTTTTCGGATTGCTTAAAGAAAGCCTGTAGTTAAGCCTTTAGGTTTTGCCTTTAGGTTTTGATCCTGTAGTCGATAAAGACTGTACGGTGGAAAAGGGGTCCGGTATAGCGGAAAAGCTGCACCGCATACGCCATTCCGCGTATCTTATGAATTAGCTCATCCACCATGTTGTGGAAGGAGTAACGAGGCCGCCCACCAGGGCGGCCTCAGCCTTTTAGAGCCTGTTTGTAGCCCAGATCCTCATGTTCCTTTTGCGTCTGTGCCCTTCCAAGACATGGTAAGCGGTCCACGGTAAGTACATGATTCCATTAGGTGTATTCCTTTCCGCCAGGACAACCATGTAGCTGAAATCCGGCAGCGCAATTACGATTCTTCGCTCTCCCCTTCTTTCTTCCCACCAAACAGGGAGTCTTTGTTCCGTCGCTTGGTCAATGATCGGGCGCGGCCATCCAATCCGCTCGCACCTCAGTTCGTCAAAGTTCCTGAATTCTTCGATCTTCCCTTCGGAGATGAAATGCCAGAAAGTGGCCTCTCTGCCGTTCGTCAGAGGGTGCCTTTTCAAGCCTAGGCGTGAGCCTCTAAACGTCGGACTAGTATGAACAAAGTCAATCCGGAACTGCTCGTAGAGAGCGTCGAGGTATGTGGTCCAGTTTCCATTGTGATCGGCGAGTAGAAAGAGCGCAGGAAGCCAGTCCATTACCTTTGCGGCTCCCATACGAACACATTGAACTTCTTCTCGGAAAGCCACGAGGTGGTTGCTAAAGATCTGCCTATGCGACGTTCGATCACGGAGATGAACTCGAGTTTAGCCCCGCTGTCATCTGGTGTTCGAGGTCTTGCGGCGTAGGACATCGCTCCTGTGAGGAGATCAGTCAATTGAATCAACGGAACCTCGTGCGATCTGAGAGATTGAACGTTCTGCAGTATTTCGTGCGCAAAGTCGTGCATGCCATTGCAAATGACATCGTGTAGAAACTTGATGCGCGCCGAGCTTCTTGTGTCCTTGACGTCCAAGTAAACCCTGAACTGATCTCCGCTGTTGGATGTGATCAGATACCTCAAGAGCTGGTAGTACATTTTGTGATACCAACCATCGTGATCTTGTCCATAGGTCTCGTGATTGAGGTTCTTCTTCGACGCCACTACACTGCGGAACCGTAGCAAGGGGTCTTCCCAGAAAAGATCGAAGACGTCGAGGAAAAAATCTAGCTTAGAAGGCGAAACGCCGCCCCACTTGATCTCGAGATGTGGCGATAGCCCGTGCCGGATACGAGCCTCTCTTAGCGAAACCGCCACATCCCGCGCGTGTTCCTTGGGGCAGGCTATAGCTCCGAGGACGAGGGCCGGATGGCGATCGTTTGGGAGATGGCAACTTTCGTCGCAGTACACATTTATGACGGCCATGAGGATCAAACAATCATAGAGCGCCAGCGCGGTATACGGGCGCGAAACTGACTCGTGTTGGCGTTGCGATCAGCCCCCACGCTCGAGCTTCTCCCTGTATGCGACCTGCGTCGCGTATGCGCCGGGGAAGTGTGTGCCCGAGAGCGGAAATTGGTGAAAAACAGGCACGGCGCTCCGCACCGGGAGATTTATGACACTCCACCCCTTCCAGGGTCGCGTTTCGAGCCAAAACGTATACATACGTCAACACTTTTTAAATCAGCAACTTGGGAGGTGTCCGTTTACGTATGTCAACGGCGCGTTTACAGACGTAAACGGAGATTTGGAGGCTCGGTAAGGCAGCTATTTGCAGGAATGGAGACAATGGTTTGAGCCTCCCGCCCATGCCTACCTCAGACCTCCAAAGCAGACAGAGAGCACACGTAGAACGGATGCTTGCCCGCGCGGAACGCCGCAGCCGGCAGGCAGCGAAGCTGGTCGAGAAATGGAAGGCACGGCTCGCTGATTTGGACCGGGAAGGAGTCGCGGCGAGGCAGGCTAAACTCTGGGCTGATGACTTAGCTTCCATTGTTCAATGAGCAGAGACCTGTTCAGGCATAATCACCCCATGCGCCTGCTTGCCGCCGCACTCTTCGCCTGCACCTTCTCCCCCGCCACCCTCCACGCCCAAACTCCCGTCGCGATCACGACCGACTTAGCCACCGATAAGGCCCATCCCGCCAAGATGGAGTCCTTCCAGCTCCCCAGCCATGGATCCCAGCTCAACGCTCTTCTCTATATCGCCGCTGGGGCACGGCCGCACCCCACCGTCCTTCTCCTCCACGGATTCCCCGGCAACGAGAAAAATCTCGATCTCGCGCAGACTCTCCGCCGCGCCGGATACAACGTCCTCTTTTTCAACTACCGCGGATCTTGGGGCTCACCAGGTCAGTTCTCATTTACTCACTGCATCGAGGATGTTCAATCCGCCCTCGCCTACCTCCGTGACCCCGCAAATGCTGCGAAGCTCCATGTCGACCCAGCCGATCTTATTGTGATCGGTCACAGCATGGGCGGCTTTATGGCACGCTATGCCGCCGCGCAGGATGCCGGAATCAAGGCTGTGGCCCTCATCTCCGCCGCCGATATGGCCGTCGACAAGATCGAAACAATTCCTGCCACCTATCGCACCCGCGCGGCGGATTCTATCGCGAAGGGCTTCGCCAATGAAGGCCTTGCTCCACTCGCCTGCAGCCCGCACGATCTAGCCGAGGAGGTCATCGCGAATGCCGACACCTGGAACGTTCCCAACCTCGCGCCGAAGCTTGTCATCGTCAACTGAAAAATCCCCACTTTGCACCGCTTGAAAATTCCCCAGCTGAGGCGGGTTGAGGTGATGCGGGAGGATGCGGCGGAGGGCGAAGCC
>JAMFSC010000283.1 GCA_026225095.1 bacterium
GATGCCCGGAGGCATGGCTGAAGGCCTGCGAGAACCTAAAGTGGGAAAAAACGACCCAAGATTTCGATGGGATTTCGCACGAAACTCGGTGTACGTGCCTAATTTTACCCTTTCGAGGCGTTGGGCAGAAATAGCCAACATTGATCGCGGGGCTCGTTATCGGACGCTTCTAGAATTCGATCCTTCCCTGGAAAGCAATCATGCGAGGCGAACTATCGCCGCCGAGTCCGACGCCGAGCAGACCTGTAGGCGGAGAGATGGTGCTTTGCAGGGTTCCAAAACGAGCCGGGATCAGGGAGCCCGGCACACCGGCTTCAACATTGCTGGGCAACGCAAAGTTCGCGTGATTGAAGGCGTCGAACATCTGCGTATCGAAACGGAAGGTTAAGCCCTCATGGATTTTGAAATTCTTCGTGATGTAGATGTCCGAATCAGTGAAGTGCGGTCCCCGAACGGTGTTCCTCCCCGAATCTCCAAACTGACAGTTGGCCACCGAGTCCCCACCCGTGCAAGCTCCCGTTGAAGGGTCCACGACCGAGGCGAATGCATCCGGATTGATCCACTGCCGCGTGCCGGCTACGGTGACGCCGCTAACGTCAGACTTTTTGTAGAGCGGAACCCCAGGAACACGCCGGGCAAACTGCGGACCGCTGGACTGGAAGACACCGTTTCCATTCGCGGTATAGGGCTGGCTGAGGATCGTGAAGGGCAATCCCGTGTGGAAGAAGGCCGTCTCCGAGAATGCCCACCCGCCAAGCACCTGGCTCAGGAGCGCGTGATTAGAGTGGAATGGGATCTGGTAGAGGCCGAAGGCAGAGATATTGTGGCGAACGTCGTAATCGCAGCTTCCATAGCTGCGGCTCAGCTCACCGGGTAGAGGCGACAGAATCCCCTGGCTTGAAAACGAAAGCAGGCCACCGTTCGAAACCTCATCGAGACAATGGCTCAGGGTGTAGTTGCCGCGCAGGGTGAGCCCGGCGATCTGGTGGGTATAACTCGTCTGCAGTCCGGCGTAGCTGCTGTTCGCGTCTGTCCGGAACTCGTTCACACTGCCGAAACGTTGATCGAGTGGACGGCTATAGGAATACGGTGCAAAGCAGCCTGCGCAAACGTTCTGGTAGCCATTTAGCTCTACCTGATACGGCTCATGAAGGCCGCGAGTGCCGACGAAGTCCACACGCACAGCGCCTTTGCCGCCTACCTGTTGCTCCACCCCGGCACCGTACTGGTAATACAAGGGCGTTTTGAGAGGGCCGGTTGGAAAGGTGTTGAGCCCGACCGCCAGCGGACAAACCACACCTCCGGAAGCAATGCCAGCGCATGGCGGAGCGCCGGTGCTGAAGCTCGTTTGCAGGGCCTTGTTTGCGGAGGCGAGAGTATCGACGGTGCTGCCCGGAACTCCTGGGAAGATCGCCACGCCACCGACCTGCCCGCCCAGGCCTCCCACGAAGCTGGGAGCATAGGGAGCGTTGGTCGAAGCCAGATCGGCAGTCTGCGCGGGGATGATGTCGCTGAAAACTCCGAAGCCCGCGTGGACGGCAGTGTGCGGTTGAACCTGATACGCGATGGACACGCGAGGCTGATAGATGAACAGCGGTGTGGCGGGAAAGAGGGTATGAACACCAGTAAGAATGGCCCGATTCAGCGGCTGCGCGTTGCTGTGCTGCATGTCGAGAAACGAGCCTGCCGGACGGGCGAAAAGGCCTTGATCGTTGACAACGTTCGTATTCCAGGTCACCCGCATCCCGGCAGTCAGTGTCAGCTTGGCTGATGGCTTGTAGCTGTCCATTGCATAGAACTCGAAGTTGCCATTCGCGACGCGCTCCCTCAATCGCACCGGAAAGCTCTGCGTCGCTGTATAGGCGGCCCCATAGGTGAACTCAGCGAGATCGTTGACTGTCACCAGCGGCACCGTTCCCTGCCCAAGGTCATAGTTGCTCACGTCCACGCGGCGCGTGTTGATTCCAAATTTCAGCGTATTGCGATGCAGCGTCCAGATCAGGTTGTCGTTCACCTGCCACTGCGTGACTTTTCGGCCCTGCGGATAAGTTTGGTCGTTGCCGCCGATGGTGGTGAAAGGCAGGTTGGAGCTTCCGGCCGCGAGAACAATCGGGAACTGCTGCTGCACGGCAGCGAAGTTGTTCGGCTCGAAAATGCTCGCATACCAGCTTGCGCCGGGATTGATCTGGTTTACAAGATTCGGCGTGAACAGGTGGGTGTATCCGATGACAAACGTGCGTTGAGGCTGGGGCGAGAAGGCATTGAAGATCGGGTTGATCGGATCGGTGTAAGCAGCCTGCAGCCCGGTATCCTGCTGAAACCGATACCAGATGCTGTTTTTCTCGTTGATCGTGTGGTCGATCTTGAACACGATGAGGTTTTCGCTGTCTTTGTTGTTTGAAGACGCCTGTCGCTGATTCGCGCAGCCGCTGCCATTGAGAAGCGTTCCAGCAGCAGGCGCAGGCAGCAGGGCTCCATCGATATCAAAGGGACAGGTGCTCACCGGCACAGGGGTTCCGCCCGTATTCGAGTAGAGCGCGAACATGGAGCGATAGAGCGGAATTTCGGCTGGCTGTGCCGGTAGCGTGACCCCTGTGATCGGGTCCACGCCACCGACCGCAAGCTGCTGCAACACGTATTGCTGGTAGGCGGGCGAAGGAGCCGTGACCTGTGACACCAGCGGCAGCGCAATGCGAATCCCTTCATGGTGGGCGAAAAAGAAGAGCTTCTGGGGCAGGATTGAACCGCTGACGCTCACGCCGAACTCATTTACCGTGGACCGTGGCTTCTTGGCGAGGTTGCCGGGGGAGTCGTTCGCGTGCAGGAAGTAGTTCTGGGCATTCAGCAGCGAGCCATTCCACACTTCGTATACATCGCCGTGGAAGCGGTTTCCTCCCGATTTGGTGAAGTAGTTAACCTGCGCCGCGCCGTAGCGGCCCTGGTCGACTGCATAGGAGTTCGTATTCACCGTGGCTTCCTGCACGGCATCGAGGCCGATGACCAGATTGGTCGACAAGCCGATGTTCAGCCCCAGCCACGGATCGTTGGTGTCATAGCCGTCGAGGATGTACCCGTTTGAGGTTGCAGGCAAGCCGTTGAACTCGACGTTGCCATAGCCACCGGCAGCCTTGGCATCATTCGACGACCCAGCCGTGTTCATCAACGCTCCCTGCGCAAACTGAGCGATGAACGTCAGATCCTGCCCCGGATTCGGGAGGCTCTTGATAGTCTTCGCTTCTAGCGTCGTCGTCGTGTTCGGGTTATCCAAACTGAGCAGGCCCTGTTGCGCGGTCACCTCGACACTCTGCGAGGCAGAGCTTACAGACAGAGTGAAGTTCAGCGTGACGGTGCGCCCTACTCCGACCGGCGTTGCTTCCGAAGACGTGACTCCAAATCCGGAGAAGGTGACCGCTACCTGATAGGTGCCCGGATTGATCTGCGAAAGCAGGTAGTGCCCACTCGCGTCCGTTTCTCCGGTGCGCACCGCCTTCGTACTTACGTCCGTCGCTCTAACTGTGGCGTGTTGAACCAAGGCACCGCTGTTGTCGGTCACGGTCCCGGCCAAGGCGCTCGAAGTGCCACTCTGCGCTCCCAAGTCAGGGAGTGGCATGAACAAATGGAGTAGCAGCAACAATAAGTTTTTTCGCAAGAAATGCACTATTTAGGTTCACCTAATACACCTTTAGGATAACCTAAAAAGAGAGCTGAGCGGCAGGTCAAGAGTTGAAGAAAACGAAACGAGCCCACTGGGAACGCAACACGGAATCCGTGGACGACTACCTGAAGGCCATCTACTCGATTGGTGGCGACGAACGCAGACGGGTCGGCGGCTCGGAGTTAGCGGTGCGCCTTGATGTGGCCCCCGCCTCCGTCACGAACATGCTCCAGAAGCTCGCAAGCGAGCCGAAGTCGCTGGTGGTCTATAAGCGCGGCGAGGGTGTGAAGCTGTCGAGTGCCGGGAGGAGACGTGCCTTGGAGATCGTGAGGCATCATCGGTTGGTTGAGACGTTTCTCTTCCAGGTGCTCGACTATCCCATGGATGAGCTTCATGACGAAGCCGAGCGGCTGGAGCACTTCATCTCGGAATCGTTTGAAGAGCGGATTGCGGCGAAGCTCGGGAATCCAACTGCCGACCCCCATGGCCATTGCATCCCGGCGATGGATGGGACCATGCCACCCGCTCACGGCGTGACCTGCAGGTGCGGTCTCTTATGAGTCCAGTACAAACAGTAGAATGGCCTCCCCTTCCCGAGTCGCACTCTTCCGTAGCGGGGTAAACCCAACATTACTTTGCTGTCACCGGGGGCAATCTGTCCGTGACCTTGCCCCCGCAAACCGTCGCTCATAGCGAGGTGTTGTAATGCGAAGGGGCAGCGAAAAGGTTCTGTCGCGGTAAGGATAGTTGAACGACAAAAGTCCTATATGATCCAGCTGCTTATGCTGCCAAGGAGTAAAAAAGCTGCGCGGGGGTTTGTCCGCTGCCAGCGTTTTTCATTTGCCCTTTCCTGATCATGTGCATGAGTTCGATGCCGGAGAGAAGGATGCGTGCGCAGCGAAAATCCTTGAAGTCGAGCATCGGTCGGGTTCGGCGCTTAATGGCACGGTGGTCTTGCTCGACGATGTTGTTCAGATACTTGACCTGGCGTGCGACGATCCTCTTCCCTGGTCCCGCATTGATGGCTTCGAGAGCCGCTATATTCGAGCCGCTCTTATCGATGGTCACTTTCTCTGGCGCTCCATTCCGCTCGATTGCCTGTTCGAAGAACCTGCGTGCCGCGGCCTTGTCGCGATGCGTCCGCAGCAGGCAATCGACAGTGTCTCCTGCCTTGTCGACGGCACGGTACAGATACTTCCACTCGCCCTTAACCTTGATATCTGTCTCGTCCATGCGCCAGCTCTTCCCGACCTTGCGCTTCGAGCGGCGGAACTCCTTCTCCAGCACTGGCAACAATTTGATCGCCCAGCGATGCACAGTCGAGTGATCGACATAAATCCCACGCTCGGCCATCATCTCCTCAAGATTCCGAAGGCTCAACGGATACGCACTATACCAACGCACACAAAGCAAAATCACATCCAGTGGGTAATGCAAGCGCTTTATGACCTTTGCCAACACTGGATTCAATGCCTGTCTCATCTCTCTCTAACACCTCGCTGTCAGTGCAAACTTACCCTATTGCGACAGAACCATCGGGGACTGGTGCTCGGGCAGCGACAGGTGGATGCCAAATCGAACGAAATCACAGCCATCCCTGAGCTTCTGGATACGCTGGAGCTGAAGAAGACCATCGTGACGCTGGACGCGATGGGCTGTCAAAGAGTGATCGCCAGCAAGATCCTTGAACGTGGCGC
>JAMFSC010000284.1 GCA_026225095.1 bacterium
AGAAATCAATTGTGTTTCCAAGCTTGTCGAGCGCCCGATACAGGTAGGTCCATTTGCCGCGCACTTTCACGTAAGTCTCATCGACCCGCCAGCTCGTCGATTGTGGACGGCGCCACTGCCAGCGCAGTCGCTTTTCCATCTCCGGCGCATACCTCTGAACTCAACGGTAGATTGTGGAGTGATCAACGGGCACGCCACGTTCGTCCATCATCTGCTCGAGATCACGATAGCCAATCCCATACCGGAAGTACCATCGCACCGCCCAAAGGATGATCTCGCCTTCAAAATGACGCCACTTGAACTCTGACATCAGCAACTCCCCAGCGTTCAGCCCATTTTCACGCGGTCGCTACAATTTTGCAACAGAGCCTTTAGCCTCGCCTACGCCATCGCAACTGCCAATAAGACAAGTTCAGCACTTACCTCCTCCTCAGCATGACATCGAGCGAAACCGAACCTTGGCGTTCACCGAGAACGCTTGGCGGCCCACTGACGAGAAGCGCATTTTCAGTACACATTCTAAATAGAGTCATTAGAATGGGTACTCCGGGCAAGCTCTAAGCACCGCCGACTCGCTGCCAGCACGTTCACGTGCGTTGGGAACTGCGGCGACATTATTCGCTTCCTACTCCGCTCGCAGCGCCTCGACCGGATTCACCGAAGCTGCCCTCCGCGCAGGCAAATAACTCGCCATCATCGCCGCCGCTCCCAGCACCGCCGCCACCCCCACCAGCGTCCCGACGTCCCACGGCGCCGTCCCATACAACATATTCCCCATCAAGCTAGCCGCGCCAACCGCACACGTCAGACCCGCGCCGATCCCCACCCCGACCAGCATCCCGGCCTCCTTCAGAATCAACCGGTACACCGAGCTCTTCTGCGCCCCCAACGCCATCCTCACGCCAATCTCACGCGTCCTCTGGCTGACGGAGTACGCCACCACCCCATATAAGCCGACCACGCCAAGCAAAAGCGCCATCGCCGCGAAGCCACCTGCGAGCCAGGCCGACGACAGATGCAGATACGCCGAGGACGAATGATGAATCCTGTACCCCATCGACAAGGCATCGAGCGTCAGGATCCCCCGGTCCACCCCTTGCACCGCAGCCCTCAACTCCGGCAGCATCTCCTCAGGATCCCGCGCCGTCCGGGCCACGACGAAGAAGCTTCCCGACGGACCCTGCGCCATCGGCGTATACACTGCAGGCACAATCGCCGCGTCCAGAGCACCTTCCCGGATATCGTCCACCACCCCCACAATCTCAATCGGAGGCGACGAAGCATCGAACCGGATCACCTTCCCCACCGCGTCCTCGCCGACGAAGAACTTCTTCGCGAACGTCTCATTCACGATCGTCACCAGGGGCTTTGAGGCATCCTCGCTCTCGGCAAAGTACCGCCCCCGCTTCAGCCGCGCCTCGATCACGCTGAAGTAGTTCGCGCTCACCACACGGTTGGTGGCTTCCTTCGTCGTGTGGCTCGGCCGGCCCACGACCTCGAACGTCGTGCTGCCCCATGAGCCGCTCGACACCGGGACGAGCTGGGCCGTCGCCACCCCTTTCACCCCCGGCAGACGCCCTACCTCGGCCATCACCCTCCGCTCCAGCGCAACCTTCAGCGTTTCCCTCTCATACCCCACCGTGGGAGTCCTCATCCGCAGCATCGCAAGATGGTCCGGCTCCATGCCAATCTCCGTGTGGAGCAGCTTGTAAAAGCTCTTTCCGAGCAAGCCCGCTCCGACGAGAAGCACCACCGCCGTGCAGAGCTCCAGCACCACCAGGTTCGCCCCCAGATGCCTCCATACCGTCCCCGCCGCGCTGCGTCCACCCTCCGTCAGTCCCGCGCGCATCGTGCCTCCGAAGATCCTCGCCAGCGGCGTCACGGACAGCAACCCGGACATCAACACTCCAACCGCCATCGCAAACCACAATACATGCGCGCTGAGCCCGATGCCATGCAGATACGGCATCTCCACCTGCACGTTCAGAGGAATCAAACGCAGCAACAATTGCATGAATCCATAAGAAGCAGCCAGCCCGGCCGCACTCCCGGTAGCGACCAGTGACACGGCTTCAATCACCACCTGCCGCACCACGCGTCCACGCGAAGCCCCCAGCGCGCCACGCAGCGCAAACTCCCGCTGCCTGCCCTCCGTTCGCACCAGAAGAAGACTAGCCACATTCACACACGCGATCAAAAGCAACAACGCGGCGGCACACAGCAGGAGCAGAATCAGAGGCCGAACCTTTCCGACGACGATCTCGCTGAACGGGAGTACGGTCGCGCCCCGTCCTCCATCGGAGTCCGGATACTGCTTCGCCAACTGAGCCTCGATCGAAGCGAAGTCCGCCGCCGCCGTCTCCACCTTTACCCCATCCCTCAGCCGGCCAAGCCCCGTGATCCCATGCTCGCCTCGGCTATCGGCGCTCGTCTGCACACGCATCGGAGACCAGAAATCAGCGGGGCCAATCGGGGAGAAGTAGAAATCCTTCGGCAGCACGCCCACAATCGTGCGCTCCGTTCCATCCAGCATCACCGTCTCGCCAAGCACATCGCGACGCCCGCCAAAACGCTTCTGCCAGCCGCCATAACTCAAGAGCACAATCCCAGGCGCGTTCACGCCGTCGTCACCCTCGTGAAAGTCCCGCCCCAGGATAGGCGACACACCAAGCGTCCGTAGAAAGCCCGCCGTGATTACCCCGCCATCCACCTGCTCTACGCCCCCTGCCGTCGTCAGCGCAACAGGGCCGCCGTCGAACGCCTCCAGCGCGCTTAGCGTATGGTTCTCCCGCTTCCAGTCCACATAGTCCAGATACGAAAGGTGGTACCGCGGCCCCAGAGCGATGCTCTCGTATAACCCCACCAGCCGCGAAGGTTGGAAGTAAGGAACCGGCTTGATCAGCACCGCATCGGCAAAGGCGAAGATCGCGACGCTCACCCCAACACCGAGCGCAAGCACCACGACAGCGGTCGCCGCGAATCCGGGACTCTTCACCAGACCGCGGCAGGCATACCGCACATCCGCCCATATGCTCTCGAACACAAGCGCCGCATCCGCCCCGATCACGCGTTCTTTGGTCGCCGTCACATTGCCAAACCGCACCAGCGCATCATGCCGCGCCTCGCGCTCGGACATGCCCCACTGCAGGTTCTGCTCCGTCCGCATCTCCACATGCGAGCGCAGCTCGGCCTCGATGTCGTCGTTCAGCCCGGATCGCGAAAACAGATTGAGAATGCGCCGTATCAGTGACATGCCAGTCTCCTTGTTACACATAGTCCTACGCGTAGTGCAGAATTGCCCGGACACCTTTGACCAACTGCTCGAAACTCTCCTCCGCCGCACGCATCTGCTTCCTGCCCGCCGCGGTCAGCTTGTAGAACTTGGCCTTGCGATTGGTCTCGGTCAACCCCCACTCCGCCCCGATCCACCCGTTCTGCTCCATGCGATGCAACGCCGGATACAACGATCCCTCTTCCACCTTCAGCAGATCGTCCGATACGTTCTGCACATGCACCACGATCCCATACCCATGCATCGCACTCCGCTGCGAAAGCGTCTTCAACACCAGTAGATCCAGCGTCCCCTGCAGATCGTTCTTCGCCACACCGCACCCCTAGACAACTTAGTCTAAGAGACTATACCCCTAGATCACTAGGGATATCAAATGACGACCGCCGGCCATGCCGCCAGACCACCTTCGACCTCAATTGTTGACTTCAGGCCAACGCACGTTTCCAGGCAAGCTGACCCTCGAAACGTGCATTGGCGATTCGCGTCAACTGAGAGACCTTAGGCATGCAGGCATATCCAAGCTATTCGGATCGCAATGCTCGCGTCGGATCAAGCCGCGAAGCGTACCAGGCGGGGACGAGGCAAGCGGCAAGAGCCACAATCAGAAGCAGTCCAGTCACGGCACAAAATATCACGGGATCGAGCGGGGCTGTTTCATAGAGCATGCTCCGGATAAGCCGGACTACCGCTGCGCTCGCCGGCAAGCCGATCAAGAGTCCCGATAACGCCGGCTTGAGGCCGTCCAGTAGCACTTGCCTTAGCAAGGTATTGCGTTGCGCGCCGAGGGCGAGGCGGATACCAAACTCAACCGACGTTTGGCCACCAGATACGCCAGCACACCATAGAGCCCGGCGGCAGAGCGGGCCGAGCTGCCGCCGCCTCATCTTGACCGTGCCGCTGCCATCCAGTTCCTGGAGCAACAGGCCGAGCAGCAGATCGCCGAAGTACAGGTACGCGTGGCCG
>JAMFSC010000285.1 GCA_026225095.1 bacterium
CAGCGTCAGCCCCCTCAACCAGGACAGCCCCTACGTCCAATCCGCGATCCGCGACGCCCAGCGCGCCGGTGTCCCCGTCTATTCCATCTACTACACCGACGCCGGCATCCGCGGCGGAGCGGCCAGCTTCAGCGGCCAAAGCTACCTCTCGCAGTTAGCAGACGCCACTGGAGGCATCGCCTACTACGAAGGCACCGGCAACCCGGTCTCCCTCGTCCCCTTCTTCACCCAGTTCCAGAAGGCCGTCTCCGAGACCTACATTGCCACCTTCCCCGCCGATGGCCGCGACCTGGTCCGCCTCAAAGTCTCCACCAGTCTCCCCAAGACGAAGCTCCGCCACGCCGACGAGATCCACCCCGGAACCCAGCTGGCCAACTAACCGAAGAGTAAGAAAAAGTCCATTTCAGAGAGCGCACGCCAAGGGCCAAACTCCACATTTCAAAAAAACACGCTCCTGAACGCTAAAACCCGCTCCAGTCGCGCCTCCCACCACGAAAGATACGTGACCGCTGTCCAGTTTTACCAGACAACGGCCCACGTTCTACACCACGTTTCTGAGCAAGAAGAAGGGCTTCGGAGAGATCTCCGAAGCCCTTCCATACTGCAAGCCCACCCGTTTGAGAACGGCTGTCTAGTACATGCCGTCCATACCGCCGCCGCCATGGTTGTGTCCGCCGCCCGCCGCTTCCTTCTTCTCCGGAATCTCGGAGATCATGGCTTCGGTGGTCAGCATCAACCCGGCAATCGAAGCTGCATTCTGCAGCGCCGTCCGCGTTACCTTGGTGGGATCGATGACGCCGGCCTTCACCAGGTCCTCGTAGACGCCCGTTCCGGCGTTGTAGCCGAAGTTGGACTCCTTCGATTCGTGGATCTTGCCGATCACCACTGCGCCCTCTTCGCCCGCGTTCGAGACGATCATGCGCAAAGGCTCTTCGATCGCGCGACGGATGATCGATGCACCGATCTTCTCATCGCCTTCGAGCTCCTTGATCAGGGCATCGACGACCGGGGTGCAGCGAACCAGCGCCACGCCGCCGCCCGGTACGATGCCTTCTTCCACAGCCGCGCGCGTCGCATGCATCGCATCTTCCACGCGTGCCTTCTTTTCCTTCATCTCGGTCTCGGTCGCAGCTCCAACCTTGATCACGGCAACGCCGCCAACCAGCTTGGCCAGCCGCTCCTGCAGCTTCTCGCGATCGTAGTCCGACGTGGTCTTCTCGACCTGCGCACGGATCTCCTTCACGCGTCCCGAGATATCGTCATCCTTGCCGCCGCCATCGACGATCGTCGTGTTGTCCTTGTCGATCGTGACGCGCTTCGCCGTTCCCAGATCCTCGATCTTCACGCCCTCGAGCTTGATGCCGAGATCTTCCGTGATCGCCTTGCCGCCGGTCAGAATCGCAATGTCCTGCAGCATCGCCTTGCGACGATCGCCGAACCCGGGAGCCTTCACGGCCGCCACATTCAACGTGCCACGCAGCTTGTTGACCACAAGAGTCGCAAGTGCCTCGCCGTCGACATCTTCAGCGATGATCACCAGCGGCTTCGCGGTGCGGGCAATCTGCTCCAGCAGGGGAAGCAGGTCCTTCATCGACGAGATCTTCTTCTCGTAGATCAGGATGTAGGGGTTCTCCAGCGCGACTTCCATCCGCTCGGCATCGGTGACGAAGTAAGGCGACAGATAGCCGCGGTCGAACTGCATTCCCTCGACCACATCCAGCTGCGTCTCCATCGTGCGCGACTCTTCAACGGTGATGACGCCGTCCTTGCCAACCTTCTTCATCGCCTCGGCGATGATCACGCCGATCTGCGAGTCCGAGTTGGCCGAGATCGTGCCGACCTGGGCAATCATCTCGCCCGAGACGGGCTTCGAGAAGCTGCTCAACGCGCCGCCCTGCGACACGCCATGCTCATCGCGCTTGCCGATGATGGCCTCAACGGCCTTGTCGATGCCGCGCTTCAGCGCCATCGGGTTCGCACCGGCCGCAACCGTCTTCACACCCTCGCGATAGATCGCCTGGGCCAGAACGGTCGCCGTGGTGGTTCCGTCGCCGGCCACATCGGACGTCTTCGAAGCCACTTCGCGAACCATCTGTGCGCCCATGTTCTCAAGCGCATTCGGCAACTCGATCTCCTTGGCAACGGTCACGCCGTCCTTGGTGATCGTCGGCGAACCGAACTTCTTCTCGATGACGACGTTGCGACCCTTCGGTCCGAGCGTAACCTTCACCGCATCGGCCAGGATGTTCACACCGCGCAGGATAGCCTGACGCGAATCTTCTCCATGCAGAATCTGCTTTGCCATAACCCTAACTCCTAAAAATGTCTAAATCGTTTGTGATCCATCAGCACCCGCCGCAATCTCAAGCGGGGCCAAGCCGAAGGCCCGTGACAGCATGAAGCGCCTTACTTGGAGAGGATCCCGAGAACTTCTTCTTCCCGCATGATCAGCAGCTCTTCGCCATCAAGCTTGATCTCCGTGCCCGAGTACTTGCCGAACAGGATGCTGTCGCCGGCCTTCACGTCGAGCGGAAACACCTTGCCCTCGTCGTTCGACTTACCCTTGCCGACCGAGATGACCTCGCCCTGCTGTGGCTTTTCCTTCGCCGAATCCGGGATAATGATCCCGCCACGAATGCTCTCGCCCTCTTCAATGCGACGAACCAGGATGCGATCGTGCAGCGGTGTAAACGTCTTCGTTGCCATGTGTGTTGATTCTCCTTCGTAACGTTGTTGTTGGCTTATCTTCGGGGCAGGCGCTGTCGCACGGTGAGACAGACTTTAGCACTCATGCCCTTCGACTGCTAACAATAGGCTCTCGCATTCTCCTTGTCAACCCGGTTTATGTGAAATGTGAGTCAATGTCACGCAGACTTCTGTACCCCCACGCACCCATCAAAAGGCCGTAGAATAAGCTATGACTTTCAGCCTTCCCAGGCCGGCCCTGAAGCTGGCCATCGCCTCCGGCCTCGTTGTATCGCTTCTCCCGCTCGCCTTCGCTCAGGACAGTTCCAAGTCCCGCGGCCGCAAGTACAAGGCACCCCCCGAGACCTCGCACATCGAAGTCACTGTCACCAAGGGCTACAACCACAAGCCCATCTCGAACGCCGCCGTCATCTTCCACGAGCTGCGTCCCGACGGCAAGGACGAGGGCAATCTCGAGGTCAAGACCGATCCCGACGGCAAAGCCATCATCGACGTCATCCCGATCGGCACCAATCTCCGCGTCCAGGTCATCGCGAGCGGCTTTGCCACCTTCGCCGAGGACTTCCAGATCTCCGAAACCAGCCGCCAGATCCCAATTGCCATGCTTCGCCCGCGCGAGCAGATGTCCGCCTATCAGGACAACACCGGCAAGGCCGCGCAGGTCAAACCCGGCGTTCAGGAACCCGTCCGTCCCAAGCCAGCCGGCAGCGACAGCGCTGCCCCCAAATCCGTCAAGGTGCCGCCGTCGACCACTCCGCCCCCACCGACCCCACTCCCGCCGTCCGAGCAAAACGCACCCGCACCCGTAAGCCAGCCGGCTCCCCAGAACCCGCCCAACTCCTAGAACCAGTGATCGCGCAGGCTCCAGCCTCGCGCCCACTGCTTGGGCAGGCGGCGATCGTGACGGGTGCGGCAAGGCGCATCGGTCGCGCCATCGCTCTTGCGCTCGCCGAGCAGGGAGCAGCCGTCGCCATCACCTACCGCGGCTCTAAGGAAGAGGCCTCCGCCACCGTCCGCGATCTTCAGGACCTCGGCGTCGAGGCCGGAGCCCTCTTTTGCGATCTCACCGACCCTGCCAGCGTTCAGTCAGCGGTCGACACGGCCGCCGCCCGCCTCGGTCGCCTCGACCTACTCGTCAACAACGCCGGAATCTTCGCATCGCTCCCTCTCGAAGAGGTCTCCTCCGAGGAGTGGGACGCCATGTTCGCCGCCAACACCCGCGGCCCCTTCCTCATGGCGAAGGCTGCCCTTCCGTACCTCCGCAAGACCCGCGGCCGCATCCTCAACATCGGCTCCCTTGGCGGAACCCACCCCTGGGCCACCCACGCCCACTACTGCACCTCCAAGGCTGCCCTGCACATGCTCTCGCAGACCATGGCCAAGGCCTGGGCTCCCGAGGTCAGCGTCAACTGTATCGCTCCCGGAATGATCGTCCAGGGCGAAGTAGGTCCCGACTACGAGCACTTCGCCCACAAGACCCCCATGCAGCGCAACGGAACCGCCGCCGACGTAGCCGCAGCCGCCGTCTTCTTCGCCACCGGCCCCCACTTCATCACCGGCCAACTCCTGGGGGTAGACGGAGGCCTCGGCCTCTAGAGTGGATTGCCTGCTGGTATAGAGTTGGGTGCCCCGCCTTCGCGACACGTCTCATCGTCGCTAAGGTGGGCCGGAGCGCCACAACACCCAACCCAGAACCCCACACCTTCAGCGAATCTGTTCTAGCAATCACGACACGATCGAACGGGATCGTCTTACCGACGCAGCAGCCGATCTACCCAGCTCTTCGGCTTCAGATCCTCGTAAAGGTCCTCCGCCTCCACCTGCTCCGGCATCGGCGTCCCATCGAACGCAGCCCTGGGATTCTCAAGCGTCAACGCCCGCGCATACTCCTCCCCATACTTCCTTCCGACCATACGCCGAGCCTCGCTCATCCGCGGCGGCCGCGACGTCGTATTGTGCGCATCGGTCGCCAGAAAATGGACCCATCGCTTGCTCAGCAGATGATGCGCCATCTTCTCCGCCTTCTTGCCCATCCTGCCCGTCACCGAGTCGGCCGTCACCTGCACCAGCAGCCCGCCCCGCAGCCACTCCACCATCCGTTCCATATCGTGTTGCAGCGTCGGATTTCGCTCCGGATGGGTCAGAATCGGTGTCATTCCAGCCAACTGCAGCTGGTAAAACGTCTCCGTCAGGGTCGGTGGCAGGCCAAAATCCGGAAGCTCCACCAGCAGGTAGCTCTTACCGTTCAGCGTATAGCGTCCCGTGTTCGCCAGCGCGTCTTCCACGTTGTCGTAGGAGAGATGAAAGTCGCACCCCAGTCCCAGCGTCAACGCGATCCCTTCCTCCGCCAGGCGCCCCCGAAGCTCCTCCAACCGAACCTCGTGTGCCGCCCGGTCGAACACGTACCGTCCGTTCGCATGCGGTGTGCATGCGACATGGGTCAGCCCGTCCTCCACCGCAAGCCGTGCCATCGCGACCGAAGTATCTAAATTCGAAGCGCCGTCGTCCACGCCCGGCAGGAGGTGATGGTGAATGTCGATCATGTCTTCCGTCACACTACCATCCCGGCACCCATGGCTTATCGGCGAGCCAGCGTCTCCGCCCCCGCCAGTGCCTCCGCCATGGCCCGAAAGAGCACCAGACCATCGCTCGAACCCAGCAGCCGTTCACTCGAACGATCCGGATGCGGCATCAGCCCCAGCACATTGCGCCCCTCGTTCAACACCCCGGCGATGTTCTCAAGCGACCCATTCGGATTCGCCCCCGCCGTCACCGCGCCCTCCGGTGTCGCATACCGGAATGCCACACGATCCTGCCTGTTCAACTCTGCCAGCGTCGTCTCATCGCAGAAGTAGTTGCCTTCCATGTGCCCGATCGGCATCTTCAGCACCTGTCCGCGCTCCAGCCCCTGCGTAAACGGAGAGTCATTCGTCTCCACCCGCAGCGAAACCTGCCTGCAAATGTACTGCTGACCCCGATTCCGCATCAGCACGCCCGGCAGCAGGCCAGCCTCGCAAAGAATCTGGAAGCCATTGCAGATCCCCATCACCAGCCCGCCGCTGCGCGCAAACTTCGCCACCGACTGCATCACCGGCGCGAACTTTGCGATCGCCCCCGTCCGCAGGTAGTCCCCATAGGCAAACCCGCCCGGAACCAGGATCGCATCGCACCCCTGAAGATCCTCGGAGGCGTGCCAAAGGTAGGTCACCGGAGCCCCCACCAGCGTCTCCACCACGTTGTAGGTATCGTGGTCGCAGTTGGACCCGGGAAACACCAGAACACCAAATTTCATAACCCAAGAATATCACCCGGCCCAGACCCCGAGGTCACCCGGCTCGTCCACTGCATCCAATGGAATGTATCGCCCCGTACCTATCCGGCGGGTCAAAACGCCCACTCCAAAGGCAGGTTCTCATGCCCTACCAGAAAGATCGCCTGGCAGCCCGGAACCAGGGCAGCTTCGCCCCGTTCGAACCCAGTCGCGACCCCCTCGACAGCCCCCTCCGGACCGCCGGAGGGGCCCTGATGAACTGGTGGCGAGCTGTCACCCTCGACGCCCTCATCGTCGGCATCCTCTGGCTCATCGGCCTCGAACTCCTTCACGTCCCGCTGGCCCCGCTCTGGGCCGCGCTCGCGGCGATCTTCCAGTTCATCCCCGCCTTCGGCCCCATGCTCGCGCTCATCGGCCCCGTTCTCTCGGTTGCGTTTGGCGAGGAGGGAGACACCTTCTTCCATATCGCCATGGTCCTTGGCCTCTACGCCATCATCGCCGCGCTCGAAGGCCTGCTCATCGGCCCCTACGTCCTCCACCGCACAACAAGGGTCCCATGGTGGGCCGCACTCCTTGGCCCCATCGTCCTCGGAATCCTCCTCCCACCCTGGGGAGTCCTCATCGCCCCACCCCTCTTGGCCGTCATTTACGCATTCCGCCGCCCTGCTCCTCCACCCATCTGAGATTTGTCAAGCCCAATTTGGACTCATCTCTTTCAAAACAAGAGAGATAAACTTGGCCGAGTAGATACCTTGAATGTGAAACAATAGAAGCAGGATGGAAATCGACGGACCGCCGCCTCGATCTGAAGTCTTCGGCCGGTGACCTGTGCCGGCTTGGAAGGTCCAGACTTAGGTCTTTTGTTTTGAATACTTTGGATACTAAGAGGGGGGAGGGGGGGTACAGGTTCAGAGAGGGCGGGGAAGCACCCTCACCCTTCCAGCTTGTATCGCGTCTCTCCCAGCCGATACAGTGGTCGCCACACCAATCGATTGATGGTTACCACCATCAGCGCCATCACGATCGTAGCCAGCAGTAGGATCTGGAACTGCCCGGCATCGGTCGCCGCGCTGATCTGCGCCCCCAGCCCCAGTGTCTGGAGTGTCTGGTTCTTCAGCCGGAAGTACTCGGCCACGATGCTCGCGTTCCACGCCCCACCCGACGCAGTCACCATTCCCGTGATCAGGTACGGAAAGATCCCTGGCAGGATCAGCGTCTTCCACCGCTGCCAGCGTGTGAACCGGAACAGGGTAGCGACCTCGCGCAGATCCGTCGGAATCGCCATCGCCCCCGCGATCACATTGAACAGGATGTACCACTGGGTTCCCAGCAGCATCAGCGCGATCGACCCGATCCCCAGCCCGCCACCCACCCGCACCAGCGCCAGCAGAAGCACAGGAAACAAGGCCGTAGCCGGAACCGAAGCCGCGATCTGCGCCACCGGCTGCGCAATCCGAGCCAGTCGAGGGTTGAACCCGATCGCCACCCCCGCCGGAATCGTCCAGGCCGCCGCCAGCAAAAGCGACAGATTCACCCGCAGAAAGGTGGCCCCGGCCCCCTTCAGGATCAACAAAAACTGCTCTCCCGTCACCGTCCGCAAGAGCATCACCGCATGTCCCGCCGAGTAGATCACCGCTACCGCCACCAGCACCAGCGCCCATCCCCGCAGCAGGGTAAACTCCCACTGCCGCCGCCGAGCCTTCAGTTCCTCGCCTCCCGCCTCCGCCGCCAGCGCCTCAATCCGCCTGCTCCGTCTCTCCGCAAGCCAGTGGTACACCCGCTCATTCAGCGGAGCCAGCGTCTTCCCCGAAAGCTCACGCAGCGCCGTCGACTGGCGCAGCATCCGCAGGATCGGCGACCGTACCCGCGCCCCACTCTCCACCTGCTCAAACTTGAACTTGTCGCTCCACCCGATCACCGGTCGCCAAATCAGTTGATCCGTCGCCACGATGATCGCCACCATCACCGCCAGTCCCCAGGCAATCGCGACTCCATCCCCCGTCCCCGCCGCCGTCTGCAGATAAGACCCCAGCCCCGGCAGCCGGAAGTCCCTCGGCCCCAGCACGAACATCTCGCAAGCCATCAGGAAGAACCACCCACCCGCCACCGATACCATCGAGTTCCACACCAGGCCGATCGCCGCATACGGAAGCTCCAACTGCACCAGCCGCTGCAACCGCGAAAAGCGGTAGATCGTAGCCGCCTCGTTCAACTCGCGCGGAATACTCTTGATCGACGAGTAGAAGCTGAATGCCATATTCCACACCTGCCCGGTAAAGATCAGCAGGATCGCCCCCATCTCCACCCCGATCTGCCGCGTCGGAAACAGCGCCACCATCGCCAGCATCACACCAGGCAGAAAGCTGAGCACGGGAATCGACTGCAGAATGTCCAATCCCGCGATCATCAACGCCTCAAGCCGACGGCTGTAGGCCGCCAGGTACCCGTATCCCACCGCAAACACCAGGCTCAGCGCATACGCCAGCCCAATCCGCACCACCGAGTAGAACGCATACAGCGGAAGCGCCCGCGGGCTCAGTGAGATCGTAATCTCCGGCTGCGCATGGCCGAACCAGTAGGTCGCAATCCGCACCACTCCGTAGAAGCACGCCAGCCCGATCCCGGCCACGCACAGATCCAGGAAGAACGGCCAGCTCCGCTTCAGCACCTGCGCTCGCGCCAGCGTCTCCCGCCCGCGGGCAGGG
Source organism: bacterium (assembly GCA_026225095.1). Taxonomy (GTDB): domain Bacteria; phylum Acidobacteriota; class Terriglobia; order Terriglobales; family Acidobacteriaceae; genus Edaphobacter. The sequence continues at coordinate 8,683 of JAMFSC010000285.1, forward strand.
TTCAAATCTCCGGGAATCTCCATCAGGCGTCTATCTCCTCAGGCGATTCCGTCTTCTCTTCCTCGTCCTCCACGCTCAGCTTTGCCGGCTGAATGAACCTGCGCCGCCCCGCATCGAAGTCGAACAACTCCGCATACCGCCCCCAACTGATCGCCGTCTCCAGCTGCCGCACCGTCTCCTCTTCGCTGAACTGCTCGTCCAGCATGTCGTGGAAGAACTCTTCCGGAACGCTCCGGTCGCTCTTTGCCTCAATCGCCCGCACGATCTGCCGCAGCAACAGTACGTTCTCGACGGCCGCAATCCGGAACAACTCCTTCTGCCGCAGAATCTCCGAGTTCGCGTACTCTGCGCCGGTCGCCGTAATTGCCGCGTCGCCCTCCGTCACGGTGAGAAATCCCAGCAGCCGCGCCGCATCGACGATCGGCAGCAGGTCGTCGATCTCAAACGCCAGATCGTCCGCCAGCCGATAGATGTCGTCCTTCCCCTGGTGATCGAGCAGCAGCTCCAACAAACCGGCAATCCCTCCCGGTCGCGCATGCGGAAGCATCTGGTAGTGCGCACGCCTCCCCGCGGGTGTAGCCGGCAACGCCGGGGGCTGGGCATCCGGCTGCGTCAGCACCTTGTAGATGTAATCGACGAGCTGTGTAAACCCACTCGCCTTGCGGTCCCGAGGATGTTCCAGCTTCACCTTGAAGTCCGTCCGCACATGCCCAGGGTTTCTACCGAGCACGATAATCCGATCAGCCAGAAGCACCGCTTCTTCAATGTTGTGCGTGACGATAAAAATTGAACGCGTCGGAATCGTCTTCTTCTGCCAAAGCTCCAGCAGCTCACTGCGCAGATTCTCAGCCGTTAGAACATCGAGGGCCGAAAACGGCTCATCCATGAACAGAACCTCCGGCTCCACCACCAGTGCCCGCGCGAACCCCACCCGCTGTCGCATCCCGCCGGAGAGCTCCTTGGGATATGCAGCTTGAAATCCGTCCAGACCTACTGTATCCAGAATCTTCAGGCTCCGCCGCCGCCGTTCCGCCGCGTCCATCCCCCGCGCCTTCAGCGCGGCCTCGACATTCTCGAGCACCGTCAGCCAGGGAAAAAGCGCAAAGCTCTGAAACACGATCGAAACATTGACGTCCGCCGTCGAGATCGCCTTGTCATGCCAATACACCTCGCCCCCTGATGGCTCCGACAATCCCGTCAGCATCCGCAGCAGGGTCGATTTGCCAGAGCCAGAAGGCCCCAGCAGGGCCACGATCTCTCCCGATTCGATCGAAAGATCGGTCGGCGCAATCACCTGGATGCGGTTCTCGCTAGGTTGCGCGTAGTACTTCTCAACGCGCTCAGCTCGTATAATCTGCAACGCCATGGCTCCCGTATCCACGGTGGCGGGCGAGTGCGAATTTTCGCGTTCAACCTGCCTCCGGCTCTGCGGTCAGCGTATCATTACTCAGTGTGCAGGATGCGAACGCCTCATTTCAGGTGTATCCCGTGCATGACCGACGGACGGCATCCCGGTGGGCGCTCCTCAGCCGCACTCTTCTTCAGCCCGCGAGGCTCATCCTCCCTGTGCCATCAAACAACACCGCCGTTCGAGAGAGCATCGAAACCAGCAACTTAGCAATTGGGGATCTAGAGAATGCCAGAAACTGCAGCCGCCGCACCGTCCAAGCCACGTGTACTCGTCGCCGACGATGAACAGGTGATCGCCAACACCCTCGCCATCATTCTCAACCAGGCCGGCTTCGAGGCACGCGCCGTCTACAGCGGTGAGAAGGCGCTCGAATGCCTCGACAGCTTCCAGCCCAACATGCTCATCAGCGACGTCATCATGACCGGCATGACCGGCATCGAAGCTGCGATCGCCACCCGGGCCAAGATGCCGAACTGCAAGATCCTCCTCTTCTCGGGGCAGGCCGCTACCGCGGATCTGCTCGAGAAGGCTCGCGCCCAGGGGCATGAGTTTGAGATCCTCGCAAAACCCGTCCACCCCACCGATCTCCTCATGAAACTCCGTTCCTGAGGTGTCTCCGCGCCGCTCAGCGCGAGCGGCGCGTCCGATCGGACATCGCATGCCGGACCCGGTCCTTCACCCGAACCGCGGGAACGCCGGCATACACAGTCCATGGCTCCAAATTCCGCGTCGCCACGGATCCCAGCCCAAGAACCGCGCCCTCCCCCATCGAGACGCCCGGCCCCACTGAAGCGCGCGCGCATACCCACGCATACGCCCCAAAGTCCATTGCGTACGCCATCAACGGAAACGCGGGGTCGTCATAGTCGTGCGTCGCCCCGCACAGATACCCGTCCTGCGAAAGGATGAAATGCGATCCCAGCGTCATCGGCGCCGGGTTGTAGATCTCCGCTCCATCCCCCACCCCCACATTCTCCGCACATACCAGGTTCCAGGGAGACCACACCTTCGAGTGAGGATAGAAGTGGCAGTTCGGACCCAGTTTCGCCCCGAATAGACGAAGCAACATCGATCGCCACGCATGGAGAGGACGCGGAGAGGGCCGGTACAAAAGCGCGTGACAGATATTCCATAACAGTCGCCGCAGCCGGTCGCTCTTCGAAAACGCAGGCCGCAGGTACGGATCCGCAGCCGTAGCCTCCGAGATATGATCCGCGGCATTATAGTAAACCTGCTTCGCCCCCCTCATACCTCCTCCACCATCTCGTCCGGCATTGACTGGCCGGTCTCACTGTACGCCCTTTCGAAGAGCCCGATAATCGTCTTCGCATTCTCCCGCATGTCATAGCGCGTCGTAAACATCTGTACCGCCCGCCGTGCCATCGTCTCGCGCTCCTCGACACTCGCCGACAGCCAGCGCTTCAGCAGGCGCTCGCATCCCTCCAGCGAATCGGGCTCCATGTACCCCGCGCCCGCCTGCTCGATCTCCTCCGCGATATTGACCTTGTCCGAGAGCAGCGCCGGCTTCCCGCACGCCAGGGCCTCCGAAACCGCGATCCCGAAGTTCTCCTGGTGCGACGGCAGAATGAAGGCCTCCGACGCATAAAAGGCGCCCCACTTCACCTCACCCTCAACCATCCCGACCCAGTGCACGCGACCCTCACATCCAGCTTCAACCAATGGCACTTCCAGCTTGGGCCGCCAGTTCTGTGGGTCGGGTCCGGCCATCACAAGGTGCAAATCCGGATCGCGCGCGGCATACTTTGCAAAAGCCGTCATTAGGAGGTCGCAGCCTTTCTTGGGATGAATCCTCCCCAGAAAAAGCAGAAATCGCTTCCCGCGCAGATGGGGATGGATCGTCAGAAACTTCTCTTGTATCTCCTTCCGATCGCCCGTCGGACCGCTCGTTCCATAGGGAACCACATGTGCCTTCCAACGGTGGAGCCAGAAGCTCTTCTCCGCCAGATCTTTCTCGGCCGTACACGTAAACAACACACGAAACGCGCCCCGCAGCACCCAGTATTCGATCGGAAGCCAATAGAGCCACTTCTTCAGGTGCTTCATCGGGAACGCATGGCGAAAGTATGGATCCAGCATCCCATGGGTGAAGACCACGTACGGACGGTGACCTTTCACCGCAAGCATCGTGGCAAGCCCACAGTACTGCCAGAGACCGTTCACCACAAAACCATCGAAGCGGTGACGGTTGGCCTTCAGCCACGGAACCAGCTTGCGATTGTATCCATACCCGCCCTTCTGAGGTCCCAGCCCATGCACTGGAAAAGGAACGTTCTTCAGGTACGGTGCCTCCGGATCATCGAGCGTGACAACCTCTCCCGTATATCCAATAGGCGCATAGGTCAACAGCGTCCGAACCGATTCGATCGGACCTCCGCCCTGCGGGTCAAGCGTCGATATGATGTGCAGGATGCGCATAGTCTTCCCAATCCTATAAGGGGGCTCTTTGTTTCTTGATCCGGGTGTTCTTTTCCGGAGCGATCCAGCCTGTCTGTCTAACTCTCCCGCAACCTGCCCGTCACATGCGCGACCGCTCTCCTTAGGCCTGTGATGTCCTCTTCAAAGCCCCACTGGTTGATCCGCGCGAGAGCATTTTCGCCCATCGTTCGCGCAGTCACCGGCGTGGCCAGCACACGCCTTAGCGCATGCGTCAGTGCGTCGACGTCTCCCGTCCTGAACACGCAACCTTCCACCCCATCCGTGACCAGATCCGGCTGACAACCCACATCATCCGAGATCACTGAAGCCAGTCCTGCATTCATTACCTCGTTCACAATCAGCCCCCACGGCTCATGACGGGACGGCAGAGCGAATACACTTGCCAGATCGAAGAACTTCGGCAGTTCCGACTGATTCTTGAACCCCAGGAATCGTATGCTGCCAAGCCCGGTCGCTGCTGCCTGCCGCTCCAGGGCAGCCCTCTGTTCCCCGTCTCCCACCACCAGCAGATAAGGAAGTGGCTCGATCCCAGCTCCCGGAGACATCTTCGCGTAAGCTGCCACCAGATCCGCGCAGTTCTTCCGTTCCTGCAGCTTCGAAGCGAACAGGATCACGGGACGGGTCGGATCCAGGTCAAGCTCCGCCTGAAGAGCGCCTCGATCCTTCCGAGCCTCCGCGCTCCTCTGCTGAAAATACTGGTTATCCACGGCGTACGGCATGCGGAACATCGGCATGTCCTCACCCAGGTAGCGTCGCCAGTAAGCCTCGTTCAATGTACCGATCGGCATCACCGCGTCCACCAGGTGGCGCAGCACCCGAAAGAAACCCTTCTTCGCCGCCAGCTTACTTCCGGAACGAACCCGGTCGCCCAGCCATGACTCCGCCCGAAGTAGTACAGGAATGCCCAGCGCCTTGGCCGCGATCATCCCATGCAGCGCATTTGCCGTCGCATAGCCATGCACCCACAACACGTCGAAGGGCCTCTCGCCATTGCGACCGCGCAGCCGCTCAAAGATGCCACGGCTTAGCGGGCTCATCACCGACAGCTTGCCGCTGTCACGGATCGCCGGAAGAAATTCGTACTGGTAGCCATCCAGCAAAGGAACGTCCCACTTCACATCCACTCCAAACCCCGCGTCCCGATAGCCGCGGACCGAAAAGTCCGAGGCAAAGAAGACCTTGAGGTCGAGGTCCGGTTCCTGCGAGACGCGGCGCAGAAGCGGAGCCTGGTACTGAATCGGATGGCTCACCAGGTAAGCCACGCGGACAGCATTCGCTCTCTTAGTTGTCATGGACCTCCCTTTTCCGTCTGGAGCCGCCGACAGGGCGGCTCGATCCCTAATTCCGGAACGCAACAATCAACAAGGACACAATGCTCAGCAGAACCTGAACGCCGTTTGAGGCGATCGCCGTCTTCACTGCGGAGTTCGGCAGATAGAGAATGTCTCCAGATTGCAGAATGGGGTCTGGCGCCCGGCCATCCATCACCTTCTTCACATCCAGCTTCACCTCGGTCCGTTGAGTTCCCACCGTCCGAATGATCCGCATATCTTCGTACTTCGCCTGGTATAACGGTCCCCCCGTTAACGCCGCCACTTGCAGCAATGTCGTCACTCCAGACTGCATCGGGAATACTCCCGAGTACCTGAACGCACCCAGTGCGTACACTACGCCAGTCTTTTCAACGAAGATCATGTCGTTCGCCTGTACTGGAACGTTGGCCTTTGCCATCTGCAGTGGTGTGTTTCCAATGTCTACCAGGATCGGCTCCGGGACACCCGGACGGATGATCGAGATCACATGAGAAGCGGTCGTTGGCAGTCCACCCGCGGCCGCCAGTACATCGATCAGTGAGCGCTGTCCGGACGCGGGCAGGAAGAAGACGCCGTGCATCTCGCCCGAGAGCGTCAACGTCCGGGTTCGGCTCTCGGCCACGGTAATTGTTATCTCCGGATTTCGGTAGAAGCTTTCCGTCTTCAACTTGTCGGCAATCAAACTCTGCGCCTGTTGCACGGTGAGATCACCCAGCTTCATCGAACCGATCAGCGGCAGCGTGGCGCTCCCATCATCGCTCAGCCGAACGATCGGTTCATAGTCCGCCATCCCATACAGCCGAACCGAAATCAGGTCGCCTCCATGGAGCGTGTAGCGCTGTGGGTCTGGATAGACCGTCTCCGTCCCCAGTCCGCCCACTCCCGAGATCGGAAGCTGGCTGGAGATGGAGGCGGGCAGGTTTGGGTTCAGAGAATTCATCGCGGGTTGCGAGCCCTGGGTGGGCGTCGTCGGACTATATGGGGCAGGCATCGCCAACTGTCCCCCTCCGCTCATCGTTGTGGGCTGTTGCTGCTGCGCCGGAAGAGGCGTGTAGACGATGAAGCCGAGCATCACCGCCACCGTCAGCATGGCCCGCATTCCAAGCCTCGATGCCCTCCGGTAGTGCATTGCCACGCTACCGGAAGTTTCTCTCTGCACGCTCTTCATCGTCCGTCCCCTCCATCGGCCTGCTTACCCTTGGCCTTGTCGCCGGAACGCCCCTGCGTGTCCCAGCTATCGCCCTCCATGCTGGAGCTCGTGTAGCCCGAGTAACCGTGGTAACTGTAGTACCCGTAGTAGTCGGGGGAGTTCAGATCGACCGCGTTCAGCACCAGCCCCGTGATCGGCGCACCCGAGCGAAGGAGCAGGTCGCGCGCCCGCCGCACAATGTGTCTGCTCGACTTGCCGTGTCGTACCACCAGCACCACCGCATCCGCCTGCCGCGCCAGGATCACGCCATCCGTCACTGAAAGAATCGGCGGCGAGTCGATCACCACATGCGTATAGAGAGCGGTGCAGCGTTCCATCAGAGCGGTCATCGCCGTCGAGCTCAGCATCTCCGTCGGGAAGGGTGGCACCGGACCGCTCGAGATGATATCGAGATTTGGAACCTCCGCCACATGCTGGATCGAGTCCTCGAGCGTGCTGCCTCCGGTCAGCAACGTAGACAGCCCGACCTTGCCGGACAGACCGAAGCGATGATGGACGTTCGGCCTGCGCAGGTCGGCGTCGATCAGCAAAACTCTCGTATCGCCCTGCGCCAGGATGCACGCCAGATTGCACGCCGTTGTCGTCTTGCCTTCGGATGGCGTCGCGCTGGTAAACAGCATCAGCTTGGGAGGATGCCCCGTCGTCGCCAGCAGGAGCGAAGTCCGCAGAGACCGGATTGACTCCGCGTACTGCGACTTTGGTTGCGTCAGCACCGTGATATTGCGCTGCGCCGTCGAGAGGTTCGGGGCCTGGTCGGCCTGTGTCCTGCGCACCTTGGGAATAATTGCCAGCGATGGCAGCTCGATCAGATTCTCGATCTCCGCGATGCTCCGCAGACCTGTATCCAGGCTCTCCAGCACGAAGGCCACCACAACCCCAAGGATCAGGGCGAAGATCGTATCTGTCAGGATGATGGTGCTGTACGGCTGCAGCCGAGGACTCGACGGAAGCATCGCCTGATCCACCACGTCGATCTCGAGCGACTCCAGCCCGGCCTGTACACCCGCCGTTCGCAGCCGGCTCACGAGGCCTTCATACAGCGCGCGGCTCGACTCCAGCTCTCGGGACTTGATCGTGTATTGGACGAGATCGTCGCGCAGCCTATACGCCGCAGCCTTCTCCTGATCCAGCGCGGCCGCCGTCTGATCTTCATTCGCCTTGGCCGCGTTGAAGTTCTCTCGCGCCTGCGTCAACAGTCGCCGCTGCTCCGCCGCAAGCTGTTTCTCCAACTCCTGGAGCTGATTCTGTTGCGCCAGAGCGAGAGGATGCTTCGGACCGTACGTCGTCATCATCTGGGCATAGTTCGCCTTGGCCACAGCAATCGACGAGCGCAACTGGGAAAACTCGTTGGGCACCGTGCCAGGGGTCGTCTCGATCGAATTGTCGATTGAGGACGGATCCATCCCGTTCAGCATCCTGTACCGCGACTCCGCCAAAATCCGCAGAATGCGCGCCTGGTCCGAAGCCCTCGATAGATCCTCCAGCGTCGACGTGATCTGGTTGTCCTTCGGATCAAAGCCCAGAACTCCGAGCCGCTTTTGCAGGTCCATTACCTGCTGCTGCGACGTCTCCACCTGCTGTTTCAGATCATCCAGTTGAGTAGCAAGAAACTGCGAGACCATATGCGTCGAGGCAAATCGCGTCTCGTAACTGCGTTGACGGTAGTCTGAAACCACCTTATTTACAATATCCGCGGCCAGCTTCGCATTCAGACAGCTGTAGCTGATCCGCATAATCTCGGTCTTCGGCACCAGCGCCACGCGAAGGCCCGTTTGCAACCGGCGAATCGTCGCCTGCGCCACTCTCGGATTATCCAGCGAAACATGCGGAACCTTGCCCTTCTCCCCGAGGAAGTCCGCATTGTTCGCGAGATTCATCTCCCGAGCCACCGTCAGCATCAACGTGTCGCTCTGCAGAATCGCGATCTCCGTGTACATCTTGGTCTGCGAGTCGCCGCTTCCGATGCTCTGGGCATCGACCTTGTACTCATTCGAAGATCCGTTATGCACTTGGATCCGTGCATACGCCTCATAGAGCCGCGGCTGGGTAATCGCGCTGTAAATTCCATAACCCGCGCCCAACAGCGCCGCCAGCACAAGCACCCACTTCCGCTTGCGCAGCGTCAGTAGAGCATCGGAGAGACTGGCATCGGAAGAAGGGGCTGCGAAGGTATTTGTTGGCGCCGTGGAAACACCCGTCGCGGATGAGTTATCAGTCGTTTGCGGAGCCATTCCCATCAGTCTACAAGATGGATTCGTTTGCTCAAAGGTAACCGCGCGGCCCCGGACGTTTTACATGAGACCTTCAGGCTGAGACAATCTCCATTACACTCAAGCAAAGTCAATATGAGGGAGAGCCGATCCATCCCATGTCACAGAACATTCAAATCGCCGTCGTAGGGTCCGGTTATGTCGGTCTTGTTGCCGCTGTCTGCTTTGCGGAGATGGGCCATACTGTCATCTGCGTCGACAATGATGAGCGCAAAGTAGCCGCGCTTCAGGGTGGAGACACAC
>JAMFSC010000286.1 GCA_026225095.1 bacterium
AGTACGCCCCGCACCGGCCACGACTTGCCACCGCCGCAGCGAGGACAGCGGAACCCGTCCGGCCAGCGCAGACGGGCCAGGTAATCGCGGCAGGCAGCCTCAGTAGAAAAAGCGCCTTCCAACTCCAACAGGTTGCGCGGATATTCCTCAATCACGCCCGGATACTATATCTTGGGATTACCTGAGTCAAGCAGATACCTATCTGGATCATTTCTTCGCCCACACCGGCACGATAAGCTAGGATCAACAGGCAATGGCTCTGAATCCCCACATCTTGATATGGGCACGCGACACAGCAGGCTTGTCCGTCGAGGAAGCCGCGCACGCGCTAAATTTCAAGGACACGAAGGACAGGACAGCAGCAGAGCGTCTTCAAGCTCTCGAAGCGGGAGCAGAGCAGCCATCGCGGAGCGTTCTTCTTAATATGGGGCGGGTTTATCACCGCTCCTTGCTCGTCTTCTACTTGACTGATCCTCCGCGCGTCGGCGATCGAGGCCAGGATTTTCGAAGGGCTGCTGGCGCGAAGCCCCCTGACTACGATCCAACACTGGACGCGCTGATCCGTGACGTTCGTGGCCGGCAAGGAATAGTAAAAGACCTGTTCGAACAAACCGAACCTCGCAAAGTGGACTATGTTGCGTCAGTGTCCATGGAGACGCCACCCGCCAAGCTGGCACACCGCATCGCCGAACGGCTAGGATTTTCCCTGTCTGAGTTCAGACAGCAGGCGACAGTGGAGGCGGCCTTCGCCTATTTGCGTGAAAAAATTGAGGCTTCAGGTACATTCGTGTTGCTGCTCGGGAATCTGGGCAGCCATCACACAAACATTCCCAGCGGCACTTTCAGGGGATATGCTATCGCCGATGCGGTTGCGCCTTTCATCGTCGTCAACGATCAGGACGCTCATATAGCGTGGGCGTTCACCATGCTGCATGAACTAGCACATTTATGGCTTGGGGCAACCGGTGTCAGCGGCTCCAGTATCGACACTCAAGTTGAAAGCTATTGCAACTCCGTTGCCGGAGAGCTGCTGCTACCGGAAGCTGAGATGACCGAATTGCGATTCCTGCATCGCACTGCACTTCCAGAAACCATCGTGGCGATTGCACAATTTGCCAGCAGGCGAAAGATCAGCCGCTCGATGGTTGCCTACAAGCTCTTGCGTGTGAACGTCATTACCCTCGCCAGGTGGCGAGAGTTGGACAATCATTACCGGGATGAATGGAACGCAGCGCAAGCTCAACCGTCAACCAAAGACAAGAAAGAAGGTGGTCCGAGTTATTACGTGGTCAAACGTCATCGGCTCGGCCGTGCCCTCTTGGAACTCGTGAAGAATTCGCTCACCGAAGGATTTCTCACACCAACAAAGGCGGGGCAGGTGCTCGGTGTTAAACCTCGCAATGTGGAGCCGCTGGTCTACGCTGCAGGCTTACGAGGTGGTCAATAGGTGCTCTATCTCCTCGACGCCAACGTACTAATCACTGCTCACAACACCTATTACCCGCTCGACCAGATTCCCGAGTTTTGGACCTGGGTACATCATCAGGGAGTTTCGAACCGTCTGAAGATCCCTCGCGAAATCATGGAAGAGATAAAGGCTGGGCACGACGACCCGCTTCTCGATTGGATCAGTGATGCCGAAATTGAGTCCGCTTTATTGCTTGAAGAAGCCGTTAATATCGAGCTTGTTCAGGGCGTCGTCTCCAATGGCTATGCACCCGACCTTCGAGACGATGAGGTGGAGAAAATTGGCCGTGATCCGTTCCTAATCGCATACGCGCTTGCTGCCCCAGGGGACCGAACCGTCGTCACGATGGAGGGCTCCAAGCCGTCCGCGCAGCGAGCGAATCGCAGGGTCCCAGATGTTTGCGAAGTCGTGGGCGCCTTGCATTGTGGGCCGTTTGCGCTCAATAGAGCGCTCGGCTTTAGGACGGGTTGGAGAACATCCCGGTGAGCAATTCAAATGTTCGAACGCACTGAGAACATTCACGAAACTGCACAAGCAGCAGGGCTCCTCCCCCCAGAGATGAGTCCTTGCCTGCTGATATTTCTCCGTAAGTCCTTTCGATATCGATTGCTTGCAGCCCAGGCACCACCTATCTCCTTGAAGAAGGAGACTTGCAACCGGTAAATGGGGATGCCCCCCGAGACGATCAAACCCCAACCCCCCTCCGCCCCCGCACGACCCCCACCCCACCCCCCACCCCATCCAGCAAAACCGGCTTCTCGATCCCCGCCCCCAGCTCCCCCACCCTCGAAAGAAACAGCTTCAACACCGCCGAGTCATTCCCCTTCCGATATCCAATCGACAGATCGATCGTAGGCGTAACCCCCTCCAGCGGACGAGTCGTCACCGACTCAGGCAGAAACGCCTTCGCATAAGCTGGCAGAATCGCAATCCCACCCGTCGAAACGATCAGCGACATGATCCCGCCCAGGTTATCCACCTCATGGCTCGGCCGCACCTCGACCCCGCTCTCCTTCATAAACCGATCGATCGCCAGCCGCAGCGCCGGCGGCTTTCCCGAAGCGCTCATCGCACTCCCCGACACGCTCAGAAACGTCTCCCCCACCATCTCCTGCACCCGGATCGCGGTCCTCGCAACTGTCTACGAATCGGATCGTCTCGGCCACGTCCACGCATGCCAGACGATCGTCAGCGTCAGAGCAATCTCGATCAGGCCGAAGAACACATAAAAGTGCCAGCTCTTCTGGATCGCCAGGACCATGATGACCGTGTACAAGGCTCCGAAGACTAGATTAAGCCAACGACTTGCTGTCGCCGGAAGAATCAGCGACAGACAAACCATGAGACTTGGAATCGCCATGACGGTCGCCATGCCCAGCAGCGCACCTTGGCTCGCCGGACCCAATGCTGTTCTGCCGGAGAGCATCTCCTGCATCTTCCCAGGCTGATAAAGTTCGAAATAGTCCCCGTAGATGTAACAAAACATGACGGAGCACCACAGCCCCGAGAGCTTGAGCTTCACATGCACTTTGAAGTCGTCCAACAAGAGTCGCTCCCTGCGAGGCACATTTTCACAGGAAGTCTACCATCGCGACGAACCGCCCTCCCTCCGTCGTGCGAGCCTGGACTTGACAAAAAGTGCCCATCCCCCGAGCGCACGTGAAGGGCCAAACCCACAAATCGAAAAATCCCGAACTCAAAACGCGAAACCCCGCTCCAGCCGCGGCTCCCACCACGTTTAGAACGTGACCGCTGTCCAGTTTTTCCGTACAACGGCCCACGTTCTACCGCGCGAATTTACTCCGTCATCTCCCCTTCCGGCTCATCCGTCGGGTCCTCGATCTCCGCTTCGAATCCTTCCAGCAGCCGTTCCAGAAACTTCTCCGGATCGACCTTCTTATCCTGCATCCGGTGCGCCTCCGCGATATGCCGAGCCAGATCCGCCAGCACAATCCCCCAAGCAAACGGATCATCCCACGCCCCACTCTGAATGCTCACATGCTGCCCCTTCTCGGCGACCCACACCCGCATCACCTCAAACGAAGCCCGATCCCGCGCCGCAGCCGGCGGAACCGGCAAAACCTTATCTGCCCCCATCGCCCATCACCTCACCCTTTCATTCTGCACTGAAAGACTTCCGCGTAGGAAAACCCAACTTTTTGGTACCCGCCAAGTTATTGAAAGAACACCGCATTCCTGTTATCCCTGAGGTTTGGAGGCGGTTTTCCCACATCCTCGCCGGATATCCATAGCGCCACTTAGCGGAAAGTTGGACTCATGGCTACGCTCGCCCAACTCGAAGACATCCAGGGCCTTCCCTCCTCCCTCCACGCCGAAGTCGCCATCCTCGGAGCCATGCTCCTCGACGCCCTCGCGATCAACGACGCCACCGGCAGATTGAAAACAGAGGACTTCTCCCTCGACTCCCACCGCCGTGTCTACCAGGTCATGCTCGACCTCATGCAGCTCGGCCACGCCGTCGACCTCATCACGGTCCGCGAGGCCCTCTCCCGCAAAAAAGAGCTCGAAGCCATCGGCGGCCCCCCCTACCTCGCATACCTCGCCGAAGGCATCCCCCGCAATCTCAACATCGAGTCCTACGTCCGCATCGTCAAGGACAAATCCCTCCTCCGCCAGCTCATGAGCATCTTCAACGACGGAATGGGCCGCGCCTCCGACCAGTCCGACGAGGCCATCAACGTCCTCTCCGACATCGAAGCCCGCCTCGGCGAGGTAGCCGATCAGGCCATCACCCGCTCGTTTTCAGGCATTGCGGAGATCGTAGCTTCGTCGTTCGGAAGTATCGACAAGCTCTACGAGCAGGGCCGCGAGATCACCGGCCTCGCCACCCACTACACCGACTTCGACCGCATGACCTCCGGCCTGCAGGAGTCCGAGCTCATCATCATCGCCGCCCGCCCCTCCATGGGCAAGACCGCCTGGGCCATCAACATCGCCCAGAACGCCGCCGTCCGCGACGGCAAGGTCGTCGCCGTCTTCTCCCTCGAAATGTCGAAGGAATCCCTCCTCCGCCGCATGCTCGCCTCCGAGGCCCTGGTTAACTCCCGCAAGATCCAGACCGGCTTCCTCCCCCGCGAAGACAAGGGCAAGCTCCTCGCCGCGCTCGAGCGCCTCATGGAATCCAAGATGTTCATCGACGACACCCCCGGCATCACCCTCGCCGAGATGCGCGCCAAGGCCCGCCGCCTCAAGCAGCAGGAAGGCCGCCTCGACCTCATCGTCATCGACTACCTCCAGCTCATGACCGGTTCCGTCTCCGGCTCCCAGAAGAAGTTCGAGAACCGCACCCAGGAAGTCTCCGCCGTCTCCCGCGGCCTCAAGGCCCTGGCGAAAGAGATGCGCGTCCCCGTCGTCGCCCTCTCCCAGCTCTCCCGTTCGAGCGAGCAGCGCGGCGGGGACAAAAAACCCCTCCTCTCCGACCTCCGCGAGTCCGGCTCCATCGAGCAGGACGCCGACGTTGTAGCCTTCATCCATCGCGACAGCTACTACAACAAGGACGAGAACGGCGACGAAGACCCCGAGTCCAAGGGCAAGGCCGAGATCATCATCGCCAAGCAGCGCAACGGCCCCACCGGCTCCGTCCACCTGGCTTATCTCGCCGACTACACCCGCTTCGAAAACCTCGCATCAGGAGGAGGCGATTCCGGAGGCTACTAGAGCAAGATCGCCCAGCGACGCCGCGCCACAGAGACTCGTTATCTGGACCGAAACGCGCCCCTCAAAATTTCGTCATCTCGACCGAAGCGTAGCGAAGTGGAGAGACCCCCGTATCCCGGTTTCAGCCTTCATCTTCTTGAGGCAGAGCCGTCAGCGCGCGTGGCCTTGAGTCGATCGAGTACATCGTGAATGGCCTGGGCGATCGCTTCCGGCTTTTGCTGCTGCATCGCGTGCCCAGAACCCGCAATGGGTCGCAACTCCGCATACTTCGATCTACGTGATAGGTCGACCTGCAGGTCATGCCAAACCTGGTTGATCGCCTCGCACTGTGATTGATTCAATCCTGGAAATGCGGCACACGGGGGGAGATCGGTTCGTTCGAGGACGATCATTGGCACATCGTCGCGCCATGCAAGGCTTTGATTCGGAGCGAATAGACCATTATTCCGCAGATACTTCGCATCATTCCAACTCGCATCAAATGTCGTCGATATCCGTGCATCGCGCCACTCCATTTCCTCGTGAGCGGAATCGACGAACACAAAACCCGCCACATCCGAAGGGTATTGCTGCTCATATCGACGAATCAGAACACCACCCAATGAGGCGCCAACGAGAATATAGGGCTCCTTCAAATGCGCTCCATGGAATAGATCGTGCATATTGCCAACAACTTCATCGATAGGATGATCTCCTCCCACCGGATCGCTTTTGCCGTAGCCGAGCGGATCATAACTGCAAACACGCGCGAAAGATGCAACCCGCGATTGAACCAGAGCCCAGGCTTCATAGGAGCCGAGGCCTCGACCGGTTGCCAGGATGACTGTTGGGCCGTAATGCTCGCCTCCAGAGCACTCCACGAACATCTTGTGCCCGTTAGGCAGCAGAATCGACTGGCCTAAGACATTGCTAGGCGCTGTGGCTGGCACTTCCTGAAGCCGCTCACTGCCTTGCACAGCGGTCACGACATCAAAGAAGCTGAAGCCGACGGCCGCTACGAGCGTCAACGTGCGGACTGCGATAGCAGCAGACAGTGCAAGCTTCGTCTGGTCTCTCATGCAAGCTCTCCGTCCTCACTGAGTCTTCAACACCACCACACTCGCCACCGGATCCACCGCCCTCCCCGGCAACATCACATCCACCCCATCCCCCACCTTGGTCACCTTCAAAGCCTTCCGCTGGGGGTCTGCAAGCAGATAAGCCCCCGTCACGGTCTTGGTTACCTTGGCGAGATGAAACACCCCATTCGAAGGCCACTTGAAGATCTCCAGATAAATCTTCCCCTTCCCCGTAGTAGACCGCCACTCCCAGCTCGGCACAAACTTCGCCTTCCCGTTCTTATCCTTTTCCGTCGCCGAGAAGGCTCCCGCCTCCGCCCCGAACGAGGTTGGCCCCGTCCCATAGATGGCCTCCCCATTGACTTTGACCCACGCCCCAACCTCTTGCAAACGCGCTATCTCCGGAGTCGGAATCACCCCCATCGAATCCGGTCCGACGTTCAACAGGTAGTTCCCGCCCTTGCTCGCAATGTCGATCAGATTCCGCAGCAGCGTCTCGGTCGATTTGAAGTTCGTATCGTAGCTCTTGTACCCCCACGTATCGTTGATCGTCATGCACGCCTCCCAGTCCCGCCCCGGATACCCCTGAGCCGGAATAAACTGCTCCGGAGTCTCCGTATCCCCCTTGTACCCGCCGCCCAGCCGGTTGTTCCAGATCAGGTTCGGACGCTGATTCAGCAGAGCCACCACCTCCGCCGCGCGCTCCGCAGACATGTTCTTCGTCGGCGTATCGAACCACACCACCACCGGAAACTCCCCATAGTTCGTCAGCAACTCCTTGATCTGCGGAATTGCCTTCGTATGCAGATACGTATCGAAGTCCCCATCCTGCGCCTTGTCCCAATGAAAGTCAGGCGGCTGATGATCCCCCGTCTTGTACGCGCTCGCCCCCGGAGCCGTCCAGTCCTGATCCTGCGAGTAATAAAACCCCAGCTTCAGCCCCTGCTTCCTGCACTCCTCCGCCAGCTCCTTCATCGGATCCCGCTTAAAGGGCGTAGCCGCCACAATATTGAACGAATTCGCCTTCGAGTCGAACATCGCGAACCCATCATGGTGCTTGGCCGTGATGACGATGTACTTCATCCCCGCAGCCTTGGCCGTCGCCACAATGTCATGCGCGTTGAAGCTGGTTGGGTTGAACTTCGGAGCCAGCGCCTTGTAATCCGCCACAGGAATCGACCCACGATTCATAATCCACTCACCGATTCCCGGAACCTGCTTCCCATCCCACGTCCCTGCCGGAATCGAGTAGAGCCCCCAGTGGATGAACATCCCGAACCGCGCCTCGCGCCACCACGCCATCCGCGCATCCCGCTGCGCGGCGGTCTCGGTATCCTGAATCGCCGGCACCTCATGCTTCGCCGTCGTCGCAATGGTGTTTCCCTGCAACTGCGCGCCGGCGAACGTGCCACAGGCCAGAAGAGAAGAGAGCAGAAGGGAACCGCGAGCAAAGTTCAAGATATCCGTGCCTCGAAAAAAGGATTGTGTCAGCACCAGCAGTCTATGCGAAACCCCGCCCCACGCGAAATCTCCCCTTGCGACCACCGGGGGCACCCAGGCGAAGCCTGGTGTACGCGTCACCAAGATCTTGCCGCAGGCCCCGTGACCGCACCACGCGCAGTGGCGCCGTCCAGCAGGACCAGTCGTTAGGTCATACGTCCCTTCCCCCCAACGCGTTCCTTTGCTACCCTTCCCCCCATGCGTCTCTCCGCTTGCTCGCTCGCCCTGGCCTTCGTCTCGACCGTTGCTCTCGCCCAGTCCTTCACGCCCGTCCGCGAGCAGAAGAACCTCTCCCCCGAGGCCATCGCAAAGCTCCACACCCTTGAGACCCTCAACGCCCTCCCCCCCGGCCAGTGGCGCTTCCACGCCGGAGACATCCCGCACGGCGAATCCACCACCCTCGACGACTCCGCCTGGCCGCTCGTCAGCCCCCGCGCCAAGGCCCCGCAGGACGCCGTCTGGTACCGCCGCGAGATCACCGTCCCCAAGACCCTCAACGGCTACGACATCACCGGAGCCCGCATCTGGTTCCAGTTCCGCGCCGACGCCAACGGTCCCATGCCCGAGATCATCTACTTCAACGGCCGCCGCGTAGCCCTCGGCGACGACCTCGAGCCCATCGTCCTGCTCGAACCCGCCCACCCCGGCGACAAGGTCCTCGTCGCCGTCAAGCTCCTCCGCACCGTCGACGAGAAGACCTTCTCCGGCGTCAACCTCCGCATCGAGCCCGATCCCTCGGCCAGCAACACCCGCCCCAGCCCCGAAGACATCCGCACCCAGGCCATCACCGCCGCCAACATCCTCCCCGCCCTCGCAACCCCCCGCAAAGACCTCCTGCCCAAGGTCGAAGAGGCCATCGCCGCCATCGACCTGAAGGCCCTGACCGCCGACAACCAGGTCGCCTTCGACGCCTCCCTCCGCAAGTCCCAGGCCATCCTCGCCACGCTCGCGCCCGTCGTCGCCCAGGCCAAGCTGAACCTTACCGGCAACGCCCACATCGACGCCGCATGGCTCTGGCCCGCCTCCGAGACCGTCGACGTCGTCCACCGCACCTTCACCACAGCCCTGCAACTGATGAACGAGTACCCCGACTACACCTTCTCGCAGTCCGCCGCCCAGTACTACGAATGGATGGCCGACAAGTACCCCGCGCTCAACGCCCAGATCAAGCAGCGCATCAAGGAGGGTCGCTGGGAGGTCGTCGGCGGGATGTGGGTCGAGCCCGACCTCAACATCCCCGATGGCGAATCCCTCGTCCGCCAGCTCCTCGTCGGTCAGCGCTTCTTCAAGTCGCAGTACGACACCACCGCCCGCATCGGCTGGAACCCCGACTCCTTCGGCTACAACTGGCAGCTCCCGCAGATCTACAAGCGCTCCGGCCTCGACTACTTCGTCACCCAGAAGATGCACTGGAACGACACCAACCAGCTCCCCTTCCGCCTCTTCTGGTGGGAGTCCCCCGACGGCTCCAAGGTCCTCACCTACTTCCCCACCGACTACACCCACGGCGACGTCAACCCCACCCGCATCTCGGCTGACTTCGCAGAGTCCGCCCAGCGCAACCCCGGCACGACCGAGCACATGGACCTCTACGGCGTAGGCGACCACGGCGGCGGCCCGACCCGCGCCATGCTCGACCAGGCCGACCACTGGATCACCGCGGGCAAGGACGGCAAGGACGCAGTCCCGACGATGCGTTATCACACCGCCCAGCAGTTCTTCACCGACATCGAAGGCAAGCTCAGCGCCAGTTCGCCCACCTGGAACTACGACTCCATCGCCAAGGGCTACACCTACCCCCAGCCCTCCGCGCCTGGTCTCATCGGCCTCCCCACCTGGAAGGACGAGCTCTACTTCGAATACCACCGCGGCATCATGACCTCGCAGGCCAACCACAAGAAGGGCAACCGTAAGACCGAGGTCGCCACCCTCGACGCTGAGAAACTCGCCTCCTTCGGCTGGCTCAACGGCAGGCCCTACCCGGGCGATGCCCTCACCGAGTCATGGAAGAAGATCACGTTCAATCAGTTCCACGATCTCGCGGCAGGCTCAGGAATCGCCGTCATCTACCGCGACGCCCAGAAGGACTACACCGAGGTCTTCCACTCCGACAAGGAGATCGCCGAAGCCTCGCTCAACACCCTCGCCGCGCACATCGACACCTCCACCCAGTCCGGAACCCCGATCCTGGTCACCAACACCATGGCATGGCCGCGCAGCGAGGTCGTCGAAGTCACGGTTCAGCGCAACCATCCGGCGGACAACGTCTACATCGCCGGACCGAAGGGCCCGCTGCCCACACAGGTCGTCTCGCACGATGCATCCACGAACACCTTCCACCTCCTCGTGCGCACCGACGACATCCCCGCCCTGGGATACGCGACGCTCGCCCTCGTCAACGCCAGCGAACTGCCCCTCAAGCCCACCCCGCCCAGCCCCCTCCATGCCGACCAGACCGCCGCAGGATACGTCCTGCGCAACAATAAGTTGAACGTCGCGATCGACAAGCAAAACGGCTGTATCACCTCCATCACCCTCGCGGCCGACAAGACCAACTTCATCGCCCCCGGCGCGTGCGGCAATCAGCTCCAGACCTGGAAGGATCTACCCAAACAGTACGACGCCTGGAACATCGACCCCGGCACCCTCGACGGCACCATGACGCCCATCTCCGCCCTCGACTCCGTCGCCCTTACCGACGACGGTCCCATCCGCAAGACCATCCGGATCACCCGCACCTGGCAGAAGTCGAAGTTCATCCAGGACATCTCCCTCGACCTCGGGGCCGACACCATCCGAGTCGCCAATGACATCGACTGGCAGGAGGCCCACGTCCTCCTCAAGACCTCCTTCCCCGTCTCCGCCACCGCCCCTAAGGCGACCTACGAGATCCCCTACGGCTCCATCGAGCGCACCACCACCCGCAACAACTCCTGGGAGAAGGCGCAATTCGAGGTCCCCGCCCTCCGCTGGGCCGACCTCGGCGACCAGAAGCAGGGCCTCTCCATCCTCAA
>JAMFSC010000287.1 GCA_026225095.1 bacterium
CTCGGCTTCGCCGCCTGTGAGGTTCGCCGCGACCATCCCAATCTTCATCACCTGTTCCTGAAACAGGGGCACGCCAAGCGTTCGTTCCAGAAACGGTTTGAACGATGGATGAAGATAGGTGACGGGCTCTCTACCGAGCCTGCGGGCGATATAGGGATTGACGAACTTTCCCGTCACCGGGCCAGGGCGGATGATGGCAACCTGCATGGACAGGTCAGCAAAACACTTTGGCTTAGTGCGGGGCAGTGCAGACATCTGGGCCCGGCTCTCAATCTGAAACAAGCCAACGGTGTCGGCTTGTTGAATGCTCTCGTACACGGCATCATCCTGCGGGAGCTGCGCGTAATCGAGTTGCTCGCCGTAATACTGCGGGACAAGGTAAGCGGCATCCTTCAGGACGGCGAGCATCCCAAGCCCGAGAAGATCCACCTTGATGATGCCCATGTCCGAGCAATCGTCTTTGTCCCATTGCACGACCGTCCGGCCTGGCATCGTAGCGCGTTCAATTGGCACGACCGAATCGAGATGCCCCTGGCAGATGACCATGCCCCCGGAATGCTGACCGAGGTTGCGGGGAAGGCGCAACACGTCGCCGCACTTCTGTAGGTAGTGAACAATTCGGCGATGCTTCATATCGAAGCCCGCCGCCTTGAAGCTGTTTTCCAGCGTATCGCTTGGAGCCTTCCACTCCCATGCGCTCATGAGTCCGGCGAGCTTCGCCGCCGTCTCCTGATCGAAACCAAGAGCCTTGCCGACTTCCCGCGAGGCTGACCGACTACGAAAGGTGATGATGTTCGCTGTCATGGCAGCGCCCAACTCGCCGTATCGCTGGTAGACATACTGAATCGCACGCTCGCGATCGGTTTTGCTAGGCAGGTCGAGGTCGATGTCCGGCCACTCGCCACGCTCCTCCGAAAGGAATCGCTCAAAGAGCAAGTCCAGCCCTACCGAATCGACGATGGTGATTTCGAGTGCGTAGCAAACAACGCTATTCGCTGCCGAGCCGCGCCCTTGAATGAGAATCCCGTTGTCCTTGCAGAAGCAGACCACGTCCCACACGATAAGAAAGTACCCAGCCAACCCCAGCTTTTCGATAAGCCGCAGCTCGCGTTCCGCTTGCCGCTTGGCTTTCTCGTAAAGTGCCGGGTCATTCTTGGGAAGATAGCGGCGACGCATCCCTTCATCCACACGCTTTCGGAGAAACGAATCCATCGTCTCTCCGTCAGGCACGGGATACGCCGGGAACTCGTATCCGAGTCCGGTCATCTGAAATTGCAGTCGGTCGGACAGTTCGCGGGTGTTGGCAATGGCCTCGGGATAATCGTAGAAGAGCTGGTGCATCTCGACTGCTGTGTGCAAGTGCCGCTCCGCATTGCGGCTCAGGAGACGCCCAGCCGTATCGAGAGTCTTGCGATGACGGATGCACGTAAAGATGTCGAGCACTTCGCGCTCATATGGAGTGCCATAACTGACGCCGCCCGTTGCCAGCAGCGGCAGGTTCAGGGAACGCGCAATACGAATCGCCGCACGGTTACGATGCTCTTCTTCACGGTCGAAATGGCGCTGTAACTCGACGTAGACATTCCCAGAACCGAAAAAATGTACCAATCTCTCTACGGCCTTGTGTGCGGCATCGTAACCGCCGCGAACCAACGCCGCAGCCAGCGGGCCTTCGATGCCACCCGTCAGGCAGACCAGACCCTTGCTGTACTCTTCCACGTCCGCAACCGTCGCCGCGCCTTCAGCCTTTGTCGCCTCTCGTAGCTTGAACTGCGTAAGCAGCCGTGAGAGATTTTGGTAGCCGATGCGTGACTCAGCGAGAAGCGGCAAGCGTACAGGTTCAGCAGGAAGCTGATGGGGAAGATACGCGGCAGGTTGAAGACGTTGGCCCAGATCACTTACCGCTACCTCAGCGCCGATGTGCGCTCGCACCCCGCATCGTGTTCCTTCCATGTGAAAGCGCGCTGCTCCATACAGACCGTTGCGGTCGAGCAGAGCCATCGCAGGCATCTCCTGATGCGCCGCTTGCTGCATCAGGAACTCCGGCATAGTGGCACCTTCGAGGAAGCTGAAAGCCGACCGTGCGTGCAGTTCCACATAGTCAGTCATATGTCCCCTGCAAATACCAGCAGCGGGAGCGTGGATCGAAGGCGATGCGACAGAGCCGCTCCACAGTGCCGTTCTCCAGCCGTACATCCCATTCTTCGCGGCACCAGTTTGCTTCCGACCACCACTGTCCGCTCACACGTACCGGACCAGCAGCATCGCGAACGGCATAGGCCGCTCCATCCCAGAAGACCCGCACAGGTGTATGGTTCGCAAGTGCAACACCGACCATGTGCGGTGGACGTGAGACGCGCAGAGCTACAGGCGTCGAGAGCGACTGCCTCTCGTTCCGACGTGGCGGCGGTGGCTCGAACGGAACCATGCGAAAGGCGTTCGGTCGATGGTCGTCCGTCAGCTCCGGCGAGCCAACCCTTTGCTCTCCCAGGAGCTTCCGCATTCGGGCGAGCATCACTTCGAGTTGTCCCGGCTCCGGCGCTTGCGGGAGAAAGAGACCATGCTGCGCTCGATACGGCGCGGCAGACTGCGCGTGCAGCTCCAAACCAACGATCCCCGCGCTCGGAGGATGTGTCTCCAGGTCGAGTTGAATGAGCTTGAGCAGTGTCGCCGTATCCTGCAACGGCAGCGCAGGACGAACGGTGCGCTCATGCTGAGCGCCGCCGTCGAGCCGGAGCACGACCCGGAGCGCGGCAATGGCCCGTGCTTTCCCTCGAACGCGCTCCAGCAGTGCCGTCGTCATGCGGGAGAGTAGAAACAGCAGACGTTCCAACTCCTCTACCGGAAAGTCTAGCTCCATGCGCTCCACTAGACCGGCCTCAAAGCTCGGTTCTATCGGGAACATCAGGTGAGGCCACGCCCCACGGGCGAGCGAATGCAGCTTCTTTCCAACCTGCCCGAGACGTGCAATGACATCGGTCTCAGCCAAGGCGGCCAGCTCCGCACAGGTGCGAATACCCCAGGCCGCAAAGGTCGCCTCATGCTCCGGTGCAAGATGCAACGCCGTGACAGGAAGCTGACCGATCGCGTGCGCCTCGCAACCGGACGGCACAACGGAGACGCCAGTTCTGCCACATGCAAGAGACACCGCAGCGTGGAAGTTTTCTGCGACGGCGATGTTGGCAAGGAAACCCGCTGCCATTACACTCCGTCGCAATTTGTTCGCGAGCTGTCCGACATCGCCGAACAGAAGATCCATTCCGCGAATGTCCAGAGCATACGTGCCGGGGCGCTCTTCCACCGACTCGATGCGGGGCGAGAACATGCACGCAACATGGTGAAGGGTGGCGTGGGCCTTATGCTCATGCTCGATAACACGCCGGAGTGAGGTGACTTCCGGGAACGCTTCGGCCTGTAACCGAGTCATCCCGACCTCGACACCCTGAGAACGTGCGACATGGTTCGCCGCAAAGACCATCTCGGTTGGCGGCTCCCCATCCAGCACGACAAACGGTCGCTTCCGCAACTCCGGGCTCTGATGCGCCGCGGCCTGTGCGAAGAAGTTCGAGGGATGGAGAACGGCATACATCACCGCACCCTCGACCAAAGCGTCTCAGCCGACCAGTTCACGCGCTGCGCCGGCTTGCGTTGCAGGAACGGCGAGCTTTCGTTGCGATTGCGTTCCCGCGCGAACTGGTACTGCTGTCGCTCGAACAACGGGGTCTCGCCCTGGCTACTGAAGGGCACAACCGCAGCCGGTTCACAGCGAAGAGACAACGTCGCGCAACTGCTGGCGCAGGGTGATTGTGTGAGGAAGACCAACGCGGTGCGCGCATGTTCTGCCGCCAGCCGGAAGCGATACCACGTCCCCAACGGGATGCGTTGTGTGTGTTGCGGCAGCACATCGCTCATATCAAGCACGACCGCTGCAAAGCCTCCGGTTTGCAAGAGGAGGTCGGTCGCTCTTAGAGCTTGCTCCAGCCGGGACCACGGCTTATCTGCCAGCTTCGTTCTGCGGTCCGCAGACATGCGAAGCCAGAGCAGCCGCTGCAATTCCACACCGGAAGCCGCTGCGGTCTCCGGCGACAGAGCATCGCTCACATCCACCCACGCGCAGGCATTGCCAAGCTGGGTGATCGAAGCGAGGGTGCAAAGAGCAAACGAAGTCTTTCCCGTGGAGGACGGGCCGCTGACTTCGGTGATAGTTCCGCGCGGGACGCCACCCCCAAGCATGGCGTCCACCTCCGCCATGCCGCTCGCAAAGACCTCCGGCGCATGTTTGATCTTGAGTGTCAGCGCAGCGGGCACACGCTGCGCTAACGTGGATTCAATCTGGACCCGAATTATGGCGGCGGAGGGCATAGGCGTGTTCGCTTTATCTTCGCCTATCTGGTTGCCGTTCCGTCAACCCACCTGCTCTGGAAAGGGTGCATTTCCTTGTAAGTCATTGGAGAATAAAGGCAGAATAATTATGGCGAAAGCCGCGTCCAAGGAGATTCAGCATGTGTGGACGGTTCAAGCGGAAGTCCGACAAGCAGAAGGTCGCGCGGGTGTTTGAGGTGAAGGCCGGTCTCGAAGACACCGATTTCGCCCCCGGCGACGACCTGCGTCCGCAGTCCATGCAGCCCATTGTCTTCACCAACGAAGCTGGCGAACGTCAGATCGAGATGATGCGCTGGGGGTTCAAACTCCCCGACCGCTTGCTCTTCAATGCCCGCTCAGAGGGGAATCGCCCAGGCAAATTTCTGGAAGGATGCGTTTCTCATTCGCGAGAAGCAATCACCGCTACTCTTGCGACTGAAGCAGCAACTCCGCCATTCGACAGGTGAGCATTCATCCGCATTTATCTGCGGCTCGAACACGCCATGAGATTCATGCGATGCGTATTCGAAGCCATGGCTGACGCTTCCAATACGTGAGAGATCTCCAGAGCCATTCCAGCGGACCAAACACGAAAAAGCGTAGCCACAGACTGCTGAAGAGTACGTTTAATGCCCAGATCCCCATAACGACATAAACATCTTGATAAAACTCCAGCGCCCCATATAGCTTCCAAGGTCCCCATTTGAACAAGAACTGACAAACCACGCTCGTCATAATGTAGTTGGTGAACGCCGTACGCCCAACGGCCGCCAGTGCGCGCTGTACGGAGAGGAGTGCGCCGCCTTTCACCAACAGCAAAATCAAAGACGCATTAGCAAGCATGCAGGCGACCTGCTCCACTCCATAGGGAAGGAACATCCAGACGGTCGTCATCGCATCGCTGAACCCAAACAGCCGCGAATGGTGTAACCCGACGAGGACCGTCGGTATTGAGATGGCATAGCCCACGGCGGCAACGGTCCAGTAAGTCTTGTAGGATAGACCGCCCGACAAGAATCCGGTCTTGTATAGCCCCATACCGGCAATCAGCAAACCTGCAACCTCGAAGATCCACCCTGTTGTGAATAGCAGGGCGACAAAACCAGCGTCGCCGCTTGCATTGTCTGGTTCAGATTGAAGGTAGGATCTTCGGCC
>JAMFSC010000045.1 GCA_026225095.1 bacterium
CGGTACAGGCTCAGCTTTCGGGATCTGGTCGAGATGATGGCGGAGCGCGGACTCAGTCTGGCCCACACGACGATCCTGCGTTGGGTTCGGCGGTATGCACCGGAGTTCGTCAAACGCTGGAACCGCTTCAGCAGATCCTCCGGGAGATCGTGGCGGGTCGACGAAACCTATATCAAGATCAAGGGGGAGTGGGCTTACCTGTATCGAGCCACGGACAAGGCCGGCCAGACTGTTGATTTCCGGCTCAGCAGAAAGCGGGACGTGGCAGCGGCAGAGGCTTTCTTTCGAAAAGCGCTTCGGCATCAGAGTCGACCACCGGAGACCATTACTCTGGACGGCTATGCCGCCACCCATCGGGCCGTGCGCGAAATGAAGATCGACGGCTCGCTTCCAAAGCGGACGAAGCTGCGCTCGCCGAAGGATCTGAACAACCTGATCGAGCAGGATCATCGCGGCATCAAGTCCAGAACCCGTTCGATGCTCGGATTCAAGAGCTTCTCCTCTGCCGCCATCACCATAGCTTGAGTGGAGCCGCTTCGCCGAATCGATAAGGGTCGATTCTCCCTCAGTCGCCTCCATCTCAAAGACCAAGCTGCTCCTGCACTCTGGAATGCAGTACTCGGTGCGTGATCGGAAACGCTGCCTTCAGATGATCGCTCGAACTCAAACGACTTTGCAACACAGCCGCCGGAGCCAGGTCGACCAGATAGTGCCAGTCTCCATTGAGCGAGGTGGTGGTGCGATGGTCGACGCCCACCAGAAGCGTCTTCATCAGCGCCTGCGCCGGATCTTGGGCTTGCGCGGAATGCGGGCCGGCCAGGAGCCCCATGGCCGTGACGATCGAAAGAAGCGCGAGAAGAGTCTTGCCGTGGCGGATCCGAGCGGCCTCGGTCGATGAAAAGAGAGCTGCCATGCAAGTGGCTCCTGGGTAAAGCTGCGGCGAAGCGGTGAATGAGGGCGAGTGGAAAATCGATGGACGGACGTCGGACCACTTGGATCAGCGGCCATCCTACCAGAGCCGCGCATGGTTGCGGAACCGTAAGCGACGTCACCTCTCACCCGGAATGCCTTCCCCCGGGAAGGCAGGTCTGATCGGTGTGCGGCAGAGACGACCCGCATGGCCCTTCCCAGCGAAGGCAAGCTGGTTCGTCCGCAAGTGGTTGGAACAGTTTGACTGTTGTCTGCCCGGCACAGTAGGATCGCTGCCGCATCGAACACCGTCATTCCGCTGCAGCAAAGAGCCTTCGCACATCGAAGCGAAGCTCGTGAAGACAGCGCGTTCGATCCTTTTCGATCCCTTTTGGAGGCAATTTGATATTCAAGACTCTCAGGCACTTCACGTTGAGGGGCATGCTGCTGCTGCCGGCCGCGCTCCTTCCATTCAGCACCGCAACGATACTCGCGCAGACCTCGCAGGGACAGATCGCGGGCAACGTCACCGATTCTTCCGGGAGCGTGATCCCCGGCGTTACGCTCACCATCACGGAAGTCGGCACCGGTCTCGTCCACACCGTGACTACCGATAACGGCGGATTCTACGTCGTGACCAACCTTCCCATCGGGGACTACACGGTGGCTGCGGCAAAGGCAGGATTCACCGGTGAGAAGCGCAGCGGCCTGACCATGACGGCCGATGCCCACCTCACCGCGGACTTCAACATCAAGGTGGGTGGAGTGACGGAGGTGATCACCATCACCGCTACCTCCGGCGAAGCGCTGAATACCACCAGCGGCGAACTGGCGCACGTCATCGACACTAAAGAGGTCGAGAACCTTCCGCTGAACGGGCGCAACTATACCCAGTTGATGACCTTGATTCCAGGCGCGGTGGTCACGAACCCGGATATCTTCTCCGTCACAACGAGCCTTGCATCGACCAATCAGGTGATCAACGGCAATCGCGCCGATTCCTCGAACCTGACCGTGGATGGAGCATACAACCAGGCGGCGGGAAGCAACGGCAGTCTGATCAATAACGTCGGACCGGACTTCATCCAGGAGGTCAAGATCGAGACCTCGAACTTCTCCGCGGAGTTTGGTCGTACATCGGGGCCAGCCTTCAATATCGTAACCAAAAACGGAACCAACAAGATCCATGGCACCGTGTTCGAGTACCTGCGCAACAATCTGTTCGACGCGCGGCCATTCTTCTCCTCCACCAAGACTCACCTCGTATATAACGATTTCGGTGGCGGCGTCGGAGGGCCGATCCTCAGAGATCGGCTGTTCTTCTACGTCGGGGAGGAGATCAAGCGGCTGCGCCAGCAGCAGTCTCCCACCATCCTCACCACACCCAGCTCCGCGCAGCTGGCCGGCAACTTTGCCGGTGTCGCGCAGTTGTTCTATCCCGGCACCAAAACACCAATTCCTAGCAACAACATCGCCTCGCTCATCACACCCGACGGCAGGGCAATCGGGAACGTCTACTCGCTCATCAACAAGACCGGCCAGTACGTCGATTCGACCGGAGCCAACAACAACCTCATCGTGACGCCAAGCACCTCGTTGAACTTCCACGAGGAGTTCGTTCGTCTGGACTTTCGCATTAACAACCGGAACAACATCTTCGGGCGCTGGATCAGCGATCACAATACGGTCATCGATCCGTTCGGCACATTTACTCCAGGCGGTCTGCCCACCACACCCACGGCCCGCAACCGCCCTGGCCAGAGCTATCTTGTTTCGGAGACCTTCAACTACAGCCCCAATGTAGTAAATCAGGCGACGGCCAACTTCAGCTTCGTGTCGCAGCACATTCCACCGGTGGGCAATACCTGGCAGCGTGAGACGTACGGCTTCCAATACAACAAGCTTTTTCCCGGGGCGGGCACGTATCCGAACGGAATCCCTCTCACCGCGATCACCAACTTCACCCAGTTCTCCGGACCATACTTTGCGCTCAACTCCCCAACCACCGACATCCAGGCCGGCGATACGCTTTCGATTGTGAAGGGCAATCACCTGGTCAAGGTGGGCGCGGTGGCCATCCGAGACCGTATCGATCAGAACGGCCGTCCAACATACAACGGCAACATCTCATTCAATGCGAGCGGAAATCCGAACACGACAGGCAATGCGCTGGCTGATGCGCTGCTCGGTAACTTCGCTTCCTACAGTGAAGCAAGCTCGGATCCGGTGGGACACTTCCGGTTTTCACAGCCGGAGGCATTTGCACAGGATACCTGGAAGGCGACCAGGCAGTTGAGCCTGGAGTTCGGGGTACGCTGGCAGCTCATCGCGCCCCTGTATGCTCAGGGCAATAACTACGCGAATTTCGATCCTTCGGTCTACAACCCCACGGCTGCGATCACGGTGACGACCGCCGGCAAGGTCGTTCCAGGATCAGGCAATCCTTTCAACGGACTGGTTCGCGCCGGAGAGGGCATTCCGTCCGATCAGACGCAGCGTGTGTTGAACGTCAATACGGCAGCTTACCCGCTGATCCCGGCAGGCGCACCGCGTGGACTCTACAAGATGCATGGCGCGTTCGGGCCACGGGTCGGCTTTGCCTATAGCCCCAGCGAGAAGACAGCCATCCGCGGAGGCTTCGGCACCTTCTACTACCGGCCTGAAGGCAACGTGGGCTTCAGCCAGGTCAACCTGCAACCCTTCCTGCAGAATGTGGAATTCGACTATGCCAACCTCGGCAACATCACGGGCGGGACGGCAAACAACACGGGCATCCAGGGAAGTGTCACGGCGATCGACCCCGTCCTGAAGAACCCGTATGTGGGCCAATACAGTCTAGGTGTTCAGCAGGAGATCCCGCTCGGCTTCCTGCTGGAGACAACCTACGTCGGCAACTTTGGCCATCACCTTCTGCGGCAGCCGAACATCAACTATCCGAGCCTTGCCTCGGTCGCTGCGAACCCATCGTTCAGCAGCGCGTACTTCAATCCCTACAAGGGCTTCTCGGCGATCAACCAGAACCGCAGCGATTCGAATTCCAACTACAACGCCTTGCAGATGTACCTGACCAAGCGGCGAGGACGCGTGAACGCCACCATCGGGTACACCTACGCAAAAGCTCTCGGCGACTCTTCGAGCAACAATTCGACGCTCGAGAACTGGCAGAACCTGAGCTACAACTACGGCGAATTGAGCATTGATCGCCGGCATGCTTTTATCTCGACGGTCGTCTATACCCTGCCTTCCCTGCGCGGGCACAATATCTTCCTGCGCGAGGCAGTGGGCGGAGTGCAGATCACCGGAGTGGCCAGGGTGCAAACCGGACCTTACTACACCATCACCGGCAACTCTCCGGTGGGTGGGCTGGGCAACCGGCGTGCTCAGTATCTGGGCGGAAGCTACTACAACCAGGGTCCACGTTTCAGCCTTCCTGGTCACGTGGCGCAGTACCTGAACCAGGCAGCATTCGGTGCTCCTCCGGCGGGTGCATTTGGAAACTCCGGCGTGGGCGCTGTCGTGCTGCCCGGGTTGCAACAGGGCGACGTAACCCTGGCGAAGCTCTTCGACTTCACCAATCGGCTCCAGTTCAAACTCCAGGCCGATGCATTCAACGTGCTGAACCACACGAACTACAGCTCGTTGGGCACGACGGCCACCAGCGGATCCTCGTTCGGGCAACTGAACGGTTCCTACCCGCCCCGGCAGATGCAGTTCGGCGCAAAGCTGATCTTCTAGACTAGAACGAGTAGCGTAGGCTGGCCTGCATCGCTCGTTGCGCGTTCTTGCTCGTTACCTTGCCGAAGGTGGCGTCGGTGTAGGTCGTATCCGGCGCATTGAGGTTGGGATGGTTGGGAAAATCGAAGGCATCGAAGCGGAAGTTGAGAGACTGATTCTCAAACGTCGAGAACCGCTTTTGCAGCGAGGCGTTGAAGTATTCTTGCCCGGGAGCGCGGAGAAGATTGCGATTTTTCTGCGCAGTGAAGGTGCCTGCCGTGGCTGTTGTAAAGATGGCCGAGCCATCGGGGTTCTTTACAGCGAACCACTGGTTGGCATCGGTGTTCGAGTTCGAGAATGCGCCGTTGCCCTTCAAGGTGGCGCCGGGCGTAATCTGCAGAAGCTGCGCACCGCTTCCCGGTCCCACACCTGCGATATCCTGCGAGGTTGCGATCGAGAACGGAGCCCCCGTCTGGAACTGGTAGACCTGCGTAAGCTGCCACCCGCCCAGCGATTCATTCAAGAAGCGACTGCGGCTCTTGAAGGGAACCTGGTAGACGGCGTTCAGCACCAGAACCTGCCGGATGTCGTAGTCCGAAGGTCCGCATATTGCCTTGGGATCGAAGGTGTTGGGAACAACGCTCTTCTGGAACGAAGCGCAGTCGCGTGAAGAGGCAAAAGTATACGCCGTGCCGAAGCCTAGTCCGTGATTGAAGCGACGGTTTACATCGACCTGCAGGCCCTGGTAGAGGGCGGTGTCGCCCTGCTCGACGAGATTGATGGCGGAGTAGCCCTTGAAGGGACGCAGCGCGTTGGCGGCGATTCCCTTGTTCGCGGGATTGGTCAACGTCCCCGGCTGAAGCTGGTTGACGTTCGCTCCATACTGCTGATGGAGAGCGTGGCGACCTACGTAGGAGACCTGAACGACGGTCTGGAAACCAACCTCTCGTTCCGCCGATGCGTTCCAAATGTAGGCCTCGGGCTGCGGTGCGTTCTGGTCGATCTCGCCCGAGAGTTGCGGATAGGTTCCGTTGCTTCCCGCTCCCGGATTGTCCGCCGTGCCGCTTGAGAGCGATGCGACCTGCTGCAGAGGTGGAATTCCGCCCGCGAACACAAAGTCCGACACGCCCTGTCGATTCGTATAACGTCCGAAGCCAGCCCGCAGCACCGTCTTGTCGTTCACCGAGTAGGCCAGCCCCACACGCGGCTGAAAGAGATACCTCTGCACATTCGTATAACCCCGCGGCAGGTTGTGAAACAGGCCGCCGTACAGACCCTGCGCCGCCGCCGGAACATGGCTCTTCGCGCTGTCGGTAAAGCCATTGCCCCACAGCACCGTGCCGTTCAGGGCATCGCCGGTGCCTGCGACGGGATTACCGGTCGAAGCATTCACCTGGATCGCAGAGGAAGCATTGTAGAACGCGGGGTCGAAGCTTCCCGCGTTGTTCCAGAGGCTGTAGAAGGGATGAATGCTCGTATACCGCACCCCATACTCCAGGTGCAGCTTTGGCGTGGCCTTGAAGGAGTCCTGCGCGAAGAACTCATACAGGTTCGCACGATATGGAGTCTCAGACCGCGCACCGACCTCGGCATACGTGTAGTAGAGACCAAGCGCCGCGTCGGCAAGATCATAGCCCGTGCCGTTCAGGTTGTTGGTTCCGTTGAAATCGAACTGCCCATTCTGGTTATTGGTCTGACCGGAGGTAGAGGTCGAAAACGCAATCTGATCGCGATCGTTCTCACCCGACCGCTCATACAACGCACCGGCCTTCAACGTGTGATCGCCAACGACGCGTGTAAACGTATCGGAGAAGTCGAAGATTTCACCCTGCGAGTGTGAAGGATAGGTACTTCCATCCATCGCCGTGATGCCGCTGTTGGTTGCGTCGAACTTCACCGTCGGAATCTTGTTCGGCATGTCCTTCGTACCAGGAAAGAGATATGGGTAGTTGATCCCATACTTCGTGCGATCGTACAGACCGCTGCTCGTGTCGATGCTCAAACGCGCAGCGTCATGGCTGGCCGACACCAGAACCTCATTGACCGTCTTCGAGTTGATCGTACGCACCCAGCTCAGCGAGCCCGTCTGGTTGGGCCGGTCATACAACCGCGGCACCGTATCGTAGGCCGCGGAGAACGGATTATCCTCGTGGTAGAAGAAGTGCATCAGCCTGAAGCGGATATAGTCCTTCTCTGTCGGAATGATGTCGAGGTTTCCCGTATCGATCTGCTGCGTAGCTGGATAGCGTCCCACCTGCAGAAGATTCGCGGTCCCCACCTGAAAGTTCGGAGTAGGGTTGGGGAAGATCGAAAGCAGCCCAACACCATTCGGACTGAGGCGGCTCTGCGGAATGATGTTGCCGACAAAGCAACCCGGCCCTCCGGTGGTCGGGTTACACGCCAGGCCGGACTGCGGATCCTTGATGTGCTGCGCGATCGAGCTGAAGTCGCCCGTACGGAACGCCGGGTTCGGCACGGTGACAGGGTTGTTCACCGTCTGCGGATAGTGGACGAATCCCTCCGAGTAAAGAAAAAACACCTTCCCCTTCGGAAGCAGGTGCGGAATATAAAGCGGTCCGTTTACATTGAACCCGAACTGGTTATAGGTGAACGGTGCCACGTAGTTGGTCTTCAGAATCTGCGGATAACTCGGGTTCGAATTGTTGACCCCGTTCGTATGATTCCTCACCCACGTGTTGGCGTTCATCACCGGATTCTGCAGATACTCATACACGCTGCCGTGGAACCTGCTGCCGCCGCTCTTGGTGATGATTCGGATCTGTCCCCCGATCGAACGCCCATACTCCGACGGATAATTCGTGGCCAGAACCTGGACCTCCTGCACCGCATCGAGGTCTGGCACGCCGATCGAGTCGCCGCTGGCGCGGATTCGAACCGCCACGGCCCCGTCGTAGGTGACCAGGTTGTCGCGCTCGCGTCCGCCGTTGATCTGGATGGCCCCCAGTCCGGTCGAGTAGTTGAAGCTCGACACGTTGCTCGCCGCCCCCGAGGCATTCGACGTAATCGGGCTGCCAGGACCGCTCGTGATCCCCGCCTTGGTCAGCGCCGTGTAGATCGGGTTCCGCCCGTTCAGCGGCAGGTTCTCAATCTGGTTGCTCGTAATTACGCGTCCCAGGGTCGAGGAGTCTGCCTGCAGCGGTGTCTCATCCGCCGTCACCTCCACCCGCTCGGAGTTCGTTCCCAGCGCCAGCGCGACGTTGACCGTAGCCGGAATTGAAGGATCGACGGTGGCGTTGATAATCGTCTTGGTCGAGAATCCCGCCGCCAGGACGGTCACCGTGTACTTGCCCGGAGCCAGACCGTTGATGCTGTAAAGTCCAGAGGCGTT
Source organism: bacterium (assembly GCA_026225095.1). Taxonomy (GTDB): domain Bacteria; phylum Acidobacteriota; class Terriglobia; order Terriglobales; family Acidobacteriaceae; genus Edaphobacter. The sequence continues at coordinate 7,973 of JAMFSC010000045.1, forward strand.
CGTGACTGTCTTCCGGTCCGTCCCCGTCAGCTCGCTCCTCACCGTCACGCTCGCATTTCGTACCACGGCGCCCGAAGGATCGGTCACAGTACCCGTCATCGCCGAGTTATCCGATTGTGCAACCAGCGCCGTCGGAGCCACCAATCCGACCGATGCAGCCGCTGCGCCAAAGAGCATCGCGCCACGCAGCAGACGTACCGTCCAATAGCCCGCTCGAGCAGTCTGTGCAGTGCAACCTGGATCGTTCTGCAAACTCATAAAGCCTCCATAAGCCAACATCGTGTATGCCACACACACCGGAGCCTGCCCTCTGTCCATGGGTTGTGGGTCTGTCGCCATGGTTGTCCCTGCCCGGCCGGCAAGGCAGGGGTTTACACGGTGTGCAGCCCCTCCATACCCCTCTGAAAACAGCCGGACGCTCGTATTTTCAATTACTTGAGAGTTTGTGAAAATTCGTCTTCACACCCCGTCGAGGCGCGTCCAGCCTGCCGATTTACGGTTCATTCACGTTGCTGGCCTACGCTTGAACTACCGTTCGAATCACGAAGAGAACCCACCGGGAGGCTTCCATGCCGATAGCTGAGACCGAGAAGACTCCCCCGCCCGATCTCCGCGCCAGGGGTCGCACTGCCCGCACCGCGCCGGACCCGGACCCGCGCCGGCTCCTCGTCGAACGCATCATCGAGAGCCGCAGCCTGGGCAAATCCGAGCTCCTCGCCCGCTTCCTCCGCTACGTCTGCGATCGCCAGATCCGCGGGCGCGAGGCCGAAATCACCGAGCTGCAGATCGGCGTCAAGGTCTTCGGCCGTCCTCCGGGCTACAACTCCAACGAAGACAACATCGTCCGCAACTACGCCCGTACGCTCCGCAAGCGGCTCGACGACTACTTCAAGCGCGAAGGCTGGGAGGAGCCCGTCGTCCTGCGAATTCCCCGTGGGGGATACATCCCCGACTTCGCCCCGCGCGTTGGACCCGGCGTCGCCCGGTTCGAATCCGCCCAGATCGCCGAAGACCTGGAAACGGAGGAGTCAGTCGACATTGAGCAAGAGATCGCCGAACCCGTCCTGACGGCACGCGAAGAAGCACTGCATACGACCCCGCGCCCGAATCTCATCGCCGGGGCGATTCTCCTGTGTGCCGCCCTCTGCCTCTTCTCTTTTCTCGCAGGACAGGGCAGGCTCGACTGGTTCCAGTCCCGTTCCGCCCGCTCCAGTCGCCTCCTCTGGAGCCAGATCTTCTCCGACAAACGAGACACCTTCGTCGTTCCGGCCGACGGTGGACTCGTCATGATGCAGAGCTTCACCAGGGAAAAGGTCTCACTTCCTGAGTACGTCATCGGAAGCTACCGTACCGAAGTCGAGATCGATCGGGGCCTAAAGGGGCTGCTCGAAACCGCCGGCCCCCAGGACCAGGCGCGGCTCGTCAGCAAGGTCGCCGTAATCGCCGCCCGGCGCTATACCAGCGTGGCCGATCTTGGCCTGTCGGCGAAGCTTGCTCAACTTAAATCCGTGGTCCCCGAGCGCCTCGTCATCCGCTTCGCCCGCGACCTCCGCATGGACGACCTGCACACCGGCAACGCCATCCTGCTCGGCTCGAGCGACGCCAATCCCTGGGTCAGCCTCTTCGAACCGCAGCTCAACTTTCAGTTCTCCCGCGGCATCGAGTTCGGTGGATCCGGAACCATCCGGAACACGAAACCCCTCCCTGGTGAGCAGGCCGCGTACGCGAGCATTACCGGCGATCTCACCAACGCCACGTACGGACTCATCGCCTATGTCCCAAACCTCGAGAACACCGGCCACGTCCTTCTCGTCGAAGGCGTTAATATGGCCGGCACCCAGGCCGCGGGCGAGTTCCTACTGAGTCCTGAGCAGATGCAGCCGCTCATTGAACGGGCTCTGGACGCTCACGGACATCTCCAATCCTTCGAAATCCTGCTGAAAACCACCAGCATCGCCGGCAACGCGTCCGGCGCCCAGGTCCTCAGCGAACGCATTCACCCAGCCGAATGGTAGTGCGCGAAGCCGGCTGTCCAGTCATAACCCCTGACTCTCAAGGAGGTGAGCGAGACTTAGAGCGGATTGGGTAATGGTATAGAGTCCGTGGCCCGGAGCTGTGGCGGCCGGCCCACCTTAGGCGCGGTGAAACGTTGCGCCGAAGGTGGAGCACCCAACTTCATACCAACAGGCAATCGGCTCTAGCAACGCGTTCCCAGTTCTCTCCCCGGCCGCCCAGCCAGCCGCTCTCCGGGCCGACATCGGGCGGAACTCATCCAGATGACCGCTGAGCCCATTCGCCTGAATACGCCGACCCAATTTCGACAAACTTTCTTCGTGTCAGCGTTGGCATCGATCGCTCCTTCTGTTTGAATCCCTCGGGTATCTGGAGTGAGCAGGATGATCGATTGGTCGGACCATATGGTCCTGATCTTCTAATAAAGTGGTATGAAATTTCGTTTTTTGTGAGTTCCGCGCATCTATGGTGTTCCAGACGGGTTAGCGGACGACGATGCAATTTTCCCAATGTTTCACCACGAGTTTTTGCGTGCACAATGTGGGCCGTTGCAAGGAAAAACTGGACAGCGGTTACGTTTTCGGAAGTGGTCTGTTTTTGTGCGTTTATCGCCTTCAATGGCTCGGACTGGGGGAAGCGAGTCGCTTCCCTTCGCTTCGAGTGGAACCCAGATGGGACTGATCCGTCGAGGTTCGAGCATTAGGTCCATTCTCCTGGAGGTGCGGTTTCGCTCCTTATGTGTCGGGCCTACAGCCCTCAGCCGACTTGCGATCGGTGACCTGGGCCTTCGGCCCAGGCTGATATGTGACGGGCCTTTGGCCCTCAAGACCGCAGGCATTGGGGTACAACTACAGACCGGATTTGGCGGTGTGGAGGAGAACAAACGCAGATTCCCTTCTGATTGAATAAACCGAAAGGCTCCGATGGGGTCCGTTGCTAGACTTTTGGTTGGAGACCGAGGCCTGGCGCGGGAGCAAAGGAGCCTTATGAAGATTGTAGGTTGTGACTTTCATCCCGGCCACCAACAAATTGCGGTCGTTGATACGTTGTCCGGGGAGGTGAGGGAGTTGAAGTTGACCCATCAGGATGGTTGCGCCGAACGCTTCTACCGGGAACTGGAAGCGCCGGCCCTGATCGGGATCGAGGCGGTTGGCAACAGCCAGTGGTTCCTCGATCTGGCCCAGCGGCTCGGCCATGAAGTCTGGATCGGCAACGCGGCCGAGATCCGGGCGTCGTATGTGCGCAGGCAGAAGACCGACAAGCGCGACGCCAGCCATATCCTGAAGCTGCTGATCGAAGGCCGCTTTCCGCGCATCTGGGTTCCGGACGCTGGCCAGCGGGACACGCGCCAGATGCTGATCCACCGCCACAAGCTGGTCTCGATCCGGACCCGGATCAAGACCGAACTCCAACACCTGGCGATGAATCGGGGCGTGCAAAAGCAGCGCAGGCTGTGGAGCGCGGAGGGCATGGATGGGTTGAGGAACCTTCCTTTGGAAGGATGGAGCAAGAAGCGGCGCGAGGACCTGTTGCGGCTGCTGGCGATGCTGGAAGAACAGATCGCGGCGCTGAACACGGCCGTCGAACGGGCAGCCGAAGAGAACGCACAGGCGCGGCTGCTGAGGACGCAGCCGGGAGTGGGCCCGATTACGGCGCTGGCCTTCGTGGTCACGATCGGCGACGTGACGCGGTTCAAGCGCGGCAAACAGGTAGCCAGTTACCTTGGCCTGATCCCGAGCGAACGCAGCTCGGGCAACAGCCGTCGGCTGGGGGCCATCACCAAGCAGGGCAACGTCTTTCTGCGCACGCTGTTGGTCGAAGCGGCGCAGTCGGCGGTTCGCCACGACGAAACGTTACGCAAAGAGTATCGCCGCCGCTGCCACAGCAAGCCCAAGGGCGTAGCGAAAGTGGCGACAGCGAGAAAGCTGGCGGTGAAGCTGTACTGGATGCTGAGAAGCCAGCAGCCGCAGCCAGTTCACACCGAGGGCAGCCCGAGTCATTCCCTGGTCGGCGCAAGCTAGACCGTCCTGCTGAGTGGGCACCCTCGCATCCGGCACAGGCTGGATGTTCGCAGAGCAATCATGGCCGCAGTACGAGGCCGCATCGATGGCTGGTGGAACTCCGGTTCCATCGAATGATTCGCAGAGAGGACTCGCGTGACGGCCCCGGTCTCCAAACCCACGCCGCGACAGAGTTGCTCACCGCAGCTCCACGCATCGCTCTGCACTTGACAACGCCTTTCGGTTTATCGAGGGGGTCTTTCACCACTCCGCTGATAGAGCCGTAGAAGGTCTGGGCGTGGAGCGGGCGCGCAGTCGAGAAAAGCGAAGAAAACAGCACCAGGCACATCGCGATCCAGCACGCCCCGGCGGCGGCGCGGCGGGATCGCGGTGCGGGGCTGCATTGCGGATGGCCAATGGCACGAGAGACAAGGGAGATCAGATGCATAGATACCTCGAGATGTGAAGATCTTTCGAACGCGTTCCGTGCGTGCCTTCGAGACCGAGACCTCTCGGTGGTTGGGCGAACAAGCCAGGGGCGCAGCAACGATGAGTCGAAGATACCAATCGTGTGTTAATAAGGGACAAATTAGCGCGCATTTTGTGGGAAAATGTCACAGAATAATTTTGAGATGGAGGCTGGCATTTTTCACGGGGTTATGATGCCCGGAGGCCTTCCACGTCGCAAATATCGGGTAAGATTGCGGTATTGCCTTTGAGTTCAACTTGCGAAGGTGTCAGAGATGAATGAGATTACCGAACTGTCGAGACTGGACACGATCGTTCAGATGTTAGAAATAAACACTTCCGCCAGCATCGGTGAGATCGCCCAGGCATGTCACGTCTCGCAGATGACGATTCGCAGGGACCTGCAAAAACTTGTCGAGGCGGGACAGGTGATTCGAATTCCGGGAGGCGCAAGAATCGAGCACTGGAGGGGCGCGGAGCGGAGTTTCTTTGAGCGGCTACAGAGGATGTCCAATGCGAAACGAAGCATCGGGGCCACGGCTGCTACGTTGGTGGCCGACGGGGAATCGGTGGTGCTGGATTCGGGGACGACGACGCTTTATGTCGCCAGGGAGCTGCGGGCGCGGCGTAATGTGGTGGTCTTTACCTTCTCGCTCGCCGTGCTTGAAGAGCTGACCTCGGCGGAGGGGATTCGCGTGGAGCTCTCCGGGGGCGTCTATCGGGCCAGCAGCCATGACCTGATTGGGCACGCCGTCGCGAAGAGCCTGTCTTCCATCTTCGCGAACACGGTGATCTTTGGGGCGGCTTCGATTTCTTTTAGCCGCGGCGTTATGGTTCATGATCCGGACACGCAACACGAGCTGCTGCAGGCGGGAAAGCGGCGGGTCCTGGTGATCGACAGCAGCAAGATTGGGACGGAGGCGACCTATCGCCTGTGCAGCGTCGAGGATTGCGACCTGATTGTGACGGATCGCGGCATCTCGGCGGATGATCTCGCTCGGCTGAGGCAGATTGCCGAGGTCCGGGTTGCGGATTGAACCGCGTGTTAACGGTACTTGAATGAGATTTCGGTAAGCTGACGGCATCATGCCAGTGATCGCCCCAGACCTGCCGGAGACTGCATCCTTTGAGGGGATGGTGGGGGCGACGGTCGGGGCGCATGATTTCTTCGCCCTGGAAGAGCCTTTGTGGGTTGCGCGGGCTCCTGGACGGCTGGATGTGATGGGGGGAAACGTCGACTACACCGGAGGTATGGTGTTGCAGAGCCTTCTGCGCGAAGCCGTATGGGTCGCGGTGCAGCGCAGGACCGACGACACGCTTCGAATTCTGAACCCGGGAGCCACACGGTTCGAGTGGGAGCCGTGTTTACAGCTTCGCATGCCGGAACTTCGCGATCCTGAGTCTCTGCGTGCGCTGTGCGAGGAACGGGCGGGTTGGCGCTGGGGATGTTATGTGCTGGGCGCGGTCTATTTCATGATGAACTTCCATGGATGCCGTCGGAAGGGCGGGCTGGATCTTTTTGTTCATTCCGACCTTCCTCCTCATAAGGGGGGTCAGCTCGTCGGCGGCGCTGGAGGTGGCAAGCCTGAAGGCAGTATCCGCCGCGTGGGGGGTCGGGCTGGAAGGCGTCGCGCTGGCCACGGCCGGGCAGTGGGTCGAGAATGTCGTCGCCGGGGCTGCATGCGGCATTATGGATCAGGCGGCGATCGCATGTGGTGAAGAGAATCGGCTGCTTCCAATTGTCTGCCAGCCGTGCCAGGTTCACAGCCCAATCTTGTTGCCCCGGGGAGTTCGGATCTGGGGAATCGATTCGATGGCGTCGCGTTCGACCATGAGCGTGGCCTATGAGCGCGCGCGGGCCGCGGCTTTCATGGGGTACAAGATGATCGGTCAAAGGCTCGGCATCGAGATGGTTCCGGATTCGGGGTCGACGATAGCGCGGTGGACGGATTCGCGGTGGAAGGGGTATCTGTCGAACCTTGCACCGTCGGAGTTTCGTAGCCGCTTCGAGAGCTGGCTTCCTGAATCGCTCGGTGGTCGGGAGTTTCTTAGCTCCGTGGGGGAACACGTCGATCCGTTTACCAGGATCGCGCCGGACGAAGAGTATCCGGTTCGTGCCGCGGTCCGATACGCCAGCGAAGAGAACCATCGCGTTCGCATGCTGTTTGCACTGCTGGGAAGCACGTGGGTCGACTCGGGCAGATGCTTGCTGCTTGCGGGTGAACTTCTGCTGCAGTCGCACATGGCCTACACCGAGTGCGGACTGGGGTCCGCGGCATGCGACGAGCTGGTCGCGCGGGCCCTGGATGCAGGCTTTCCGGGGGCAAAGATGACTGGCGGCGGGGGAGGCGGCGTGGTCGCTGTGCTCGGGACAGAAGACAGCCGAGGAGCGATGGAACAAGTAGCGAGGGAGTTTGCAGGGCAACAGGGCGCATTGCCCCATCTCTTCGAAGGAAGCTCTGCGGGAGCGGACTCCTTCGGAGTTCGCATGGTGCGGGTTCGTCCTGGCCAGAGAAACCAATAATGCGTGGCGGTCGGATCTCGGCGGTGCTGCCGCTCGTGGCCGCAAACCTGCTGTGGGCCGGGCAGGGGGTTGCGGTGAAGACGCTCGCGGATAGCCTCAGTCCTCTTGCAATCGCGCTGCTGCCGCTGTACTTCATCGCCCTCGTGGCTCTGGTGCTTCTTTGCCTTGATCAAGGTGCGGCACAGAGGCCTCGCGTCGCATGGAGATTCCGCCTGCAGTTCTTTATGGCCGGAGTCTGCGGCCAACTGATTGCGCAGGCCGGCATGACGTTCGGCATCAGTTGGTCCTCCGCCGCGAACGGCGCGATCCTCAGCCTGCTGATCCCTATCTTCGGCGCCTTGTTGGCGGTGTGGCTTCTGCATGAACGGTTATCTATGCTTCGCGTGGTGGTCCTCCTGTCTGGCCTGGCCGGAATTCTTCTGATCTCACCGTTTGAATCACACGCTCGCTCCACGACGCATCTTCATGAGTTCGCCGGAAACATGTTGATTGCGCTTGGTTGTCTGGGATCGGCGTTTTATAACGTGTACTCGAAGCGCCTGCTGGCGTACTTCTCGGGGCTTGAGATTCTTCTGTTCAGTTATCTGTCGGCCACGGTCTTCAGCCTGCCGGTGGTGTTCTTCGTCGATCCTCATTGCCTGACGCGTGTGGCCCGGCTCGCACCGATCCAATGGTCCGCCCTGCTCTATCTTGTCGTCTTCCTGTACGGCCTTTCCATGGTGCTTTTTCTCCGCGCCCTCAAGACGGTGGACGTTGTCATCGCGTCGGCGTCGCTCTACCTGACTCCCCTCTTCGGCGTGGTCCTGGCCTATGGCGTTCTGGGAGAACGGCTCGCGCCCCAGGCTGTGGTCGGGTCGTCAGTGATTCTGGGCGCAACGCTTCTCCTCTTTCGTTTCGACGCTCCGCTGGAGAAGTGGGAGTCGCTGCTGGAGAAGTGGGAGTCGCTGCCGTAATGTCGCCATGAAATGTTAATAGTTAACACATACTTCACCGCGTGCCGAAGAGATCCATCCTGGCGTCAACTTGCAGCATTATCATGTTTTATGTGGGCAAGAACTGGACCAGGCTGAGCGGTTCACGGGCTGAGAGGGCATGTGGCTGATGTGAATTATTTCCACCGCGAGCGGGATGGGTTTGTCATCTCAACCAACCCCGACGCTCTCGATCCAGATGCGGTACTTGAGTTTCTTGCAGAGACCCGCTGGTGGAACGACTTGACTGCCGAGTCTTTAGATCGGGCGGTGCGAAACTCCATGTGTTTCTCCCTGCTGGAGGCGAACAGGCAGATTGGCATGGCGAGGGTCATCACTGATTCTGTGACCTACGCCTACCTCTGCGATGTGTTTATCCACGAAGACCGAAGGGGCCAAGGGCTAGAGCGTTTCTCCTATTGCTGTAGTTTTTGGTAGGGTAGTCTGAACCAAGCCTGCGCGTCCTGTGCGGTGAGCGTTGGTAGAAGCTGTTCAATGGCCTGATCGAGGGCTTGTACGGTGCGGGCCTGTGCGGCGCGGAGTTTCTGTTTGAGCTTGCTCCAGGCCTTTTCGATGGGGTTCAGGTCCGGCGAGTAAGGCGGGAGGTAGAGCAGGGCGGCGCCGGTCTGCTCAATACGCTCACGCACCCCTTCGACCTTGTGTGCGCTGAGGTTATCCATCACGACGACGTGGCCAGGTCGCAGCTTGGGACACAGGACCTCATCCAGATAGGCGAGGAAGACCTCGCGGTCGGTGGCCGCCTCCACGGTCATGACCGCCAGCATGCCCGTGTGGCTGAGCGCACCCAGGATGGTGAGCATCTTCCAGTGTCCGCCCGGTACCGCATCGTGCACGCGATGGCCGCGTGGCGAACGCGCATACAGCCGGGTCAGCTGCGTGCTCACGCCGCTCTCGTCCAGGTAGATCAGGTCTTCCGGCGCGACCTGCTTGATCCGCGCCAGGAAAACTTCCCGGAGGCGGAGGTTGGCTTCCGTGTCGCGCTCGGTGGCGTGGAGCGACTTTTTTTCAGCCGCAAGCCAAGCCTTACAAGGACACGCGCCAGATGAGCGATGCTGACGGTTGTGCCCGCCTCCAGCAA
>JAMFSC010000288.1 GCA_026225095.1 bacterium
ACTTTTCTCGCCAACGCCTCGGCCCCCTCGCCACCTTTCTCAAAGGCCTCGGAGAGCGCAAACGAAGCGCCATGCGTCTCACAAAACTCTCGCAGCGCATCAAGATCGGCTTCCGAATCGTGCGGGAATCGATTGATCGCAACTACCACGGGCAGACCAAATCCCAGAATGATCCCAATATGTTTCTGGAGATTCGGGAAACCGCGCTCGAGCTCCCCTTCACCCTGATTGCGCATGCTCTGGACGGTCGTAACAAGCACAGCGACTGCCGGCCTGACACCGGAAGAGGGCATCACCAGATCCATAAACTTCTCGAATCCAAGGTCTGAAGCAAAGCCCGTCTCGTTCACCACGTAGTCCGCGAGGTTCATGCCGATACGCTGCGAGACCACTGAACTGGTGCCATGGGCGATGTTCGCAAAAGGACCACAGTGGACCAGGGCCGGGGTTCCGTCAGAAGTCTGAGCAAGGTTCGGTTCCAGCGCTTCAGCAAGCAGCGCCATCATGGGACCCACCGCTCCCAGGTCGGACGCCCGCACCGGCTCGCCCTTGCGATTGGCTCCGATGACGATGCTCGTGAGCCGCTGCCTCAGGTCATCGCGATGATGCGCCAGCGCTAGAATCGCCATGATCTCCGAAGCCGCCGTGATGACGAAACCCGACTGCCGATCACTTCCTTCGCGCTCTTTCTTGCCCGGGGCCGTCACACTGACGACGATCCTGCGCAGCGCCCGGTCGTTCATGTCCATGGTTCGCGGCCAGGTCACTGCATGTGGGTCGATGTTCAACTCATTCCCGTGGAAGAGATGTGAATCGATCAGAGCCGACAGCAGATTATGGGCCGACGTAATTGCATGGAAGTCCCCATGAAAATGGAGGTTGATCTTCTCTGCCGGTTCAATCTGCGATCTGCCACCTCCAGCCGCGCCGCCCTTCATGCCAAAGACGGGACCGAGCGATGGCTCACGCGATGTGATGATTGCCCTCTTGCCGATCCGCTCCAGCCCCTGCACCAGGCCGATTGAGGTAACCGTCTTCCCCTCACCCGCGACGGTCGGCGTAGTCGCCGTGACCAGAATCAACCTTCCCGGCCTCGCATCTCTTCCCGGCAAACCATTCAGCAGATCCAGGCTCAGCTTGGCCGTCACAGAGCTTCGTCGCTCGTACATGGAGTCGGGAAGGTGAAGCTTGGAGGCGATGGCTTCGATACGCAACAAGTCTTTCAAGGCAGATCCTCTTCCTCGACTGCCCATGGTTCGAGACAGCCAGTCCGCAGAAGGGCCAGCTTGCGGGCGCCCTTCTGCGGACAGTCATACAGAGAACAAACTACGCCACCCGCAGATCGTAGCGGTCGAGGTTCATGACCTTGTTCCACGCAGCGACGAACTCCTTCACGAAGCTCTCCTTCGAGTCGGCCGCGGCGTAGACCTCCGCGATGGCCCGCAACTGAGAGTTCGCACCGAAGATCAGGTCAGTACGTGTGGCCGTCCACCGGATCTCCCCTGTCTCCCGATCGAGCCCCTCAAACAAGCCTTCCGCAGTAGACGATGCCTTCCACTCCGTTGCCATGTCGAGCAGATGGACGAAGAAGTCATTCGTCAACACCCCGGGCTGCGTAGTGAAGACCCCATCCTTTGAGCCACGGTAGTTCGCTCCCAGTACCCGCAGCCCGCCGACAAGGACTGCCATCTCAGGAGCCGTAAGCGTAAGCAGCTGTGCTCGATCGATCAGCAGATCCTCCGCCCGCAGCGTGTGGCCAAGCCGCAGGTAGTTGCGGAAGCCATCTGCTGTCTGTTCCAGCGGACCGAACGACGCAACATCCGTCTGCTCCTGCGAGGCATCCGTGCGCCCCGGAGTGAACGGAACCTTCACCTCATAGCCCGCCTTCTTCGCCGCCGTTTCCACCGCCGCGCTTCCGCCCAGAACGATCAGGTCGGCCAGCGAGACCTTCTTGCCCGCCTCACGAAGCTCCTTCTGAATCCCCTCAAGCGTGCTCAGCACCTTCGCAAGCACGAGAGGTTGATTCACCTCCCAGTCCTTCTGCGGCTCCAGGCGAATGCGCGCGCCATTCGCGCCACCCCGTTTATCCGAGCCCCGGAAAGAAGCCGCCGCAGCCCACGCAACCGACACAAGCTGCGAGATCGTAAGGCCCGACGCCAGGATCTTCTCCTTGAGTGCCGCGATCTCCGCATCCCCAATCAACTCGTAATCGACCACGGGAACCGGATCCTGCCAGATCATCTGCTCCTTCGGAACCTGCGGCCCGAGATACCGGACGATCGGCCCCATGTCGCGGTGGGTCAGCTTGAACCACGCGCGAGCGAACGCGTCGGCGAAGAGCGCTGGATTGGCCTGGAAGCGCTTGCCGATCGCCTCGTAGATCGGATCGAACCGCAGCGCCAGGTCCGACGTGAACATCATCGGCGAATGCTTCTTCCCCGCGATGTGGGCATCCGGAATGTTGGCCTCGACCCCCTTGGCGTACCACTGCCACGCCCCGCCGGAACCCTTGCTCAACTCCCACTCGAAGTTGTACAGGTTGTCCAGATACTCGCTGTCCCACCGGATCGGCTGCGTCGTCCACGCGCCCTCAAGTCCCGACGAGATCGTGTCTTCCGCATTGCCCTTGCCCGCGGAGTTCTTCCAGCCAAACCCCTGCTGCTCAATCGGCGCACCTTCCGGCTCCGGTCCAACATACTTGCTCGGATCATGAGCGCCATGGCCTTTTCCGAAGGTGTGACCGCCCGCGATCAGAGCGAAGGTCTCCTCATCGTTCATCGCCATCCGGCCAAAGGTCTCCCGGATATCCCGCGCCGACGCGACCGGATCCGGCTTGCCATCGGGACCCTCAGGATTGACATAGATCAGCCCCATCTGCACCGCGGCGAGCGGGTGGTCGAGATCACGCTCGCCCTGGTACCGGTCGCTGCCAAGCCACGTGCGCTCCGACCCCCAGAAGATGTCTTCCTGCGGAACCCACACATCCGCGCGTCCGCCCCCGAACCCAAACGTCTTGAAGCCCATCGACTCCAGCGCGACGTTGCCGGTCAAGATCATAAGATCGGCCCACGAGATCTTCTTGCCATACTTCTGCTTGATCGGCCAAAGCAGACGACGCGCCTTATCCAGACTCACATTATCCGGCCAGCTATTCAGCGGTGCGAAACGCTGCGTGCCCATCCCTGCCCCGCCGCGGCCATCGTAGGTGCGGTAAGTCCCCGCGCTGTGCCACGCCATCCGAATGAAGAACGGGCCATAGTGTCCGTAGTCCGCCGGCCACCAGCTCTGCGAGTCGGTCATCAGGGCGTGCAGGTCCTTGATCACCGCGTCCAGATCCAGCGTCTTGAACTCCGCCGCATAGTCGAAGTCCTGCCCCATCGGATCCGCCAGCTTGCTGTTCTGGTGCAGGACTGCGAGGTCCAGACGGTCCGGCCACCAATGCTCGTTGCGCGAGATCTTCCGCGAGCTGTGCGTGACCGCACCATGCATGGGCGAGGCCGTCTCCGTGCTGGTGGACGGGTTGCCGTGATGCGGCACTGGACATTTCATTTCGTTCGACATATCGCTCCTTCACTCCTAATGCTGGGGCAGGTGTACGCCCAATTTGCACCTTCTCCGGTTCGGCGACCGGATGGCTGTCAGCTACTCTTCGCCTTCTGGCACGCAGCACAAATTCCAATGACGTCGATCGCGTATCGATCCACCTCAAAGCCCCCGGGCAACCGCTGCAGTGTCGGGAGCATGCCGAAATCTTCTTCTTCGATATCGGTGATGGCCTTGCATTGGGAGCAGACCAGGTGGTGGTGTGGGTGGCCGTTCATCTCGACTCGGAGCGAGCCGTGGTGCATGCTGACTTCTTTCAGTACGCCTCGTTCAACGAAGAGATGAATGTTCTTGTACACGGTGGCGAGGGAGATCGCGGGGATACGCCTCTTGAGCCGCGCATAAATCTCTTCCGGACTGGGGTGTCCGGGCATCGTACGCATGACATCGTAGAGCATCTGGCGCTGGTGGGTCGCGGCGAGCCCGTGATCCGCACACAGTTCACGGAACGACCGCGCGTCAAGGCTTGGAATATCGTGCATTAGGAGCTATTAGACGATAAGTATTATCGTCCGTCAAGGGAACAAGACCATCGGCCCATCTTAGAGCAGATTCCCTGTTGCCATAAAGTTGGGTGCCCCACCTTCGGCGCAACGTCTCACCGCGCCTAAGGTGGGCCGGCCGCCACAGCATCCAACGCACAACCCTACACCTTCAGCGAATCTGCTCTAGATGTGTCTTTTCTCCAGGCGCAAACTCACGCCTTCCTGCTGCGTTTGCGGAAGGCCGCTACCTTGTGACGATTCCCGCACGAGGCCATGCTGCACCAGCGCCTGTGGTGAGACTTCGTGCGATCGTAGAACCAGAGCACACAGGACTCCCCTTCGCACCGGCGAACGAGCTCGAAGTCTCCCGCAGCGAGCAACTCAGCAGCCGCTTCGGCGACCGGAGCCAACACCTGCTCCGGCGTCCGATGCTCCCACACCCGACGCACGGCAAGCGAGCGCGTCCTGTCCTGGTTCAACTCCAGATAGCTCCACGCCCGGGCCAGGAAGGCGTTGAGTCGCGCGAGTTCGAGGGGAGATCCCGCTTTGCGGCCTTCTACAAGTCGGCGGAGCTCTTCCCGCACGTTTCTCGCTACAGTGAGTAGGCCGGTCCCTTCGAAGGTCGTCGGCCAGCCAAACCGGGTGAGCGCGCTCACGACGTCGGCGTCATTCTGGAGCAGGTCCTGCAGCTTGCCGTCCACCATCGGTATTGTGTTCAGAAACTCAAGGACCGGATGGTCGCTCAACATTCTTGCTTGCTCTAGGATCTCATCACCGTTTTTCATCCGCCGCAGCTTTCTTTGAATCGTCCCGTAACCATTATAACTCTTATTTACAGGTTACAGAATTTCAGCCTCACCTGGCAGAACGCCAAGAAGTCGATCCAAGGAGCCGATCATGACCCGCAGAACCTTTCTCACCAGAGGCACCACCATACTTGCCGCAGCCACCGTTCCAGCCGCAGCTGCCGCACACGCGGCGAGCCACGCCGAGATTCCCGTTACGCGGATTCGGCACGTACACGCCGATGGGATGAATATCTTCTATCGCGAGGCCGGCCCGGCAAACGCGCCCGTGATCTTGTTGCTCCATGGGTTCCCAACAAGCTCCTTCCAGTACCGCGAGCTCATTCCGCGGCTGGCCGACAAGTACCGTGCCATCGCGCCGGATCTGCCCGGCTTTGGCTTCACGGAAGTCCCCGCTGAACGCGGCTACACGTACACCTTCGACAACCTCGCGAAGACCGTGGAGGCCTTTACGCAAGCGCTTCACCTCGGCCACTATGCGCTTTATGTCTTCGACTACGGCGCCCCCACCGGCTTACGCCTCGCAATGGCACATCCCGAGCGGATAACGGCGATCGTCTCGCAAAATGGCAATGCGTACGAGGCTGGATTGGGCGACGCTTGGGCCCCGATTCAGCAGTACTGGCGCGAGCCAACCCCGGAGCATCGCGAGGTCGTGCACCAGGCCTTGAGTCCCGCCGGAATCAGGTCGCAATACACCGAGGGTGTGCCCAACCCGGAGCGCATCGCGCCAGAGGGTTACACGCTCGACGCCGCCATGATTGCGCGCCCCGGAAATATGGACATTCAGCTCGATCTGTTCCTGGACTATGCCAATAATGTGAAGCTCTATCCGGCCTTCCAGGAGTACTTCCGGAAGTCGAAGCCGCCGCTGCTCGCCATCTGGGGGCGGTTTGATCCGTTCTTTGTCCCGGCAGGTGCGGAGGGGTTCAAGCACGATAACCCGAACGCGACGGTGCAGTTCCTCGATACCGGTCACTTCGCGCTGGAGACCCATGTGCAGGAGATCGCTTCATCGATGCGACGGTTCCTGTCGAGCCACAACCTCTAACCAGGCGCAGGCAAGAAGTAAGACATATTCTCGGTTACAAGAGCCTCGGCCCAACACGTTCTAGAGCAAAGTCAGCCTTGCTGTAGTGGTCTTTGCCCTTCTGTCTGTCATTCCCGTAGGGAATCTGCGTTTGTTTTCCTCTAAACCAGCACCAAATCCGCTATAAGAGGAGCAGCACGATGAAGATGTACACAGTGGAACAGCCCGGCGGAGACTTCATCGAAACCGTGGTGCCGGATCCAGTCGCCAAGGCCGGCGAAGTCCTCGTTCGAGTTCGCGCGAGCGGCGTCAATCCCTTGGATACCAAGATCCGGGCAGGCCTGGCCGCGCACGCAAAGCACCCCTTACCGGCGGTACTTGGTCTCGATCTGGCAGGCGTCGTGGAAGCCGTCGGAGACGGCGTCACAGCCTTCAAGCCCGGCGACGAAGTCTTCGGCATGGGTGGCGGTGTGGGTGGCCTGCAAGGCTCCCTCGCCGAGCTGATCGCCGCCGATGCCAACTTGCTCGCCCATAAACCAAAGACCCTTTCCATGCGCGAAGTCGCGGCTCTCCCGCTCAGCACCATCACCGCATGGGAGGGCCTCGTCGATCGTGCCGCTATCCACGCAGGCCAGAAGGTGCTGATTCACGCCGGGGCTGGCGGCGTAGGACACATCGCGGTCCAGATCGCTCACGCCTTCGGAGCACAGGTCTTCGCGACCGTCTCCCCCGACAAGGCGGAGATTGTGAAGCGCTTCGGAGCAACCCCGATCAACTACAAGGCCCTTTCGCTCGAAGAGTATCTCGCCCAATACACCGGCGGCGCAGGATTCGACATCGTCTATGACACAGTCGGAGGCAAGACCCTGGACGATTCCTTCGCCTCCGTTCGCCGCTACACCGGGCACGTCCTTAGCTGCCTCGGCTGGGGATCACACTCGCTCGCTCCCCTGTCCTTCCGCGGAGCAACGTACTCCGGCGTCTTCACCCTGCTCCCGCTCATCACCGGGCAGGGCCGCGCACATCACGGAGAGATCCTGGCCTCCGCGGCAAATCTCGCCAATGAAGGAAAGCTCACACCCCTTCTCTCAACAGAACACTTCGACCCCTCGACGATCAGCCAGGCCCACGCGCTCGTAGCCTCCAGCTCCCTGGGCAAAGTGGTCGTCGAGTTCTGACCGCCACTTCGACTCCTGCCGATGACCCGTCCACCCGGACGATAGGATAAGGCTTGCTTGAGAAGTTCTCAATCGCCGAGGTTTTCAGGGCCGAAGACCCGCCCTATACCAGCCTGGGGCGTAGCCCCAGGTCTACGAACCGCGAATCGGCAGAGGGCTGAAGGCCCGACCTATAAGAGGCGAAATTATACCGACAGGAGAACCACGCTAAACCCGCTCCACCACCACCGCGTAAAATCCATCGCACCCATGCACCCCCGGCAGCGTCCGCAGAGCCCCATCCCGCACCGCCGTCACTAAATCCACCCCATCCCGAAGCCCCACCACCCGGTCCACGGGTACCCCAATCCTTCGATACCCCTCCCCCGCCACCGCCTCGACCACCCGCTCATTCTCCTCCGGCTCCAGCGAGCACGTCGAATAGACCAGCCGCCCACCCCGCCCCAGCCGCTTCAGAGCCGCCCCCAGAATCTCCCGCTGCCGAGCCGCCTGCCGCACCAGCTCCTCCGGCTTCAGCCGCAAACGAATCTCCGGATTCCGCGCCAGCGTCCCCGTCCCGGTACACGGAACATCGCACAGAATCAGGTCGAACTCACCCTCCGACTCCCCCAGCTTCGCCGCATCCGAAACCTCCGTCTTCACCCCCGAAGCATACGCGAACCGCCGCAGCCTCCCCTCCATCTGCGCCAGCCGCTTCGCGCTCACATCCGTCGCCAGCACCTCCGCCCCCTCCAGCCGCAGAGCCAGCATCAACGTCTTCCCCCCCGGAGCCGCGCAGCAGTCCCAAACCCGCAGGGCCCGCCCCTCAACCTCCGGAGCCGCCGCCGCGCAGATCTCCCCCACCAGCCGCGATCCATCATCCATCTGCGGCAACGCGAACCGCGCCCGCCCCTCAACCACCTCCACCGGAGCGAACAATCCACCCGCCACCGGCTCCATCTGGTCCGCCTCGCAGATCTTCATCGCCGCATCCCGCCCATACGCCGCAACCCACCGCTCCACCAGCCACTGCGGATGCCCCAACCGCTCGGAGAACGCCGCCACCGACTCGAAGATCCGCTCCTTCGGCCGCTGAGCCGCCGCGACCTTCCGCAGAATCGCATTCACCATCCCCGTCGCATGAGGCTGCCCCGCCGCCCGGCACAACTCCACACTCTCACTCAAAGCCGCATGAGCCGGAATCCGGTCCATATGCTGCAACTGAAAGGCCCCCATCCACAAAGCCAGCGCCACCGGCTCCGCCAGCTTCTGCTCCGGCCTCTCCAGGAACCCACGCACCCGCGCATCCAACGCAATCTCCCACCGCAGCACCCCCATCACCAGCGCCGTGGCCAGATGCTTATCCTCCGCCGACAGCTCCTCCATCCGGGGCCCATGCAACAGCTCGTCGCTATGCCCCTTCCCCGCCCCCACCAGCGTCAGCACCTCGAACGCCACCCGCCGAGCCGGCGACACCTTCGCCTGCGCCTCCTCCGCCGACCGCGTCGGCCCCGCACTCTTCGGCCGCCCCTTGACAAACCCCCGCTTCACCGGAGCCCTCTTGCCCTGTTCAGTCACAGCCCCACCCGCTCGCCACTCTTCACCTGGTAACCCCGCAAAAACTCCGCCGCCGACATCCGCTTCTTCCCTTCCATCTGAACCTCCTCCAACAAAATCCGTGACCGCTGTCCAGTATTGACGGACAAAGTACCATCTTGTGCAACCACAAATCCCACGTTTTCATCCCCCGGAACCCGGTCCACACTGCACCTCGCAACGATCAACTTCTTCCCCCGCAAAGTCGTATAAGCCCCCGGCCACGGCTGAAATCCACGCCACCGGTTATAGATCTCCGTAGCCGTCCGCGAGAAGTCGATCAACCCATCCTCCCGCCTCAAAATCGGAGCCAAAGTAGCCAAAGAATGATCCTGCTCCACCGCCCGCACCGACCCATCCTCCAACCCAGCTAAAGTCTTTACCATCAACGCGGAACCCACCGCCGACAGCCCCTCAAACACGTCCTCCGCCGTCTCTTCCACCCCAATCGGAACCACCTGCGCCAGCAACATCGGCCCCGTATCGAGCCCCGCCTCCAGCCGCATCGTCGTCACCCCCGTATGCGTCTCCCCATTCGCAATCGCCCACTGAATCGGAGCCGCCCCCCGATACTTCGGAAGCAAAGACCCATGCAGATTAATGCACCCAAACCGCGGCAAAGAAAGCATCCAATCCGGAATAATCCGCCCATAAGCTACCACCAGAATCACATCCGGACAGATCCTCTCCAACCGTTCCCGCAGCTCGAGATTGTGCTTGATCTTCTCCGGCTGAACCACCGGAATCCCCCTATTTACAGCGAAAACCTTCACCGGAGGAGCCTGCAACACCATCCCCCTGCCGACCCCACGGTCCGGCTGGGTCACGACGAACTCAACCTCATGCCCAGCCGCAATCACCGCCTCCAGCGTCGGAACGGCAAACTCCGGAGTTCCACAAAACACAATCCTCATTGGAACCTTTCCTTACATTTCCTTGTCGCACCTCGGAGAGAGCCGCAGCCGCGCGAGCTTCTACCACTCCCCGGCCTTTTGCAACTTCTTGATCTTCCGCAGCACCAACTCTCGCTTTAGCCGGCTGATCCTGTCGATAAAAAGCACCCCATCCAGGTGGTCGATCTCATGCTGCAGCGCCCGCGCCAGCAACTCCGTCCCCTCCACCTCGAACGGCTTGCCAGTCACGTCGAGCGCCCTTACCTTCACCCACTCCGCCCGAACCACCTTCTCGCGAATCTCCGGCAGGCTCAGGCATCCCTCCTCCTCCACCTGCCGGCCCTCCCGTTCGATGATCTCCGGATTGATCAGCGCAATCTTCTCTCCTGGACGCTCCTTGAAGCTCACATCGATCACAGCGATCCTCTGCGAGATCGCAATCTGCGGAGCCGCCAGGCCGATTCCCTGCGCGGCATACATACTGTCGAACATCTCACCCACCAGCGTTGCCAGCTTCTGGTCGAAGACCGTAACCTCGTCCGCCCGCCGAGCCAGCACCGCCTCCGGGTACTTCACCACCTCATGAATCTTCACAATCCCTCGCCGTCACCTTTCTAATACGCCCGAATCTGCTCGCAATATCCCCGGTAGTTCCGTCGCATCTCCCCCAACGAATCCCCACCGAACTTGTCGATCACCAGCCCCGCCACGGTCAGAGCCACCATTGCCTCCCCCGCCACACCCGCCGCCGGGACCACACACACGTCCGACCGTTCATAGGCCGCCTTCACCGGCTCCCGCGTAGCAAAGTTGACCGAGCCCAGCGGCCGCCGAAGCGTCGAAATCGGCTTCAGATAGCCACGCACCACAATATCCTCGCCATTCGAGATGCCGCCTTCGAGCCCACCGGCGTTGTTCTTCTCCCGCGTAAACCGCGTAAACTTCGGCCCTCCGTCCTCCGGCTCGCTCTCCCCCTCCTCGCTGTAGGCGATGGCATCATGCACCGTCGATCCCATGGACTCGGCAGCCGTAACCCCCCGCCCAAGCTCCACAGCCTTTACCGCCTGCAGACTCATCACCGCCTGAGCCAGCAGCCCATCCATCCGTTCATCCCAATTCACATGCGTCCCCACCCCGGGCGGCAGCCCATGCACCACCACTTCAAACACCCCGCCGATCGTATCCCCCGTCCGCAGCGCGCGGTCTACCTCTGCCTTCATCCGCGCCTCCGCCTCCGGATCGACGCAGTTCAACAGAACCTCCTCCCGGGCGCAGGATGCCACAATCTCCGCCCAGCTCGCATCCCGCCCAAGCTCCGCGCCACCCACCCGCACCACATGGCTTGCGACCTCGATACCCAGCTCCCGCAACAGCGACTTCGCCATCGACCCGCAAGCCACCCTGGCAGCACTCTCTCGAGCGCTAGCTCTTTCAAGAACATAGCGGGCATCCTTGAAGTCGTACTTCAAAGACCCCGCGAGATCCGCATGACCCGGTCGGGGCGATGCCACAGCCTTATGCTTCGTGGCGTCGCCCTCCTCCACCGGCAGAATCTCATTCCAGTTCTTCCAATCATTGTTGGCAAGCGTCATCGCCACAGGAGACCCGATCGTCTTCCCATGCCGCACTCCACTCAAAATATGGGCCGTATCGCGCTCGATCCGCATCCGGCCGCCCCGCCCGTAGCCCTGCTGACGCCGCCAGAGCTCGCGATCCACAAACGCCTGCACCACCGGAACTCCCGCGGGAAGTCCACTCACCAGCGCCACCAGGCTCTCGCCGTGGCTCTCTCCCGCCGTCGAAAAACGAAACTTGGAACTCACGTGATAACCCGTTCAAATCGAAGTAGGCCCGCTGCGCTCAGAACAGAAAAGCACCAACAGGCCAAACTTAGATTGTAACAAGCCGCAGAAGACCTCTCCTTGCGACCATCGGGAGCACCCCGCGAAGCCCAACGCAAGTCACTAAGGTCCTGCCAAAGGCCCCGCGACCGCCATATGAGCAGGGCTATCTTCCTTCTGAGCTCAGGCCTCACTTTCCTCCGCCAACTCCCGCTTCTGGATCACCGAATCGATCAGCAACCCAACCCCGATCGAGAACGGAATCAGCGCAGCCGGAGCACCTGACAACACCTCCCGCTCGTTCAATATCCAGGCCAGCGTGATGAAGAACAACGCCAGACCGAGCCCGAACGCAACCAGCACGATCCCCCACCGCCGGACCAAGGACCCCGGTCGCCCACCCCGGACCCGTCCCCACTGGGACATCATGCTTGTACCCTTCGCCACCGCCGATGCCTCGGTCGAAGGCGGAGGCAGGGGAAGCCCCTTGGCGATCATCGCCATCCGTTCCTCATACTCCATCTGTCGCGTACGCCACTCCGAAATCTTCGCAACAATCACAATCCCCAACACCATCGCAAACGCCGCGACTGGAACGACGAAGACACTATGAAAAGCTTCCATCACTCACACTCCTGAATCTGATCTCAATTTCAGTTACGCCCCCTCAGACCGCCGCAACTCTGGTAAGTTTCATTCCATCCGCTGAAACTTATAGGTTTCTCCGCAGTCTTACCCAACCTTGACCAACCAGCCCCAACCCGGCGTCCGCCCCAACGATCTGTTCGAACAGATCGTCCGCGAGCACCAGGCCATGGTCTTCCGCACCCTTCAACGCCTCACCGGCTCCCCCGACCGCGTCGAAGATCTCGCCCAGGAGGTCTTCCTCCGCCTCTACCGCGGCCTGCCCCACTTTCAAGGAGACGCCAAACTCTCCACCTATCTCTATCGCATCATCCTCAACGTAGCCCAGGACGAGTGGAAGCGCCGCCGCCGCGACCGCGATCGCACCTTCACCCCCGCTTATGATCCCGACGAAGATGCCCCTTCCTTCATCGAAACCCTCCCCTCCCACAACCCGAACGCCGAGCAGCAACTCTCCCGCCACCAGACCCTCGAGGCCGTCGACCACGCGCTTCTCCAACTCTCCGACACCGAGCGCGCCATCCTCATCCTCTTCCACCAGGAGGAGTGCAGCTACGAGCACGTCGCCCTCACCCTCAACCTCCCCATCAACACCGTCCGCACCCATCTCCACCGCGGCCGCCAGAAGCTTGGCGATCTCGTCCGCACCGCCCTCGGAAGTAAAATCCAGGAAAGGAAGACCCAGGCCAGGCCATGCATCCCCACACCGATCCCCGCAACCCGCTAGCTTCGCCAGACCGCGACGAAGCCCTGGATCAGCAGATCCTCCACGCCCTCGAGTCCAAACCCACCCCCGTCGTTCCCGTGGACTTCGCCGCCCGCATCGCCGCGCAGGCCAGCACCATCTCCATCCGTGCCCGTCGCACCCGCGCCCCCCGCTACGGCCTCATCGCCGCCTGGTCGAGCCTCATCGTCCTCTCCGTCGCCATCTTCCTCCTCTCCCCTGTCAGCCTCACTCTCCACGCCCCCACCCCGCTCCTCGCGCTCGAGTGCGTCCTCCTCGCCCAACTCGTCGCCCTCTCCCTCTGGCTCGCCAGCAATCGCTTCCCCGGCAGAAGCTGAGACCTTAAATAGCAACGGACGAGAACAAAGCCTCATCCGCCGCCACAAACCGCAATCCGACCGAATCCTAGAAGACCTTCCGCGCAGAGTTTGCGAGCGCCTTCAGATCGAAGGTCAACCCCGCGTTCAGCCCCTGTGTATTGAAGCTAACGATTTGCTCCCCGGTGATCCGCGTGTAGAACCCGAAAGCGGTCACTACCGGCGTGATCTTGTACTGCATATGCGAGAAGATCCGGATCCCCGTATTGTAGTTGTCCCCATTCAGGCTGAACCCGCTCTCCTGGGCGAAGCTGCTTCCTGAATACAGCCCATAGTCCCGATCGATCGACGCAAAGCCAAAGTCACCGCTCAGCTTGCCGATCTTCTTCTCCCCGACCAGCGCAAATCCCTGACGAGCCCGTTCATCACTACCCTGAAAGTGTGACCGCGTGACCCGCTCGTAGACCTCAAGCCGCACTCTATCGAACGCCTTGATCTCATGGACATCCGAGACCACAGCCTGCCGCAGCGTCTGCGTGGTTGCGAGCCAGTTGTACTCCCCGGACACACCCACCCGCTTGTTCAACTGCTTCTTCACAAACACCTGCCGATAGTTCGTCTTCGTCAGGCTGTCTCCGCGGGCAAAGAAGTTTGGAGTATCCAGGTTGCCGAAGTAGGCGTTCGTATACCCAATCTGGTCGAAGAACAGGTGCTTCGGATCGCTGATCCTGACCCGCTCACCACTCAGGTACCCATCTTCATCGAAGGTCGTAATCTCGGTCGAAAGCCCACGCTCAATACCGAACGATCCAAACTCCACCGTCAGCCCCTTCACCGGAGTCGCCGACAGGTAGAGCTCCCGCACATAGAACTCCCACCCTGCCGAGTTCACCGAATTCACATAGCTGGCCCCAGTTGGGTCTTCCTCCTCTGCATCCGTGATGGCATCCTCCTCCGGACTCGTCGCGATGCTCGCATCATAGGCCGGGTCGTTCAACCGCGCCGTGAAACCCCTGCCGGCATAGTCCGCATACGCCCAGTTGAACGCGCGTCCCGACGATGCCCTGAAGCCGATCGCGTACCTGCCCTCCGCATCCAGCTTCATCCTGCCCGCCACAATCGAGCGCTGCTGCCCATCCTCGAAGTAGTGATAGCCCGTGTCGCCATACTGGTTTCGATACCGCTCGCTGTGCGTCAGGGTCGTCAGATCCAGCCAACGCGCAGTCAAACTCCTGGCGTTAATCACCGGGGTCTTACCCGAGGAGATGGTAGCCGAACTGTCGGCCACGTCAGATGACACCAGATCGATCGGATCCTGATCCTGTCCATACGCAGAGTACGAAACCATCAGGCAGAAGCACACAGCAACGGCGAGTGCGGGACGGGAAGCTTTCATTGTGGGGGCCCTCGATGCAAGATTGGGGCGGCGCGAATCCCCCGGACGTCGCCATAGTCTTCATCGGCCAACCTCGCCCTTTAGCCAACCAAAGAAAGATCATTGCCGAACTTTCATTCGTTGAAGTCCAATTGGGGAACACCTCATCCTCACCTGCCGAGAGGGATGCTCCGGTGACGTCGGCCAGAGCCCGCCCAGCCAACCGCTCCATCGAACCTCGCCGCGCCGCGTCGCAGGAACAGTTCAATCCACCGCCGCCCCTCTCCACCTCACAAACCACGTCGCTTCGATAGGATGAGAATCAGCAAGCCCATCAGGAGCATCTTCATGTCCACCATCGCGATCCTCGGCCCTGGAGCTATCGGCTGTGCGGTCGGCGCAGCGCTCGTCCAGGCCGCCCACCACTCGGTCCTCTTCTGCGCCAACTCCCCCTTCGACCGCCTCCACATCATCATCCCCGGTCACCCTTCGATCGATCGGCCGGCCGATGTCCACACCAGCCCAACCTCGCTCTCCCCGGTCGACTGGCTCCTCGTCTGCGTGAAAGCCCAGCAGGTCCCCGCCACCGAGCCCTGGCTCCGCGCACTCGTCGCGCCCCACACCAGGGTGGCGATGCTCCAGAACGGCGTCGAGCACTTCGATCCGATCACCACACTCATCGGCGACCCCACCCGTATCCTCCCCGTCGTCGTCCAGATCCCCGCCCAGCGCACCGCCCCCGGCGCCGTCACCCTCAGCGGCACGCCCTACCTCGTCGTTCCCGACAATCCCCTCGGCCACTCTTTGCAGACCCTCTTCGCCGACTCCCTGATCCCCATCCAGACAACACCCGATTTCCCCACCCGCATGTGGGAGAAACTCTGCCTCAACGCCGTCAACGGAGCCATCACCGCCATCACCGAGCGTGATCAGTCCGTCCTCCGCCAGCCCGAGGTCGCCGAACTGGCCCGGCAGATCGTCCTCGAGTGCATGGCCGTAGGCCGAGCCGAAGGCGCCACCTTCGACGACCAGCTCCCCGCGCGCATCGTCGCGAACCTCGCCGGAGCCCCCGGCACTCCCGGCGGGGGCAACTCCATGCTCTACGATCGCCTCGCCGGCCGCGAACTCGAAGCCGAAGCCCGCAACGGGGTCATCCCACGCCTGGGAGCAAAGCACGGCATCCCCACCCCGATCAACGCCGCCTTCTACGCGCTCCTCAAGAACCTAACCCCCCGGCCCACTACTTCTTAGGCTTCGCCGAAGGCGGCAACATCCCATTCAGGCGCAAATAACTCGCCATCTGCGAGTAGTGATCCTCCAGATCATCCGTCAACTCCACCAGCGCCCGAGCCCGCGGCTTCTTTACCCCGCCAAAATAGGTGATTGTGTCCCCCAGCCGCGAATCCTCCAATCCATCCAGAGCCTTCCCACAGAAGTCGAACGACCCCTTCAGAGCCGCCGCCAGCACCTCCTTCGAAGACGTATCGCTAAACGTCCCCGCCGGAGCCGTCGTATCGTTCAACATCGCGCAGA
Source organism: bacterium (assembly GCA_026225095.1). GTDB lineage: Bacteria > Acidobacteriota > Terriglobia > Terriglobales > Acidobacteriaceae > Edaphobacter. The sequence continues at coordinate 16,006 of JAMFSC010000288.1, forward strand.
CGTGGTAGTTCGCCTGTGCCACATGCGCCACGATCTTCCCATACGTCCACTGATCCGCCGTCGGCTTGTACCCATACCTGTCCGCCGGCATCTGTTCTGCCGCCGTCAGCATCCAGGCAGACTGCCGCGCATAGATCTCCTTCGCGCTCGTCACCACCGGATTCGCCACCTGCTGTGCACCCATCGCCTGCCCGACCGCCAACATCATGCCCGCAATCCAAACCCGCATCCGATCCGCCTCTCCAACATCTGCTAGTCCTTCAAATAGGCCCGCGAATCCAGCAGCGGCCTTTCCATACTTCTCACCCACTCCGTCATCTCCCCAGGCCCCTTACCACTCGCCTCGGCCCGGCCAAACTCTGCACGCATATTCTGCATCTTCGCCTCCAGGTCATCGAGTGCGCTCAGCAGCACCGCCTCCGGAGTCATCGGAAGCTTCGGAGATCCGAACTCCAGGCGCCCATGATGGCTCAGAATCATATGCTCCACCAGCACCCGGAGCTTCTCCGGAAACGGCGCAATCTCCCTCACCTTCTCCCGCAGCATCCCCTGCGCGATCGAGATATGCCCGATCATCTGCCCCTCCAGCGTATAGCTGAACGTCGTCTTCCAGCTCAATTCGCGGATCTTCCCAATGTCATGCAGAATCGCCCCCGTCAGCAGCAGATCCCGATCTATCTCCGGATAGTAAGGAGCCGTCGCCCTGCACACCCGTACCAGCGTCAGCACGTGCTCGAGAAGCCCCCCAATCCACGCATGGTGCAGCATCTTCGCCGCCGGAGCCACGCGAAATGCCGCCCCCATCTCCTCGTCATCCAGAAATGCAAGCACCAGCCGCATCAGGTCCCGGTTCTCGAACCCCAGCACATACCCGCGGAGTTCCTCCCACATCTCCCCAATATCGAAGCTTGTCGTAGGAACAAAATCGGCGGTATCCACCTCGCTCTCCGCCGCATGGCGCAGCTTCGTCAGCGTGATCTGAAACTTCCCCTGGTACTTCGAGACCTGCCCCTGGACCTTGACATAACAGCCCTCCGCGCACGTTGAGATCGCATCCGCGAACTCCTCCCACATCCGCGCCTCGAACGCCCCGGTCTTGTCGGCGAGGGTCAACGCCAGGTACTGCCCGCCCCCGGTCTTCTTGTCCCGCACCTGAACCGTTGCGATCGCAAAATAGCTCGTCACCACGGCGTTCTCAAACTTCGCCGCATCTGCCACGTAAAAGTCTTTCATTCCCACCAGAATAAACCCCGTTCCAAAGAAAAGCGCGGAGACCGAAGTCCCCGCGCTTGTCAACATCCCCGCCCGTCCCTACTGGGTCGGTGGAACCCCAGCCGGAACGGCGCTTCCCGGAGCCGGCGTCGTGCTTCCCGGAACCGTTGCCGGAACCGCCTGGCCTGGTGCCGGAGCATTCGCCGGGGGCAGCGTCGTCTTATCCGTTGTCGGAGCCACGCCACCCACCGGCGTCTTCCTCAGATCGTTCGTCGTCCCAGGTCCCGTCGGATTCGCAAACTTATCCGTCTTCTCTGGAACCTTATCCTGCAGACGTTCCTTGGGATCACCCTTCTTCCGCTTCTTCTTCTTTTTCGTTGTATCCCCGTTCAGGCCCAATGGAGCAGCCTGCGTCTTAAGAGTCGCGGCTTCGTCCACACTCATCGCCACCGGCGTTGCGACCGCCTTCTCCTTGGCCTTGGCCACCTTCACCTGTGTCTTTCGCACCTTGAACTGCGGAGCCTGTGCCGAGAAACGCGTCTTCTTCAACTTCGGAGCCGC
>JAMFSC010000004.1 GCA_026225095.1 bacterium
CTGAGCCTGTACCGCAACTACCAGCGCACACACAGGATGATCACTTCACGGTCGAAGTGACGTCCCGCAACAATTCCTCGATCCTGCGCAGCTTACCCACTCAGGTCCTCAGTTCTCTGAAAATACCGTGCCCCAAAGCTGTGCTCTTCGCACCAGAGCCCTTTACCCCGTGATGAGAGAAAGGAGTGCCGCAACGCTAAGGGATGAGTGGGACTCCGTTCCGCGCGGCAGCATCGGGCTGATAGCAAGCGCCTGTCGCTGTTCTTCAAACCAAACAAGAAACGACGAATGGTCTGCTTGGGTAAGACGCTGCTGGTTGATCCAATGGTAGTAAGCGGCCATGTCGCCATCGATCAGAGAACCCTCTGGATCAAGCTGCGGCGTGCCTTCATCACCGGCCAAAAGTTCGTTCATGGGCCGCTGGCGCTGGCGCGGCGCAAACCGCACCAGAAGAGTCAGCGGCTCAGCTCGCCGGAGCGCCTCGCGTGCAGTCCACTGTGCAAAGGTAGTGCTGAATATCTGCGTACCTGAACCTTCTGTCAGTACCTTCACCTGAAAGTGATCCAGTGGCGAATCTTCCTTGAGCCCAAGTTCAGATGGGGACAGGTGCGTCAGGTGATTCCGAAGCTCTTCAGGGCCCATGCCGGGCTTGCTCACCTGCTTCTGGATGTGCTCGAACAGCAGCGTTCGTGTAGCTGCCAGCCTGCCGTAGGCTACTCCAGTTATCGCATCACTGTGCTCCATTGGAAGCCCTCCGTCGATATACCAGTGTGCGTAAGCGACAGGATGTTTCTGCGCACGAGCCTCGACACCGGCCACCAGAGCCGACAGACCGCCAGTAGGGTCGATGTTTGTAAACAGAGTCCCGTGCTCGCGAAGCTTCTGGAACAGTCTGGGCTGGTGCGGGGTGGCTCCTTGCCCGATAAGAGCAATGCCCAAACGCGAGACTGGAAGATGCGGTGATCCCAGTGCTTTCTGCAAACGATTCCCGTAGGAGATTGCCGCATCACGAAAGGCATTGATCTGATGCGTTCGCCACAGATATGCAGAAAGCTGCTCGGTAAAGTCGAGGGGACGTCCATACCAGTTGGAGGAAGTTTGCTCTTCCGTGAACCGGATCTGCGAGAACGCCTCAAAACAACTCGCCAGATTTGCGACTGAGAGTGACTCGAGATAATCTAACTCCCGATTGATCTTCAAGCGCTCGACTGGAAATTTGTAGTCGTATTCAATCAACTCCCGCAGCATGTTTGGTAGAAAGGCGAGTGGCAGTTGCCGCAGCAGGACAAGGCGTGCAGATGCAAGAGTGCGGGCCTGTGGCGGATAGTTCTTAAAGTGTGCTGCTGTAAGGTCAGCGGGCATCATAGGCCTATAGCAGCTCCCTGATCGGCTTACCCTGCGACAACCTGGGCGAGAATCCCATCATCGATCCGAGCGTCGGGACCAGGTCGACGGACTCGATTGGACGATCGTAAACCACGCCCTGACGCACCCCCGCACCCAGCGCCATCATCCAGGTCGTACGAGAGGCAATATCACCCGTGCGGTGATGCTGGAATCCGTTGCCTCCCGCCTCTGCATCTGCATCGCGGCCAAAATCGGGAAGAATAAACATCGTGGTGTTTCCCACATATTCCGGATCTGTCTGCACCGCCTGCCACACCTCTCCGCATAACCTGTCCGTCCGCCGAATCGCATCCACATACAGCGAGTAAGCTCCAGAGTGTGCGATATCAACATCATGCAGCGTAAGCCACAACATGCTCGGCGACTGTTCGCGCATCAACCTCCGAACAATGTATACCGAAAGCTCATCGGGGCTAGCCACCGTCCGCGCGTGCGACAGAAATTCGTCGAGCGAGAGCTTCAACGTCGAATTCAACTTGCCAAGCTCTACCTCGCCGCTGGCATCTCCGCCCACCAGACGCGGCGTATACAGTGGAGTCTCATAGTTGTCGCGGAGAAGGTGGCTCATGTCGCCCAGGCCGCTGCCCGCCGCGGCTGCTTGGAGTAGGTGCTTCGGGAGAATAACCTGTGCCCCCATTCCTGGACCGTACCCGCGCGCCTCACTCTCGCCGATGCGGTTGAAACCGTTGCTGGGAGCCACCACCCACGCGTTCGAAGCAGGTCGATTCAGATCCTTGCGGAAGTACTCGAAGACCGTCGGATGTTCGGGCGGCACCGCGGCGAAGTTGTTCAGCGTCTCGTAGACTCCTGTAGCAAGACTCGCCGTCGCGACGTAATGGCCCAGAATTCCCTGGTTCATCACATGCGTAAAGAACGTCGACTGCGGTGCAAGCTCCCGCAGCATATGCGGAATATTGGCCTGCCCCTCCGGCGCAAACGTCTCCTGATCGCGAGCGCCCCCGCCGAACGTGACGACGATCACCTTGCGCTTTTTAGCCCTCGCTTGCCCGTGCAGGAATGGACTCCCACCGGCAAGCGCAGCACCCAGCATCAGCCCGGAAGCGTCCCGCAGAAAATCTCTCCGGCTGCGGGAAAGCGTCGCGGCGACATCAGCGGAAGACGCCTTGAGACAGCCCGATCTGGAAGTGAGATACATGACCCGGTCCTGTTGTTCCTACGTGCTTGCCTGCGGAGCCAAAGAGAAACGTGGACGCCCCTCAAAGGAGGCGTCCACGTTTGATCAGTAAAGCAAATCAGTAGTACAGCTTGAGAGCAAACTGAATCTGACGAGGATCGTAAGGAGCATCGCGTGTAGACCCGATCTGCCCGAAGGCCGAACTGTTGAAATTGAGTGAGTTTCCGATGGCCACTACGCCATTGCCGCCAAAGCCCGGAGCACTGAAGTTCGGATGGTTGAGGATATTGAAGAACTCAGTACGGAATTGCAGGCGATAGCGCTCGGTGAAGGTGAAGTCCTTGAACAGCGAGAAGTCAAGCCGATGGAAGCCGGGTCCTGGAACCGTGCCAGGCTTTCCGCCGAGGGAGCTGAGTCCGGTCAACGGAATGCAACCAGCCGGCGAGTTGGCGATCGGCACGGGATTTGCTGCCGACCCGCCCAGCAGGCATGGCTGTTGAAATGCCGCCGGATTGCCGAAGAAGAAGGGCTTCAGGGACGAACCAACCGTCTTCAGCTGAATACCACGCTTTTGATCCTGACCGGGAACACGCATGGAGATGCAGCCCGTGCCTGTGGTGACACCGCTTGGACATGCGATCGTAATTGGCTGGCCACCCTGCAACGTCACAAGGTAGTTCAGGCTGTATCCGCCAAACACCGCGTCTTTCAGTCTGGAGTTCGCCATGAATCGCTTCCCCTTGCCGAGCGGAAGCTCGTACCCTCCGCTGAAGTGGATGACATTGCGAATGTCAAACGACGCGGGGCCCCAGTCAAATGCTAGCCCCCCACCTGGAACATAGGGTGCGCGGTTGCCTCCGAGGCTGCCACCGTTCAGCAGATCGTTTGCATCCGTCAGCGTCTTCGACCAGGTGTACGTCAACAGGAAATACGCTCCGTTACTCAGCCGCTGCTCCAGCTTGGTCTGCAACCCGTTGTAGATGCTTGAGCCCTGATTCACCTGATAGCTGCCACCCACGGCGAAGTCGCGGAAGGGCACATAGCTCGGGTTGGTCGCACTTACCGGCAAAGCCCTGTTGCCCGTAAGATTTGTGTTCAGGGGAAGCAGCTGCGAGGGCCGGTTATCCCCAGGGCCCACCTGCAAATTGGCCGCATGAGTATAGACATACGCCACCGTGGCCGACATGTTCCGCGTGATGCCGTACTGCACACTCAGGTTCGAACTGATCGTGTCCGGCGTTTTGAAGTTGAACTGTAAACCTTGCAATCCAATCCCGGTACCCTGGACCGCAAGCGGCGTGAAGGAGGCGCAGGTCAGGCCCGATTCGATCGTCGCGCTTCCTCCTGGACCAGCCGTGGAGCACGTCCCATAAGGGTTAGCGCCCGTTGAGAAGGGTGCACTGTCCGTGCTTCCCGCGAATGTATAGCTGTAAGAGAAGGGATAGTTACGCCCAATGTTTGGACCATACCCCGCATTCTCGAACGCGTTGAAGAAGTAACCGATCCCGGCCCGCAGCGCCAGGCGGCTCGTCGGAGAGTAAGAAAAGCCAAGGCGCGGGGCGAAATTGTTCTTCGACGTCTTGAGGACACCCTGGCCATACGCATCCGTCGAAAGCAGGGTGATCCCATCCTTCGCAAGCAGATCCAGGAAGCCGTTCCCATTCAAGCTTGGGTTGTTCGCTGTAGAGCTCAAAGTACGAGGCGCCTTACCCGAAGCGGGGATAAGAAACGTCGGCGTATTCAGCGGGCCACCGGATTGGATAAAGTTCGCCTGCGCGCCATTCGTCTCGCCGATCGGACCGAAGAAGTCATAGCGCATGCCTACATTCACCGTCAGCTTCGGAGTGAACTTGATGTCGTCCTGGAAGTACCCGGCGTAATAGGAACGCTTGTCGTACGTCTTGGCGATAACGGACGCCTGCACCTGGTTCGATCCACCTACATAGCCGATCCCACCGGGCACAGTCGCAGCCGTCGGGGTCAGCAGCAACTGGGCACGACCGGTCAGGTCGCTGTTACCACTACCAGGGAGCCCGGCGTAACTTGTGTTGTAGGATACTTCCCCACGCCCGAAAGGCGGCTGTAGCGTATTGAAGTGCACATCCTGATACTCAAATCCAGCCTTGAAGCTATTCCGGCCGACTACCTTGCTGAAATCGTCGACCACCTGGTACGTCTGACTGATCTCGTCGGAGGGCAGGTAGTCGCTGCTTCCGATATTGTTAAGGCCCGCGATGATGATGGCGGGCAGACCACCGTTCCCGTTGCCTTGCGGTACCCCCTGAATGCCAAACTGCGCGGGGATGCCGGAAACCGCACCATAGGATCCAGTACGTGTGGTGTGGAGGTGGTTCGCGCCGACGCGGGCGACGTTGACCATACTGCCGTTGAAGACGTGCGTGTAGGCCAGCACGCCCTGTTCGGAGCGAGCCGTCTGTATTCCCTGTTGGAACCCGCCACCATCCGCGATACCGCTAAAGATGCTGGGGATAAAATCCGGATCGTCCACGAAACTGACACGCCCGAAGATTTGGTTTGCCGCATTGACGTTGTAGTCGATACGCGTATCGAACGCATTGCGATGCTCGTACAGCGATGGGCTATTCGTATAGTTGGAGTTGAATTGTGCTGTAGTGGGTACCGGGTATAGATTCAGCAGCTTGACCGCATTCGGGTCGATGCGGCCCGCCGGAAGCTGATTGAGCGGACAAGCGCCTTGAGTGTAGTCGAGGATTGTGGGAGAGCAGTTGATCGGATCGCGAGCAAACCCGGTCTGAATCGCCGCTCGACCAGACACTGGATCAAGGGTGCCGGCCGTTGTGGCTCTCGTCGTCGCCGGATCCAGGATCGTCCCGAACGGAACAGTCCGGCCGAGAGCATCGGTCCGCGGCGCACCTGACTGCCCCGAAATCAGATCCCCGAGGTTCGTAAAGTTGCTGTTACGCTCCGAAAGTGTCGGCACCGTGCCTGTCAGCACAGTTCCCTGAACGCGCCGCAAACCCTCATAATCTCCAAAGAAAAACAGCTTGTTCCGTAGAATCGGACCGCCGATCGATGCGCCGAACTGGTTCTGCCGCAGCTTGCCCTTCTTCGTCCCGTTGTTATCTTCAAACCAATCCGCCGCATCGAACTTGTCGTTGCGGAAGAACTCCCACACCGCGCCGTGAAACTTGTTCGTACCGCTCTTGATCGTGGCGTTCAGCACCGCACCGGCTGACCGGCCAAGTTCCGCACTGAAGTCCGCCGTCTGCACCTTGAACTCCGAGATCGCATCGACTGGCGGCAGAATCACGAAGTTGGTTCCATTCAAAAAATCGGCCGCGTTCGAATTGTTGTCGATACCGTCCAACAGATAGTTGTTCTGTGCCGACTGCAGCCCGTTGGCTGTAAACGCTCCGGAAGCAGCGTTTCCGCGCGTATCGTTCTGTGCGACGTTGACGCCCGCGCTCAACTGCGCCAGAAACGTAAAGTTGCGTCCATTCAGCGGCAGCGATTCGGTCGTATGCTCATCGATCACCTGCCCGACCGAAGATTCATCGGTCTGCAACTGCGGCGGAGCGGTCGAAACGGTCACCTCCGTACCCGTAGCACCCACCTGGAGTGAGATATTTACCTGGAGTTGTTGACCCACCGCAACCGTCAAAGCCTTCTGCGTAGTGGTTGAAAATCCCGGAGACGCCACGGTAATCTCGTAGTTGCCGATGCGTACCGGGGAGAAGGTGTAATCCCCGGTCGATGATGATTTTGTCTCGACCGTAATCCCCTGGTCGGTGTTTCTCAACGTCACCGTCGCATTGGCTACAACCGCGCCCGTAGGATCCTGGATGACGCCCGTGATCGCACCCTGGTCCACCTGCGCCTGGATGGTAGACGGCGCGAGAAGACTGCAGAATACGGCCGTGACAAGCAGCAGTGCTGCCCATCCTGAACACCTAAGCTTTCCTTGCGTAACAAACATCCACTACCTCCACCAAGTAAGTCATTTGCGCTGCCAGTCTCCGGACTTCTCAGCCCAGGTCAAGAAGCAGATTGCATTCGGTTCGCGCTAACTTTCTTTTTCGGTGCAGCCAAGCGTAGGTCTGAGAGCCGATTCCTGTCAAATAAAAGATTTTTTGCCCTTGAGCCCACTAGTGTCCCGAGTCTAAAATAATTTGCATAATATCAACTGTTCTCTTCATCGAATAGCGTGAGGAGGACCTTGCGATGGCTATCGGCCGGCCCTTATCCCCACTGACGGTGAGCGCAGACCAGCGTGAGCAGTTGCAGTCCTGATCGCGCCGTGCGAAGACGGCGCAGGCCTTGGCTCTGCGGTCGAGGATTGTGCTCTTAGCCTCCGACGGCGTGGCCAACAAGGAGATCGCCCGCAGGCAGGGATGTTCCCAGCCTACGGCGGGCAAGTGGCGGCAGCGATTCATCGACTTCGGC
>JAMFSC010000046.1 GCA_026225095.1 bacterium
ACCTCGGCTCCGGTGTTAGCCGCCTGGCGTCCGAGCATGCAGCTGCGTGCGCTCTCGACTCCGGCGGCGATCTGGTTGTGGAAGCTTCCCGAGGTGATGCTCTCGATGAAGCCGCGATCCTTCATGGGATCGGCCTGGGCGAGGTTGTCGGTGAAGGCTCCGTCGGCGGCGAACTGGCCGGTGGAGGCTTTTTTGACGTCGTCGGGTGAGGACCAGGTCCAGGGATTTTCTCCGAGAATGCGGAGGGGGCCGGAGTATGGGGCTTCGGCGAGGCCGGCGGAGCCGTAGATGCGCTCGGCGACGTCGAAGAAGCCGTTGGCTCCGAACTGGGTGGAGGTGAAGGTGAACTCGACGCCGTCGGGGTAGGTGAAGACGACCTCGTAGTTATCGTTGGTGTTGCCGAAGTTGTGGACGACCTTGCGGCTGGCCTTTGCGACGGCCTTGATGGGGTGGGCGCCCATGATCCAGTTGCAGACGTCGATGACGTGGATGTTCTGCTCGAGGAGGATGTCTCCGGAGAGGGTGCGGTCCCAGAGCCAGTTGCGGAGGCGGCGCTCGTCCTGGCTCATGCCGGGGCGGTCGGGGAAGGAGACGGCGTCGGGCGCGTGGTAGTGGCCGTCGATGGTGGCGATCCTGCCGATCTGGCCGGCGTGGATGCGGCGGACGATCTCGACGAAGGGCGGGGCGGAGCGGATCTGGAAGCCGACGTCGACCGAGAGCTTGCCCTTGACGCGGTCGGCGATGGCAAGGGCCTGTTTGGTCTGCTCGATGGAGACGCCGACAGGCTTTTCGCAGTAGGCGTGTTTGCCGGCGGAGACGATGCCGTCGAGGTGCTGGACGTGGAACCAGGGTGGGGTGGAGATCTGGACTGCGTCGACGTCTTTCGAGGCGGCGACCTGCTGGAAGGCGGTGTGGCCGTGGAACATGAGTTTTGGGTCGATGGCGGGCTTGCCGAGCTGGGCGTTGACCTGGTCGAAGTGGGTCTTGGCGGGGGCGAGCTTGTCGGGGAAGATGTCGGCGAGGGCCACGATGCGGGCACTCGTATTTTTGGCGAAGGAGGTGGCGACGGAGGTTCCGCGGTGGCCGCAGCCGAGGAGGGCCAGGCGGACGGCGGAGTTGGCCTCGTAGCCGAAGGCGGTTTTGGATTTGAGAAGAAGAAGGCCGGAGGCGGCGGCGCCACCGACGAAGTTTCTGCGATTCATGTGTTTCTTTCCTTTACGCAAAAGCCGGGGCAAAGTTCGATGGAGGAACGAAGGCGAAATACGGGGGTCTCTCCACTGCGCTGCGCTTCGGTCGAGATGACGCAGCTGAGATTGGGTTCTTAGATCTGGGCGAGGATGCGTTCGAGGTAGGCCTTTTCCAGCTTGACGTCTTGGATCTGCTGGGGGCCGGAGGTCTCGCGCTCGATGGTGACGGCTCCGGTGTAGCCGAGTTTCTTCAGCTTGGAGAGGACGGTCTTGAAGTCGACGAGGCCCTGGCCGATGAGGACCTCCTGGCCGAGCTTGTTGGGGTCGGTGGGCCAGCGTCCGTCCTTGGCGTGCATGGCGCGGACGTAGGGGCCGAGGAGGTCGACGGCGTCGACGGGGTTGGCCTTGCCGTAGAGGATGAGATTGGCCGTGTCGAGTCCGACGCCGAGCGCGGCGTGATTGACGTCGACGATGGTGCGGAGCATGGTGGTGGGGGTCTCCTGCCCCGTCTCCATGAGGAACTGCTGGCCGTTGGCGGCGCAGTGCTGGGTGAGGTCGCGGATGGTGGAGACGGTCTCTTGGTAGAGGGGATCTGCGGGGTCTTCGGGGATGAAGCCGCAGTGGGTCTGCACGCGACCGATGTTGAGGAGTTTGGCGAAGTCGGAGACCTGCTTGAGGGCGTCGACGCGGGCGGCGCGGTAGGCGCGGGGGACGATGCCGATGGTGGATGGGCCCTCGGTGAAGTTCCACTTGAGGGGTTGAGGATTGACGACTTCTACTGTCGTTGGGATGACATTGTTTTTGGCGAGGGCGTCGCCCATCTGGCGGGCCAGCGCGGGGGTGAACTTGCCGATGTAGTCGTCGAGCGAGAGGAAGCAGTTGGTGAAGCCAAGCTGGTGGACGCGGGCGATCGTTTCTTCGAGGCCGCGGGCGGGCTTGATCAGGAGGCCGAGGGCCATGGGGCCGGGGTTCTGGCCGGGTTGTGGCGTTGGGGATACGCTTGCGAGGAGGGGGGACGCTGCACCGGCCATGCCGACACCGGCGCTGAGTGCTGAGGTGATGAAGGTTCGACGGTGCATTGATCTCCGAAGAAACAGGTTGCCTCGCCGCAGACAGGTCTGGGCGATCTCGTTCGTGCTTCGAGTAGGTTCAGCGGACCAGACTGACTAGAAAGTGATTCAGGGGCAGAGCGTCCATCGGATAGCTTCGGTGGTTGAAGATTAGGAGATTGTTATAGACATGTCAATGGGAGAGTCGGCGCTAACGTTGCCGGCACGCTGGGGCGGGGGTGCGCAGGGGATCCATCGTGAGGTGGCGGGGCGAGGCTAAACGCAGAGTAAAGGCTATCGGGCGAGTGCGTAGAGGTCGACACCGCCGTTGTAGTTGGGGACGTAGATGTTGCCGCCGTCGATGATGGGGGGATCGAATTTGTTGAAGAGGAACTGTTTGCCGAAGCTCTGCGAGTCCCAGAGGACGCGGAGGGTGTTGTTGGGGCCGAGGTGGATGGGGTCATAGACGAGGAGGCGGCCGTTGGTGAGGCGGGCGTTGGCGTCTCCGTAGGGGATGGTGCAGACGAGGAGGGCAGAGTCGGGGTCGGCGCCGTTGCTGGCTCCGGAGCAGAAGCCTCCGGGCATGCCTCCGGGGCTGTTATTGCGGGAGTCGGCGCTGGCGAACTCGTTGCTCTGGGCGATGTACTTGAGCGCTCCGGTCTTGCTGACGGCCCATTTGTGGAGCTGGGCGTTCTCCCCCCAGGCGAAGATGGTCCAGGAGTTCAGGACTGGATCGAAGAACTGGACGGGCGTCATATGGAGGTGGGCGGTGTTTCCCCACGGCATGAAGTTGAGTGCGGTGGGGTTGAGGGGGCAGGGATCGTTGGGGCCGGGGTCGATGGTGAGCCAGACGGGCGGGCTGGCGAGCTTGGCGCAGTTTGCCTTGGGGTTCTTGAGGCCAAGGACGGTCGTATTGCCAAGGCTGGACGTCTTGATGGGGTAGCCGATACCGTCCTTGCCGGTGGCGATGCAGACGCCAATGGAGAAGATGCAGGCGGGACCGGCGGAGCCCCAGTCTTCGTCGGACCAGTTTCCGGAGGCCATGGCGGGGAAGACGTCCATGACGGGCTTGCCCTGAGAGTCGAGGTTGGCGACGAGCCTTGCGCCCTTCAGGGACATGTTCATTCCGCCGCCGACAGGTTTCATGGCCTCGGTGGGGGCGCTGTCGCCGGCGACCTTGTCAGCAGGGAGGCGTTGCTGGCCGGAGCGGACGAGATCGAGCCATGGGGTCCAGTGGTCGACGACCTGGATGCTGGCCGCGGTTGAGCCCGAGGATGGGGTGTATTTCATCTTCACGAAGGACTCGCCGAACTGGGTCTTGCCGTCGAAGTCTCCGTTGCCGGTGATGGCGTAGAGGAAGCCCTGGGCATCGGCGGCGAGGCCCTGGCCGCCCATCCAGATGCCGGCGCCTTCGCCCTGAGTGAGAGCGAGAGTGGAGGTGATGGTGTTGGTGGCGCAGTCGAAGGCGAAGACCCATCCGGCGGCGCCCTTGCCGGACTCCGAGACGGTTCCGGAGGCCCAGAAGACGGTCTTGTGGCCGTCGATGGAGGTAAGCAGGAGAGAGCTGCGCTGCTTGCGCATGGTGCTGGCGTAGTCCTGGCTTCCGCTGGTTCCGGCGACGGGTACCTGCGGGACGACCTGGGAACCGTCCCTCAGGTTCAGCACGAAGACGAAGTGCTTGGCGTTCTGCGGGGTTCCGTCGGGCGAGACCCAGGCGACGAGGTAGGCGCGCTGGGTCTCGGGGTCGATGACCGGGGTGGAGAGGACGCCCCACTTGTCGTTGATGGCGTGGCAGTCGATGGTGGGGAAGTCTCCGACGCAACCGTCCGGATTGCGCTTACGTGGGCCAGTTGCGGTGCTTCCGACGATGGGCTGGCCGGGCGAGCCGAGGGGGACGGTCCAGAGCTCGGATCCATCGTGGGCATCGACGGCCCGGACGATGTTGGCCATGGACGGGAGGAGCATGAGGTCGTGGGTCGATCCGTTGGCGACCTTGACGCCGGGCAGGATGAGGGGCTGGGCCTCCATGCCGCGGGCGTCGCCCATGACGGGGACGATGGTGACGCGGTCGATGCCTTTGGCGGCGACGGAGGCCTGCGTGAGGATGGTCTCGTGCGGGTTCCAGCCGCTGCGCGAGTTATCGAAGGCGCGGGTGAGCCAGGGGCTCATGGTGCCCTGGGCGGCGGCCTGGCCTGTTGCCTGGGCGGCCAGGTTTGCGGAAGACACGCAGAGAGAGGCTACGATCGCGATGCGGCTCGCAAGGGTGGGCCATGAGACAGAGAATGCAGCGTTCATCCTTTTACTCCCATATAAGTGACGGCAAGCTCGTAGTTCGAGCCGGCCTTGGCCAGACCCGATCCTTCGACCGAAATGGTGTGCCATCCCTCCGTGGTGGTCTTGCCGAACGACTCCGTGGGGGCGGCACCGATGCGCTGCGAGGAGACGACCTTGCCCCTGGCCGAGGTGGCGGTGGCGGTAAGCGAGGCCTCGGCGGGGATCTTCGCGGAGAGTTTCAGCGAGATCCTTGTATTTTTGGCGCAGAAGATGCGCTGGGGCAGGACCTGGGAGACATTGCTTGCCGGCATGATATCGAGATCGGCGGCGGCAAAGAACGTCTGGGTGGTGGCGCGGGCGGAGGAGGGGAAGGGCTGGGTCACACCTCCGGGAGCGAAGCAGACATAGGACTGGCCACCGGCAAAGGCGTTGGACGGGATGGTGAAGGTGGCGTCGCCGTTGGCGTCGGTGGTGATGTCGGGGTGATGGCCGGTGTAGTCATGGAGCCAGCGATGCGGTCCGAAGGGGGTTCCGCAGGTGATCCTGCGGGGTGAGAACGTGTTGAAGTTGAGCGCGGTGAGGAGGCCACCGCTCCAGCCAAGGGGACCACCATCGCCGTCGCGGGTGCCGACGTGGACGTCCTTGTCGACCCAGCGGACCTGATACCCTCCGATGGCGAAGGTGCGGCTGATCCAGCATAGGTTGTCGATGAGGGGCTTGAGACCGTAGGCACCGGGCCAGACGGAGGAGGGGAAGTAGTCCTTGCCGAAGACGAGGGCGGTGCGCAGGGGCAGGGTGAGCAGGTAGGCGTAGGCGATGGCCTTGTTGGAGATGATCTGCTCGCCGGGGCTGGTATCGGTGTCGGGATTGTCGACGAATCCGACGGAGAGGCCGGAGTTCCACTGCCAGTATCCGGCTGTTCCGATGTTGAACTGGGTGGCGTCGAATCCGTTGCAGGCTGCCTGGATGCGGAAGTGGAGGGCGAAGTCCTCGACGGCGGAGCGGCCGTTCATGGGCGAGGAGGTGGCCCAGGCATTGAGGTTCGCGGGGTTGCCGTCGAAGTACTCGCTGTAGAAGGACGTGGAGGGGAGGGCGTCCATGATGCGGCGGACGGCGGGGGCGAAGCAGCCCTTGGTGTCGTCGAATCGGAAGCCGACGGCCCCGGTGCGGGCCTTGGCCCATCTGAGGTAGTCGATGGCGTCGGCTTCGGTGACGCCGGGCGGGTGGCAGTGCTGGTAGCTGATCTCGCGGCCGAAGGGGACGTCGTCGGGGCGGTCGGGCACGTCGTCTTCCGGGCAGAAGGGTGGGATGGGATCGTTCTGGTTCAGGCCTCCGCGGAACCAGCCGGGCGTCGTCTGGCCGCGACCGTTCATGGTCTTGCCGTCGGCCCCGGGATAGCGGAAGACGCCGGGGCCGCCATTTTCGCCGATCATCTGGTGGAGGACGGCGTCTCCCCAGGTCCGGCAGCCGTGGGCGTCAAGCGCGGCGATGGCGGCCATGAGGCTCTCGAGTGAGCCGTAGCGGGTTCCGTTGAGGTTGCGGCGCTGGAAGATGCCGTAACCGTCGCAGCCCACGCCGGCTCCGCCCTGGGCGAGAGACCAGGGCGGAAGCTGGACGAGATCGAAGACGGAACCGATGGCGGCGGCTTCGGATCGCAGCATGTCCCACAGGAAGGGCTTGCCGCGATCGGTGGTCGGGGCCGGGACGGTGATCTTGTTTCCACGGGCGTCGAAGAAGCGCCCCCACGCAATGAGGCCAACAGCCATAGGGCAACTCCGCTACTCTGCTTGAGTTATCCGTTTCAATTGTCTGTTTCGGGTGAAACGGGGCCCGGAGAGGCAATCATGCATTTGCAGCGTACGTATTTCTATCATGTGAGGTGACAGATCTGTCATGAAAAATCCTGGTCTGCGATAGCTTCCGACGGGTGCCGCAGGGACGACGGGGCAAGAGATGGCAGTGAGACAGGGTGCGCTGTGTGTGTACGTGCCTAGGCGGACCTTGGATTGTCAGACGGTAGGATGATCTTTGGGGGAGGGAGCTGATGGAATCTGGGTTGGATGCGAGGTGGGTCGTGCCGTTTGTGGCGGAGTCGCGGGCGGAGATGGGGCGGAGGGCGGCGGAGGATATTGCGGTGCATCTCCGTTACTTGCTGGCGCGGCAGGGTGGGGTGCGGATGATCTTCGCCGCCGCCCCCAGCCAGGCGGAGATGCTGGAGGGGTTGGTGGGTGCGGCGGGGATCGACTGGTCGC
>JAMFSC010000047.1 GCA_026225095.1 bacterium
GCTTGAGGCCGAAGGTGGTGGGCTCGGCGTGGACGCCGTGGGTGCGGCCGATGATCGGCGTGTGTTTGAACTCGAGGGCGCGACGGGCGAGGATGTCCGACAGCTTGAGGATTCCGGCGCGGATCTGGGCGGAGGCCTCCTTGAGCTGGAGGGCCTGGGCGGTGTCGACGACATCGGTCGAGGTGAGCCCGTAGTGGAGCCAGCGGGATTCAGGCCCGATGTGCTCGGCGACCGCAGTGGTGAAGGCGATGACGTCGTGCTTGACCTCGTCTTCGATGGCCTGGATGCGCTCGACGGTAAAGTTTCCTTTGTCGCGGATGGCGTCGGCGGCGGCCTGGGGGACGATTCCGGCGGCGGCGAGCGCCTGCGATGCCGCGACTTCCACGGTGAGCCAGCAGCGGTACTTATTCTCTTCGGACCAGATGCGGGCCATTTCAGGACGGGTATAGCGGGCGATCATTGTGTGTTCCTTGCGTGGGAATCTGACGACTGGGTTTGGGACGTACCTTGCCGGCATGATGTGGCTGGGCGGATCCGGTGACGACAGGGACCATTCTACCGTTTTGACGACACTGTCCTGTGAGAACACAGAACCTTGTCAACTCCTGGCAAGGAAGCGATATCAAAAACATCGTAACGCGATATAATCGGGGTGCGATCTATACCGGCGCAAGACACCGAGAATGCGAGACACCGAGATGAGCAGGCGTGATTTTTTGGAGCAGATACAGGCATTGGGGGAGTTTCGCTATTGTCTGCGGCGCTTTATGAGCTTCAGTGAGGAAGCCGCGGAGGCTGCCGGGACGTCCGCTCAGCAGTATCAGCTTTTGCAGGTGATTGCGGGCGTGCCGAACGGTGTGACCGCCTCCATCTCTTATGTTGCGGAGCGGATGGTGTTGCGGCACAACAGCGCAGTGGAGCTGGTGGGTCGGGCGGAACGCAGCGGTCTGGTACAGCGGCGAGAAGATGCGACGGATCATCGAAGGGCGCTGGTGACACTGACCGGCGCGGGACAGGGAGTGCTGGAGAGTCTTGTGGCCCTGCATTGGACGGAGTTGGAGAGACAGGGGCCGGAGTTGATGCGGACACTGGAGAGATTGCTCGGGGACGGCGTTACGGGAAAGAGACAGGAGGGATCGCGATGAGTGAGGTGGCAAAGAACGAGTTGCGGGATTACACGGCGGACCGTCGCATGGTCATGCTGAGTGGCATGGCGGTGATTGCCGGCGTGGCGGGAGCGATTTTGAGCTGGTTGCTGCTGAGGTTGATTTTTCTGGCGACGAACGCGTTTTACTATCATCGTTTCAGCGCTGCCTTTGCCGATCCGGCGTTCAACCAGCTTGGTTGGAAGGCGGTGTTTCTGCCGGTGCTGGGCGGGCTGATGGTTGGTCTGATTGCGCGGTACGGATCAGACCGCATCCGCGGACACGGAATGCCGGAGGCGATCGAAGCGGTGCTGATGCGAGGCGCGAGGATATCGCCGAAGATCACCTTCTTCAAGCCTGTGGCGACGGCGATCGCGATCGGATCCGGAGGACCGTTCGGGGCGGAAGGGCCGATCATCATGACGGGAGGCGCGTTCGGATCGTTGCTCGCGCAGGTGATGCGGGTAAGCGACGCGGAGCGTTCCACGTTGCTGGTGGCGGGTGCCGCTGCCGGGATGTCGGCGACCTTTCTGGCTCCGCTGGCGGCGATCCTGCTTGCGGTGGAGCTGCTGCTGTTCGAGTGGAGACCGCGAAGCCTGGTTCCGGTCGCCGTAGCGAGTGTTACCGCCGCCGCGGTGCGACGCTTTCTCCTGGGCTCGTCGCCCGTGTTTCCCATGGTGGCGACACCTGCGGAGGCGATCAGCCACTGGGTGATGCCGTGCGCCGTCGTTGCGGGTCTTCTGGCGGGTCTTCTGGCGCTGATGTTGACCAAGGGTGTGCATTTCTTCGAGGAGATGTTCGAGAAGCTGCCGTTCCACTGGATGTGGTGGCCGGCCCTGGGCGGGCTGGTGATTGGACTGGGCGGATGGATCTATCCACCTGCGCTCGGTGTGGGTTACGCGACGATTCAGCGGATGCTGAACGGTGAGCTCGCATGGTCGCTGGTATTTGGCGTGCTGCTGGTGAAGAGCCTGATCTGGACGGCTTCGCTGGGCTCGGGAACATCGGGTGGCATCCTGGCGCCGCAGTTGATGATCGGCGGCGGGCTGGGGGTGGCGCTGGCGCATTTTCTGCCGGGGATAGGACCGGGCGCGTGGCCGCTCGTGTGCATGGCTGCGGTTCTGGCAGGATCGATTGGAACGCCGCTTACGGCCGCGGTGCTGGCGATTGAACTGACACACAACAGCGGTCTGCTGCTTCCGTTGCTGCTGGCGAGTGTGACGTCCTATGGGATGCTGGTGCTGCTGCAGAAGCGCTCGATCCTGACGGAGCGGCTTGCGCGCCGTGGGTACCACCTGAGCCGCGAGTATGGGGTGGATCCGCTGGAGACCGTGATGGTGGAGCAAGCGATGCACACCAGCGTCTTCGCCCTGAGCTCGAAGGCCACCCGGCAGGATGCGGCCGAATGGCTGCGGTCGATGGAATCGCGTGGTTCCGAGGCATGGTCGCACTGGCAGCGGCTGTTTCCCCTGGTCGATGCCGAAGGGCGACTGGCCGGCCTGCTGACACGGAAGCAGATGATTCAGGCGGCCCGGCGATCTGATCTGGGTTGCTCTCTGATCGACGATGCAAACCAGAATCCGGCGACGGTGGCTCCTACCGACACCCTGCGTACGGCGGCGGTGAAGATGGCCGAATCGAAGCTGAGTCATTTTCCGGTAGTGGACGCCGCGCGCCGGCTCGTGGGGATGCTGTCGATCGAGGATCTGCTGCTGGGGAGAAGCAGGCAGTTGCTGCGTGAGGGGGATCGGACACGGGTGCTGCGGCTGCGTTGGCCGTTCTCGCGGCGGGAGCATGACAAGGTTGTGCAGGCTGCCGAAGAGACGGTCACGGCACGGAAGGCCGAAGGGATGGGGCAGCCGCTGGAGCATCTTGGCGGCTTCGCTTCCGGAGATACGAGAGATGATCCGAAGGACGATACAGCAGAACACAGGGAGAAGTTGGACAAGCTTGCCGCGGAGGGAGACAGGAGCCGTGGGTGATTCAAGGAGCCAATCCCATCCGTTTGCGGTGGGTTCTGCCTCCGGCTGGCGTCTACGGTGTCGTGAGGGCTTTGAGATACAGGTACTCGAACTGGACGCCGGTGTAGAAATCGGCGACACGGATGCGTTCGTCGCGGCCATGGGCGCGGTCGTCGTCGCGGTCGATGCCCATCCCGTTGAAGCCGTAGCTGGGGATTCCGGCGTTCATCGTGTAGATCGAATCGGAGGCTCCGGTCTCCATCTCGGGGATAACTGGGATGCCGGGCCAGAGGCTGTGGACGGTGGCGTCAAGCGGGCGGAAGACGGCAGGGTTCAACGGCGGGGGAGCCATGGATTTGCGGTCCGAGCCGTGTTCGAAGATCTCGCCCGCGTCGGTCACGTACTCGACCTTGATCGTGGGATCGGCGAAAATGCGGATGAGGTCGAGACGGATCTCCTCCTGGGAGTGGCCGGGGAAGATGCGGCAGTTGACGTTGGCAGAGGCCGCGCCGGGGAGCGCATTGGGGGCATGGCCGGCGGACATCATGGTGGCGACGCAGATCGTGTGCAGCAGGGAGTTGTAGACGATATCCTTCGACAGGCGCGCGGCGGCTACGGGGTCGGGCGTGGCGCCGGAGACAGCCTTCAGATCCGCGGCGCGTTCGCCCTTTTCCACCTTCGCGCTGGAGGCAAAGTAGGCGCGGGTGACCTCGTTGGTCTCGAGTGGGAAGGGTGACTTCTCGAGGTGGATGAGGGCCTCCGCAACGTGATAAATCGCGTTGTCGGGCCGGGGCAGGGAACTGTGGCCGCCCGGATTGGTGTTCGAGACGCGGAAGTCGGCGTAGAGCTTCTCCGTGGCTTCGACGCCCATGCTGACGGCGCGGCCCTTCTCGAGGATGGGTCCGCCGGCGTCTGGATTCAGCGCGAACTCGGCGTCGATCAGATCGCGGTGATTCTTGAGGAGCCAGTCGACTCCGTTCGATTTGCCGCCCTCTTCGTCGGCGGTGAGGGCCAGGATGAGGTCGCGGTCGGGCACGAAACCTTCGCGCTTGAGCCGGATGAAGCTGGTGACGACAGCGGCGTCGGAGTCCTTCATGTCCTGGGTTCCGCGACCGTAGAAGTAGCCGTCCTTCTCGACGAACTGGAAGGGGTCGGTGGTCCAGTCGGAGCGCTTGGCCTCGACGACGTCGATGTGTCCGATGATGAGGATGGGCTTCAGGGTCGAGCCGGGGCGGCCACGATAACGGGCGACCATATTATTCTTGCGGCCCTTGTTCTCGGCGGGAGAGTCGGGCCCGAGGACGACGACGTCGGAGGCAGGGAATCCGGCTGCCAGCAGACGTGCGCGCATCGCGTCGGCGGCTGCGGAGACGTTGCCAACTGAGTCCGTCGTGTTGGTCTCGACAAGCTGCTGGAAGATGTCGCGGGCGAGCTTGCGGTCGGGTTCGGCGAGCGGAGATTGGGCGTAGGCGGGGAGGAGTGCGGTGACTGCGAAGAGCAGGGTGGCGAGCGATCTCACGCGTTTTCCTTTGTCTTGCGGATACTCCTCTCCTCACTGGATGTCAGGACAGCCCGGCACGGCGGGTCGTTGACGTATCTGGAAGGAGAGTGTGCTGCTTACAAGGTATCAAACGACAACTCAGTGTCCGTCGGAGGACCAGTGAGGTGGGTCGGTAAGAAGCTTGATGACGCCATAGGTCTCGCCGATTCCATGAAGATCGGCGTTGCCGCCATTGCGTGGAAGCGTGCTGATCGTGACTCGCAGACCGTTTCCGTCGGTCATGGTCAGATCGCCGATCCACGAGATGGTCATGTCCACGGCGAGCCCCTGGGTGTGGCGGCTTTCGAGGACTGGGGCGAAGACGATATCGTAACCGGCCACCATCGCCGCGGCCGCTGTAATCGAGCCGGCGTGGTCGGGAGCTCCGGTCGCATCGAGGTGAACCCACTGGATATCGACCCCGGGGAAGGTGGCCACACTTTGCGGGGTGCAGATCCCTTTGGCGACCTGAAAGGAGTAATGCATCAGGTGAGCGCGCTGGGGTGGTCGCAGGGTGGCCGAGATCGTGACTTCGGCCCCCGCAGCTTGAAGGGCATCGACGAAGTTCTGCACGTTGGTCCGGAAGGGCTCGACGAGGTCTTCGAGACGATGGCTCCCGGGAAACTGAGATACCCAGGATGGTCCGCTGAATGGCATGGTGAATCTCCTGATGCCGCGAATGAGATCGCAGGGTAGGTGAGGAGGAGTCTAGCACCACGTAGTGAACGACCACCCCACCTGCCTTGGCGAATCGCTAGAGCTATTCTCAAATAGTTGTGGTCTTCAGGTAGTTGTGGTCTTCAGGGCCGAAGGCCCGGCATATATCAGCCTAGGCCGAAGGCCTAGGTCCCCTGACCGCGAACGACTGAGGGCTGAAGGCCCGACATATTCAGTAAGGAGCGCAACCACACCTCCGGGAGAATTGCTCTAATCAAGCCGGCCATGTTGACTACCGGACAGCTAGTGCCCGACGCCGTTGTCTGTTCCACATCTTCATCCTGAACGAAGTGAAGGACCCCCGCTGTCCCCAGACTGTCCGATAATCGAAGCCGAAACATACTACTTTCGTAAATCGCGTTTCTGTCCAGTTTTTCCACGCAACGGCCCACGTTCTACCATCCAAAAGTCTCTGGTGAAACATTGGCAATTCAGCGACCGCATCCCGTAACCCCTTTAAAAAACCACGATTACAGCAATGCACCGAAAATGATGCAAAACAGACCACTTTATTAGAAGAATTCCACCAAGTGGTCCTACCTCTAACCCTCATGGTTCGGTACTTATTAGCACGATCCACAGGGTATTACCAACATCCTCGGGGCCTCCCAGGGGCTTCGCTCAGGAGATTTGCACAAGGGGCGAGGCCGGAGCCTGTTCCCCGGCGAAGTGCTGCTGGATCCTGGCCGCAGTCGCCGCGCTGACAACGGCGGTGAGTGCATCGTGCGAAGCCTGGCTGATGGCCCGCACAGAGCCGAAGTGCTGCACGAGTCTCTGGCGGGTGCGCGGGCCGACCCCGGGGATGTTGTCGAGCTCGGAGTCGCGGTCGCGCATCTGGCGGCGCTTGCGGTGGTAGGTGACGGCGAAGCGGTGGCTCTCGTCACGGATCTTCTGCATTAAATGCAGAACGGGTGAGCGGCGGTCAAGAACGACGGGATCGTTCTCCTGGCCGTGGACGTAGATGATCTCCTCGCGTTTGGCGATGGACGCAAGCGGCTGGAGGGTGACGCCGATCTCCTCGAGGGCCGCGTAAGCAGCGCTGAGCTGGCCCAATCCGCCGTCGATCAGGACGAGGGAGGGGAAGGGTTTGTCCTCCGCGAGCAGCTTGCCGTAGCGGCGCTGGATGACCTCGCGCATGCTGGCGAAGTCGTCGACTCCGGAGACGGTCTTGATCTGGAACTTGCGGTAATCGGACTTCTTCATCGCGCCGTCTTCCCAGACGACCATGGAGGCGACCGTCTCGGCCCCCTGGATGTGCGAGATGTCGAAACACTCGATGCGGCGAGGCAGATCTTCGAGCGAGAGCGCCTCCTGGAGGGCCTCCTGGATCATCTTCTGATTTGGCTGAAGGACGCGGAAGCGTTGATCGTAGGACTGCTTGGCGTTCTGGCAGACCAGGTCGACGAGCGAGCGCTTATCGCCGCGTTGAGGCGCAAGGATCTCGATGCGGTGGCCGGTGCGTTCCGTCAGGGTCTCGGCGAGGAGGACCCGGTCGGGGAAGTCGACAGGCACCAGGACCGACCGGGGCACGTAGCTTTGATCGAGGTAGAGCTGCTTCAGCAGGGCAGAGAAGAAGGCTGTAGGGGAGAAGGCTTCGCCGAGTTCGGAGAGCGCAGTGCGCTGGGTGCGCGCACCGTCTTCATCGACCTCCGGTGCGGCAACGGTCGGATTGGGCTCGAGGCGTGGTTCGGATTCGACCTCGACGGGTGCGTCGGCGGGTTCGCCCAGGTCGCCGGGGGTCTCGCCGAAGTCGTTCAGCGTGGCCGAGAGGGCTGCGTCGACGTCTTCCCAGAAGAAGTCGCGGCGATCGACGATCTTGCCTCCGCGCATGTGGAAGAGATTGACCGCCAGCATCTGCTGCTCATAGTGGAAGCCGAAGACGTCCGCATCCTCGTTGTCGGCGGTGGCGATGCGTTGCTTATCCTGCATCTGGCTCAGGGTGACGAGCTGGTCGCGCAGGCGTGCGGCGAGCTCGAACTGCTCGCTCATGGCCGCTTCGGTCATGCGCTCGGTCAGCCGATGTTCCAGCTCCTGCGGCTTGCCGTCGAGCAGGAGCTGGACGTCGCGGACGGTCTGCTTGTAGATTTCGGGAGTGGTCAGACCCTCGACGCATGGGCCCAGGCAGCGCTTGATGTAGAACTGCAGGCAGGCGCGGGGATGGTAGCGGGAGAGATCGACCTTGCAGGAGGGGATCAGGAAGCTGCGGTGGATGAGATCCACGAGACGATAGGCCAGGTTGCCGGGAAAGTACGGTCCAAAGTACTGGCCGCCGTCCTTGCGCAGCTTGCGCGTGACGAAGACCTTGGGGTAGCGGTCGCCCATGGTCAGCTTGATATAGGGATAAGTCTTATCGTCCCGCAGCAGGATGTTGAAGCGCGGCTTGCGCTGCTTGATGAGATTATTTTCGAGCGCGAGGGCCTCGCGTTCGTTATCGACCGTGATGTATTCGAGGTCGACGGCCTCGCGCATGAGGGAGCCGGTCTTGGCGTTTGCGAGCTGGTTGGCTTCGAGGAAGTACGACCGCACGCGGGAGCGGAGATTCTTGGCCTTGCCGACGTAGATGACCTCGCCCTCGGCATTTTTGTAGAGGTAGCAGCCGGGTGAGGTGGGCAGGGTGCGGATTTTGGCGAGGAGATCCATGCGCTCTTTCTAGTTTAGAAGGTGCAGCCGATGGACGCGAATCTCAATGTGCCGAGCTGACGTGGTCTCGTTTCTCCAACGTCCCTGGCGAGGCCAGCACCGTCGTCACCCCGGATGCCGTGCGGAAAGGTGTTGTCAGGCCCATAATCCGGTAAAGTGGGTCTATGCGTCCTGAAGCCCAGATCGGCGATTCACCTCCGCTCGACCGGACGGCGGGTCTTCCAGAGTCTAAGGTGACCGGTCCGGCTGGTGAAAGCGTGGGCCGGGCGGCTGCGTTGATGGCCCATCTCCGAGGCCCTGAGGGGTGCCCGTGGGATCGGGAGCAGACCTTCGATTCGATCAAGCGCAACACGCTCGAAGAGACCTACGAGGTCTTCGACGCGATCGAACGGCGGGCCTGGCCGGACCTGCGGGACGAACTCGGCGATATGCTGCTGCAGGTGCTCTTTTACGCTCAAATGGCTTCTGAAGCTGGGTACTTTACCCTGGCCGATGTGGCCGATGGGCTGTCGGCCAAGCTGATCCGGCGGCATCCACACATCTTTGGCGATGCGACCGCAAAAGACGCCGCTGCGGTCCAGAAGACGTGGAACGCGGTGAAGCAGCAGGAGAGACTGGAGAAGCAGGCCGGTACCGATGCCGCAGCTCCGGGGCTTCTGGCGGATGTTTCTCGCGCCATGCCGGCGATGACCGAGGCCCACAAACTGGGGTCGCGCGCGGCCCAGGCAGGGTTCGACTGGCCGAGCGCGGAGGGCCTGATCGATAAGCTGGAAGAAGAGATTCGCGAATTGAAGGCGGAACTGACGCCGGACCTCACGGTACGCAGAGCAGCGGCGCTCGAAGACGAGCTTGGTGACCTTCTGTTCACCAGCGTCAACCTGGCCCGGCATCTGCGTCTCGATCCTGAGACTGCGCTGCGGGGGGCAAATGCAAAATTCCGCAGGCGCTTCAACGCGATGGAGAAGACGGCTGGTGGGCGCGATGAGCTGGCGAAAAAGGACCCCGCTGAACTTGAGGAGATGTGGGCCCAGGCCAAGAAGACGACTCTCCAGATGGATGATTCGAACGCATGACGGAATCCACCCTGGCAACTCATAACACGGCTCCTGATCCGCAAGGCGCAAGCCCCGTGAAACGTCCACAGGTCGCCCTCCGCATCGCTCCTTTGACCGATCTCGACGAGTTTGCGCGCTGCGTGGAGCTGCAGCTTGCGGTGTGGAAGTATGACGAGGCCGACCTGATTCCGAGGCGCGTCTTCCTGCTCGCCCAGAAGATCGGCGGACAGGTCTTCGGCGCCTTCGACGACACGGTGGAAGACGAGAAAGATCGCATCGTGGCCTTCGCGATGGGGCTTCCGGGCTATCGCGACGGGCAGGCTTACCTGCACTCTCACATGCTGGCGGTTCTGCCGGAGTATCGCAACTACGGGATCGGCCGGAGGCTCAAGCTGGCTCAGCGGGACGATGCGCTGGCTCGCGGCATCGAGCTGATGGAGTGGACCTTCGATCCGCTTGAGATCAAGAACGCGCATCTGAACATCGCCCGGCTGGGCGCGATCTGCCGGCGGTATGCCCGGAACTTCTACGGCTCGTCCTCGTCGCCGCTTCAGGGCGGGCTTCCAACCGACCGTCTTTACGCGGAGTGGTGGCTGCGGTCCGAACGCGTCGAGCGCGTTCTGAATCCTGAGGCGGCATTGCACCCGGGCTCCTTTACCGCACCGGCCCCATTTGGCCGCGTTCTCGTTCCACGCGATATTCGTGAGTGGAAGGAAGATCCCGCACGACGCGCCCAGGCGCTCGCGCTGCAAACAGAGAATCGCGAGGCCCTGGAGAAGGGCTTTGCCGACGGACTGGCCATCACCGGCTACGAACGAACACCCGAGGGCGACGGAGTCTTCCTGCTGAGCACCTACTCCGGCCCCACACCATAGATCTCCAGACCAAGGAACGAACAGGAAACGCCTATGCTCAAGATCGACCGTATTCAGCTTCGTGAGATCAACCTTCCCCTCGCGCATCCCTTCGAGACCAGCTTTGGTCTGACCACCGGCCGCCGCATCCTCCTGATTGAGATCGAAGCCGAAGGCCTGACCGCCTGGGGCGAGTGCGTCGCGGGCGAGCATCCGTACTTCTCGGACGAGATGATCGACACGGCGTGGACGATCACGGAGATGGAGTTGGCTCCGCGTCTGCTCGGCGTGGAGATTAAAGGCGGAGGGTCGGTGCCTGGTCTGCTGAAGCAGGTGCGCGGCCACCGGATGGCCAAGGCGGCTCTCGAGAACGCAGTGTGGGATCTCGAGTCGCAGCTTCAGGAGATACCCCTGGGCAGGCTGCTGGGGGGCACACGCGAGGTCATCCCATGTGGTGTTTCCATTGGAATTCAGCCGAGCCCCGAGCACCTGATGGAGAAGATCGCCACGGAACTCGATGCGGGTTACCAGCGCATCAAGTTGAAGTGCAAGCCGGGCTGGGACGTCACCATCTTTGACGAGGTGCGGAAGCGCTGGCCGGAGATCCTGCTGTCGTGCGACGCCAACTCCGCCTATCGGATGAAGGATCTCGACCACATTGCGGCGTGGGATCAGTACAAGTTGCTGATGATCGAGCAGCCGCTATGGTACGACGACTTCTACTTCCACTCCATGCTGCAGAAGCGGATCGAAACGGCGATCTGCCTGGATGAATCGATCCGCAATCGCCGCGATGCGCTGGCAGCGATTGATATGGAATCGTGTCGGATCATCAACATTAAGGTAGGCCGAGTAGGGGGATTTTCCGAGGCTATCGCCATTCATAATGCGACGGAAGAGCGCGGCATTCCGGTTTGGTGCGGAGGGATGCTCGAGACGGGGATCGGCCGAGCGCACAACATCGCGTTGTCGTCGCTCCCGAACTTCTCTCTGCCCGGCGATGTGTCGGCTTCGAGCCGCTATTGGACCGAGGACATCATCGAACTCGCGGTTACGGTCAGCAAGGCGGGTGAGATCGTCGTTCCTACTACGCCGGGTTCGGGCTTCGTCGTGCAGCGCGACCGTATCGAGGCGCTCACGGTTCGGCGTGCGACCCTGGCCGCACGAGTGGCGGTAGCGGTCTAAGGGACCGCTGAATCAGTACCAGCATGTCCGTGGGACGTTTGAAGGGCCGCAATGCGTGAAGGACAGCATGCGCTTTGGTTCAGCTCGCGAACGGGACTAGGGCAGATTCGCTGAAGGTGTAGGGTTGTGCGTTGGATGCCGTGGCGCTCCGGCCCACCTTAGCGACGATGAGACGTGTCGCGAAGGTGGGGCACCCAACTCGATACCGACAGACAATCCGCCCGAGAGGTAGGACCACTTGGTGGAATTCTTCTAATAAAGTGGTCTGTTTTGCATCATTTTTGGTGCATTGCTGTAATCGTGGTGTTCCAAAGGGGTTATGGGCGGTGGTCGATCAATTGCCAATGTTTCACCAGAGACTTTCGATGGGCAGAACATGGGCCGTTGCATGGAAAAACCGGGCAGAAACCGCGATGGACGAAGTGGTATGCTTCGGCGTCGATTATCGGACAGCCTTGCGCTTTCCGGGAGTCGCCGACTTGATCAGAGATTGCCTATAGCGGATTTGGTGCTGGAGTAGAGGAAAACAAACGCAGATTCCCTACGGGAATGACAGACAGAAGGGCAAAGACCACTACAGCAAGGCTGACTTTGCTCTAAGGCGCTACTTCGGCAATGGAGTCGCGAGCAGCATCCGGATCGCATCCTGGTATGGCACGGGTTCGACCGGGGCGTAGTCCATGGTGTTGATGTGCCCATTCTGTCGGATGGTTTTCACCATCAGCGCGCGCACCTGTAACTGCTCGGTAAAGTCAGAGACAATCCAGCGTTGGCCTGTGGCGAGCTTCTGCTCCAGGGTCAGTCTTCCTCCGGGATAGATGTGAGCCAGCATTCCCCACCCGACGTTGACACCGCGGAAGATCTCTCCCTCCATCCGGACCATGTGCCTGGTCTTTGCATCGATCCAGACGCGTCCCTGCAGACCGGTGAGGGCTTCGGCCGGCAGGCTGGGGGGTTGCCAGGCAGCGTTGGGCCTGAAGTCCAGCACCACCTGCTCGTCCGGGAAGCTTGGGATCTGGGGCTGGCCGGGAGTATAGCTAAAGAGCATGGCGTCTGGCAGCATCCTGATGAGCTCAGCGGCACGCTTCTTGCCTGTGACGTCGCCACTGATGTGCTTCTGGTACGCGGCAGGGGAGGCGATCATCGCCCTCAGCCGCTCCTGCTCGGCCTGGTCTTCCTCTTCGGTCAGGGACCGGCCATCGCGTTCGATCAGCCTTGCCACTGTGCCATCCCGGCTCTCGATTACGTCGCGCAACTGGTTGCCTTTCTCATCGATCACGCGCATCTTGTAACGGAGATGAAGATTTGGATGTTCCAGAATGGGAAGTTCGTTGGTGGAGGCGTCAAACGCCCAGTCTCTGGGGGGAACCGTGAGTCGCTCGGAGGTGCCTGGCTGCGGTTTGTCCGCAGCCGCACGCAGCGCAGGATACGGCAGCAAGGCCGCCGAAAGGAACCCGGCGCATAGCGGCATACACGCGATCCCGAATGGTATCCGGATCCTGCAGTTCCTTCTCTCGATTGTCTTGCCGCCACCAGCCCAATGCCTCACATGGTTTGGACGCAAAGAGTCTCCATTCAGTTTCCCCCGTTTGCTTCACAGCGCTGCGGTTGAGTATAGTTCGGGCATGACGCAGAGAACCGCGCACAGTTGTTCAGGGGAGATTCGCCGATGAAGCCAGCAGAGGGTTCCACCGTCATTGGGAAGTCCGTCACCATCCGGGGGGAGCTCTCCGGCAGCGAGGACCTCTTTATGGACGGGGAGATCGAAGGAACCATCACGCTGTCTGAGAGTCGTCTGACGGTCGGACCCAACGCCCGGGTAAGGGCGGATATCAGCGTTCAGGACGTCATTGTGTTCGGTCGTGTCGAAGGCAATGTGCGGGCGACGGGACGCCTCGAACTTCGCCAGTCGGCCAGTGTGGTCGGAGATATCACGGCTGGCCGCCTCTCGATTGAAGAGAGCGCGACCTTGCGCGGACGCGTTGAACTGATGGAGGCCGGCGCGGCGCGTACGGTCGCTGCCGCAACCCCCACTGTCGGGACCCCCTCCTAAACCGGGCGAAAGGGACGCCGGCTTCATGCGCAGCCTCTTCAAGAGCTCTTCCGCCCAAAAGTCCGGTGAACAACGCGTCCCGCGCCACTCCAGTGGATGGGCCGAGTTGCACAAGCACCTGCTCGCGAGTGACTCACTACGCATCCTCGACGTAGGTTCGACCTCGCCGCAGAACATCAATTTCCTGACGAATCTGGGCCACAGCGTCTACATGGCGAACTTCGTCGAGGACGCCGCCGACCCGTCATGGCGTGTCTCCGTGGACCCGGACGACCCCGACTTCGTGCCCGGTGCGATGCGATTCGACGTCGAAGCCTTTCTCGAGGCGAATCTCAACTTCGCCGGACGAGGTTTCGACGTGGTCACCCTGTGGGACACACTCGACTATCTTCCTGTCGACGTGGTCGCACCCCTGGTGGACCGGGTGCATCAGGTGCTTGCGCCGGGAGGCAAGCTGCTCGCCTTCTTTCACACCAAGATGACCGCCGCCGAGGTAGCGTTCTCCCGCTATCATCTAGGTGGAGAAAACCAGGTGGATGTGCAGAAGGTCGGCACTTATCCCATCGTGCAGACTTTTCAAAATCGTCAGATCGAGCGTATCTTCCGCGAGTTCGAGAACTACCGTTTCTTTCTCGCCAAGGACAATCTCCAGGAAGTGATTGTCACACGCTAGGAATGATTGGCACGCGCTGAGAATTTCTCAGTAAACAACAAGCGGCGTCTCCCCTCCGTGCAGGGTAGAGGTGCCGCTTGTCGTTTTTCGAACTACAAATCGGACACTATAGCGGATTTGGTGCTGGTGTAGAGGAAAACAAACGCAGATTCCCTACGGGAATGACAGACAGAAGGGCAATGACCACTACAGCAAGGCTGACTTTGCTCTAACTAATCTCTTGGTCAGGCATCGGAGTAAAGCGTGTTACAGCCGTTAGCCCTGCTTGCGACGTTCTGCCCAACGCTTCTTCATCGCATCGGCAATGCGTTTGCGACCTTCGGGGCTCAACTTGCGCTTGCGAACCGGGGCATCGGGAGGAACGGTGGCGGACGGGGAGACGTTCTTGCTCCCTTTGGGACGTCCACGCCCGGCGCGGACTACCTCTGTGCCAGAGAGTAGCTGGCGAGCCTGTTGCAACTTCGCAATCTGGGCATCGATTTCGGCGAGAATACGACTTACTTCCATTGACGTTCTCCAAGTATCTCTTTTCCACCAAACTAGCGACGTATCCTAGATGATGGTTTATTTTGACTTGTTACTCATGGACCGGGAAAGAACTCTGCCAAATCAAGGTAAATAATCTACCTTCACCGCCAAGCGAGTTTAGCATGAAAGTAATACCTCGTGCCGAAAGCACTCAGCGCATGGCGTCGACGTCATCGAGAAAGCGTGGGAGATTGCTTGACATCTTGTGCTTCGATGCCGCGGAGTTGGGCTGGTTGCGCTCTAGCATCAACGATTCCAACTTAGCTGCCCGGATATGGTCCGGTGT
Source organism: bacterium (assembly GCA_026225095.1). Lineage (GTDB taxonomy): Bacteria > Acidobacteriota > Terriglobia > Terriglobales > Acidobacteriaceae > Edaphobacter. Next base: position 14,638 of record JAMFSC010000047.1, read on the forward strand.
TAGACTCGTCCCGATGAGAACGCCCCCGCTTCGCCCCTGGGCTTTGGCCGTGTTGTCGGCCGTGTCCGGGCTACTCCAGATGTTGCCTTTTCCGATTGCGGGACCTGCTCCCTTGTGGCGAACAGCCATCTGTTGGGTCGCTCTCGCGCCGCTGCTTTATTCGGTACTTGCGGTCGATGCGTCGGGCCGCCCGGTCGATGGGCTACGAGCCAGCTTTCTCGGATATCTCAGTGGGTTTTTCTTTTATCTGGGAAACTGCTGGTGGATATTCCAGACGATGCATCTTTACGGTGGTCTTCCGTATCCGGTTGCGGTAGGCATTCTGATCTTATTTTGTCTTTATCTCGGTCTTTACCATGCGCTCTTCAGCGGCATCCTAGCGTGTGTCCGATTATATTTCGGGCGACAGTCCGCTCTATGGCTAGTCCCCTTCGCCTGGGTGGCGGTCGAGTTAGCTCGCGCTCGTGTTACAGGATTTCCATGGGATCTATTTGGACTTACGCAGATCGATAACCCATTCCTCACTCGACTGGCACCATTTGCCGGTGCCTACGCGCTCTCGTTTGTGGTCGCCCTGGTCAATGCACTCTGGCTGATTCGTATCCGCATTCGTCACCGCCCATATCTACGCCCTTTTATCGTTGCGGCCGGATTCGTCATCGTCGGCTTCTATGTCATTGGACTGAGTCGTATCCCAGGACAGCATGGCTCAGCACCCGGCGCCACGGCGACGCTTGTGCAGGAGAATCTGGAAGTCGGCGCCGCAAGGACCGGGCCGGAGGAGACCCGCGTGGAGATGATGCGCTCGTTCGCAAATCTCAGCCGCAATCCGCAGCATGTCGCACTCAACGGCATCCCCGGCGTTCATGCTACTTCGATCGTTACAATTCCAAGTTTCCCCTATGTTCTAAGTCCTGGTGTGCCTTCCTATCAGCCTGCCGATTTGATTGTCTGGCCGGAATCGCCCGCGGGATTCCAGACCAACGATCCGGACTTCGTCGAGCGGATGCACGCGCTCGCAGATACAACTCATGCCCCTCTTATTATCGGCAGCCTCGGGGTTGTGACGCAGCCAAATCCAGACGCAGACCGATCTTACTTTCTTTATGATTCCGCAGCGTTCTTTACGCCTGGCTCGATCACCATGGAACGCTACGATAAGATCCACCTTGTTCCGTGGGGCGAATATATTCCCTTCAAGCGCTTCTTTTTCTTCGCGAGTAAGTTGACCGCCGGCGTAGGAGATATGGACCGGGGAACCGAACGCAACCTCTTTACCGCCGGGCAACACAGGATTGGTGTCTTCGTCTGTTACGAGTCCGTATTCGCCGACGAGGTACGGCAGTTCGTCAACGATGGAGCCGAGGTACTGGTCAACATCTCCGACGACGGCTGGTATGGAGATTCCGGCGCGCCCTGGCAGCATCTCAACATGGTCCGCATGCGCGCGATCGAGAACCATCGCTGGATCCTGCGTTCGACCAACACGGGCATTACCAGTTCCATCGACCCATCGGGGCGTGTCGTCGCAGCCCTGCCAAGGCACATCCGCGCGTCGATCAACGTACCCTTCGGCTTCGAGCAGGATAAGACCTTCTACACGCGCTACGGCGATCTCTTCGCCTATCTGTGTGCGCTTGTAACCCTGGCTGCGGTCGTCGCAGGCCTGCGGGGGCGTGCGAGCGGGATTCGCGTAAACTAGTTGGATGCTTGACGATCTCGAATACCGCTACTCCCCGGTCCGCGACAAGATCCGCGAACTGCGGGAGTATCTTTGACTCCGCCCGTCTACGCCGTGACCTTGCCGTGATTGAAGAGAAGATCGCCGACCCCGCCGTGTGGGCCGACGCCACCCGTTCGCAGCCGCTGATGCGCGAGCGCAAGCGACTGGAGACGCTGCTGGCCGACGACTCGGAGTTAGCCCGCCGCTCCGACGATATCGAGGCCTACTTCGAACTCGCACGCGAGGGAGAAGATACCGAGCCCGATCTTGCCCGGGAGATCCCTGCGCTGGTCGACTTCGCCGAGAAGCTCGAATCGAAGACGATGCTCTCCGGCGAGACAGACCCGCTAAACGCCATTGTCACCGTCCACCCCGGCGCCGGCGGAACCGAGAGCCAGGACTGGGCCGAGATGCTGATGCGCATGTACATCCGCTGGGCCGAGCGGCAGGGATTCAAGGTCGAGATCAACGAGATCCAGGATGGTGACGAGGCTGGCATCAAGTCGGCCACGTTTAGCATCTCGGGCGAATTTGCCTACGGACTTCTGTCGGGCGAAACGGGCGTACATCGCCTGGTGCGGATCTCTCCATTCGACTCCGCCAAGCGTCGCCACACCAGCTTCGCCTCCGCGTTCGTTTCGCCTGAGATCGACGACACCATCGTGATCGACATCAAACCCGAAGACCTTCGGATCGACACCTATCGCTCCGGCGGCAAGGGTGGTCAGCACGTCAATACGACCGATTCGGCGGTACGCATCACGCACCTCCCGACCGGGCTCGTCACTGGCTGTCAGAACGAGCGTTCGCAACATAAGAACAAGGACCGCGCCATGAAAATGATGCGTTCCAAGCTCTACGAGTACGAACTGGACAAAAAGAAGGCGGCCACGCGCAAGATCGAGGATTCGAAGCTCGACATCGGCTTCGGCTCGCAGATCCGCAGCTACGTCCTGCAGCCCTATCGCATGGCCAAGGACCTGCGTACGCGGGTGGAGGTCGGCGACGTCGACAAGGTACTGGACGGCGACCTCGAACCGTTCATCCGCGGCTACCTGCGTATGCGCCGGGAGGGCAACATCCCAGCCAGCATCGATCCGGACGAGATCGCATAGTCGGCTGTCTCGCCCGGGTGCTGAGGATATTCATCCCATTTTCCCGAACCTTCCCTCCTCCTCTCGCATCCAAGGCCAAAGATGCAAGAGGAGCTATCCGTCATGTCCGCCACAAAACCCACCGAAGACCCCCTTCGCACCCAGCTGAAAGCACTGCTCGAAGGCGGCCAGGCGCACGCTACGTTCGACGAGGCAGTGGAGGATTTTCCTGCCGAGCAGCGTTCTGTCGTGCCGAAGAACCTGCCCTATTCCGCCTGGCAGTTGCTGGAACACATCCGCATCACCCAGCGGGACATCCTCAACTTCTCCGCGCCTCCTACCGGTGGCTACCAGCCGCTTGAGTGGCCCAGAGAATATTGGCCGGAGTCGCCCGAGCCACCCTACCCCGGCTCCTGGGACAACGCCATCGCCGCCATTCGCAGTGACCTCGAAAAGTTCCAGGCACTCATCGCCGATCCCTCGCACGACCTGTTTAAACCCTTCCGCTGGGGCGAGGGCCAGAACCTGCTGCGCGAGGCCATGCTGGTCGCGGACCACACCGCCTATCATCTTGGGGAGCTTGTGTTGCTGCGCCGTCTGCTTGGCATCTGGAAGAAGTAGTCCTCTCCTGGAAGGTCCCGCAACAAGGAAACCAGCGATGAATGAACCGGAAGGCCTCCGCTCCATGCTCGGCGATACGTCCACCGGGCCACGTTCCCTCGCCGTCGTCGGTCTCTCCGACAATCCCGGCCGCCCAAGCCACTACGTCTCGCTCTACATGCGGGAACACGGCTACACGCTCTATCCCATCAACCCTTCGGTGGATACTGTGCTCGGTGTCAAGTCCTACCCCAGCCTCACCCACCTGGTTGCGACGGGAGTCAAACCCGATGTGGTGAACGTCTTCCGTGTGCCCAGCTTCATCCCGGCTGTCGTGGACGAGATGCTCGAACTCGGGCTGGCGAACCTGTGGGTCCAACAGGGAATCGTCAACCGCGAGGCCGCGGAACGCGCGGAAGCGGGCGGCATCCAGGTCGTAATGGACCGCTGCATCATGATTGAGCACAGACGCCTCGCCGGGTAGCTCTCGAAGCTGCCCGGTGAGCGGAACCCCTGTACGCCACGCTCCCATACGCGCAAACGACCGCAACGAATCCAAAATCCTTCGCCTGACATCTACAATTAGTGGTGATGCCCTCTTCTCCCAGCACGAAACGTTTGCTCCTGACTGTCCTGCTCGCGGTCTCTTCCATTGCGGCTCAGGCCCAGCTCACGCCGGTCGGCGAGGGTGGCCCGGGGCCCGTCAAAGCCGCGCATCTGACCGCGGAGCTCACCACGCTCGCCCCTCCCTCCATCAACCCCGGAGGCACCCTGCAGGCGGGCCTCGTGCTGACGATGGAGGAGAAGTGGCACGTCTACTGGATCAACGCCGGCGACTCCGGCCAGCCGCCCCGCGTCGTCTGGACGATGCCCCCAGGCATCAAGGCCGGCCCCATGCAGTTCCCCACGCCCACCCGCCTTCCGCTTGGGCCGCTAATGGACTTCGGCTACGAGGATAACGTCGCCTTTCCCATCACACTCACTGCCGATAAGACGGTCAAGCCCGGCCCCGTGCACCTGGACGCCATGGTCTCATGGCTGGTCTGCTCCTCCACCTGCATCCCGGGCCGCGCTCATCTCGGCCTGAACCTGAACGTCGTGACCGAGCCCCTTCCCGTACCTGCCCCGGTTGGCGCGCTCGGAACCGCACTCACCCTGCTGCCCATCACCCCGCCTCCCGGAGCAAAGTTCTCCGTGCTGGGCGGCAAACACGACTTTGTCCTGACTCTCCTGACCGACGATGCCACGTCCGATCCGGAGTTCTACCCGTTTGAGCCGGACGAGATCGATAACGCCGCCGACCAGGAGATCACCCGCATGCCGGGGGGCGTTCAACTGCGCATTCCCCGCGCCACCGATCCCCAGACCAAGATCCTCACCACCCCAGCCTTGCCGCAGAGCCTGCATGGCGTCTTCAAGCTATCGGATGACGTCGCGTACGATGTCACCGCGCCGGTCGTTCCTGGCGAAGTGCCCCTTACCTCGACCACTCCCTCGTCCGGGAGCGGAATTACCGTTCCGACCGCGATCGGCCTCGCCCTGCTCGGCGGCATGATTCTGAACCTCATGCCTTGCGTCTTCCCGGTCCTCTTTCTCAAGGGTCTGGCACTGGTGCAGTCGTCGCAGAAGGAGCGCGTCCACGCCCGTGCCCACGGTCTGGTATATGCCCTGGGGATCCTCGTCTCGTTCTGGATCATCGTCGCGGTGCTTCTCGTGCTGCGCGCCGGTGGCAGCCAGGCAGGATGGGGCTTCCAGCTCCAGTCGCCCACCTTCATCGCGCTGCTTGCGCTCGGTCTCTTCTTCTTCTCCATGTCGCTGGCGGGGCAGTTCGATCTCGGGCTGTCGCTCACCAGCGTCGGCGGAGGCCTCGCCCGCAAGGAGGGCTACGCCGGAAGCTTCTTCACCGGCGTCCTCGCCACGCTGGTCGCTACACCGTGTACCGCGCCGCTCATGGGAGCAGCCATCGGCTTCGCCCTCGCGCAGCCCGCCGGAATCACCTTCGCCATCTTCACGGCGCTTGGCCTGGGCCTGGCCCTGCCTTACCTTCTGCTCAGCTTCCAGCCCTCGTGGACGCGCATCCTGCCCCGCCCCGGAGCCTGGATGGAGATTCTGAAGCAGCTCACCGCGCTCCCTCTCTTCATCACGGTCGCATGGCTTCTTTGGGTATACGGAAACCTCTCAAGCCTGCCAGCTGAGCCTACCCGCGGCGTAGACCATGTCTTCCGCCTGCTCCTGAGCCTCATTCTCCTCGCGATCGCCGGATGGGCTCTGGGCCGCTGGCCCGCCCGCCTGCAAAGCACTGTATCGGCGGTCCTGATCGCCGTCTGCGCGGTCGCCATCGCCCTCTATTACCCCAAGGATACGAATCTTGCGTGGGCCCCCTACACCCCGCAGGCCCTGGCCGACGCCCGCGCCGCCGGCCATCCGGTCTTCGTCGACTTCACCGCCGCCTGGTGCCTCTCCTGCCAGGTGAACGAACGGCTCGTCCTCCGCTCCGCAGACGTCCAGCAGCAACTCGCCGACCGCAAGATCACCCTCATCAAGGCCGACTGGACCCAGTACGATCCTGCCATTACCCATGAGCTATCCGCCGTCCAGCGCTCCGGTGTCCCTACCTACGTGCTCTACCCGGCCGCGAAGGACGCCCCGCCCGACGTCCTTCCCGAACTTCTCACCAAGGATCTCGTCCTGGCGGCTATTCAGCGGGACGCCAAATAGAAAAAGGAGCGTCCTCTCCGCGGGGACGCTCCTTGCCTGTCTCCACGAACCTCCGGCCTAGACGTTGAACTTGAAGAACAGGATATCCCCGTCCTTCACGACATATTCCTTACCTTCTGACCGCAGCAGCCCGGCTTCTTTCACCGCCTGCTCGCTGCCCAGCCGGAAGAGATCCTCGCAGTGGTAGCAGTCCGCCTTGATGAATCCCTTCTCGAAGTCTGAGTGGATCACCCCGGCTGCTCCCGGAGCCTTGGTGCCTCGCCGGATCGTCCAGGCCCGCACCTCCTGCACACCCGCCGTGAAGTACGTGATCAGGTCGAGCAGACGATACGCCGCATGAATCAGCCGATTCAGCCCCGGCTCTTCCAGTCCCATGCCCTCCAGAAACTCTGCTCGCTCCGATGCTTCCAGCTCCGCAATCTCCGACTCCATCGAGCCGCAGATCCTCACCACCTGGCTGCCGTCTTCCTTCGCCCTCTGCTCGACCGCCGCCACCCAGGGATTGTCCCCTGTCAGTCCGTCCTCATCCACATTGGCGACGTACAGCATCGGCTTGGCTGTGATCAGGTGCAGGTCCCGCGCCCACGGCTTCTCCTCTTCGGTCAGCTCGACCGTCCGGGCCGCCCGTCCGTCGCGCAGCGCGTCCAGCAGCTTTTCGAGCGCTGCGCCTTCGGTCTTGATCTTGTGATCGGTCGTTGACTTCAGGACCCGCTCGATCTTGCCGAAGCGCTTCTCGGTCGTCTCCAGATCGGCAAGCAGAAGCTCCGTGTTGATGATGTCGATGTCGTGCAGCGGGTTCACCCCGCCCGCAACGTGGATCACCTCCGGATCGGCGAAGCAGCGGACGACATGCGCCACCGCATCCGTCGCCCGGATATGTCCCAGGAACTGGTTTCCCAGTCCCTCACCCTTGCTCGCGCCCTCGACCAGCCCGGCGATGTCGATAAACTCCATGGTCGTCGGAACGGTCCGATTCGGCTTCACGAACGCCGTAATCTTGTCCAGACGCGCGTCCGGCACGGTCACCACGCCGGTGTTCGGGTCGATGGTGCAAAAAGGGTAGTTCGCCGCCTGTGCCTTGGCTGACGTCAAGGCGTTGAAGATCGTGCTCTTCCCAACGTTGGGCAACCCAACGATTCCGCAGTTCAAAGGCATTCGCTACTTCCTGTCCATAATCTAGAAAAACCGGCGATCCAACCCGGCAGACGTGCAACTCCCATTATCCCCTATCGCGGCCCGGGAGCTTATGATGGCGGGGAGAGACCGCGATGCCCGAGCAAAATCCGCACCTGAAACCCCAGAAGACCTCAGGAAGCTTCAATATTCCCAAACTCGCCGCCGCCTTCCCCGAGACGGCCGAGACGATGCTCCTCGACACCTACCTTACGGACCAGGAGTCCGCCAGCACCCGCGTCTTCCGCGTCTATCGCCCCACCCCCGCCCACTACCACGCCCACTGCGACGAGCATCTGTACGTCGTCTCCGGGCGCGGAACCTTCTGGATGAACGACCCCTCCGAGCCCATCGTGTTCGGACCTGGGACCTTACTCGTCTTCCCCCGCGGGACCGTCCACGCGATGCCCTCGATCGCGGAGTTCCCGGTCGTCTTCCTCTCCGTCGACACCCCCCGCCGCAATCCTACCGACGTCATCTTCGTCGATCCGTCCGAGGGCACCCCGCAGAGCTTCATCCGCCGGCAGGACTAGCCTTTTGCCTCTTTGATTCGGCGAACCTCCTCCATTCGCGCCCCCAGCAGCTTCTCCCGGCCTTCCCCGGTCGGAATGTAGTAGCGCCGCCCCGCCAGGGAGGCCGGCAGACACTCCATCGCCGCCACCTTGCCCTCGACGTCGTGCGCATACTGATAGTCTCTGCCGTAGTCGAGTTCCTTCATCAGCTTTGTTGGAGCGTTCCTCAGGTGCAGCGGCACAGGCTCCGCCGCCGTCTTTTCGATATCGGCCCGTACCGCCCCGTACGCTGTGTAGACTGCGTTCGATTTGGGCGCCAGCGCCAGGTAGACGACCGCCTGCGCGAGCGCCAGCCCACCCTCCGGCTGCCCCAGGAAATGCATCGCATCCCGCGCGCTCAGACACAGGTTCAGCGCCTCCGGGGCCGCCAGCCCGATATCTTCGACGGCCATCCGCACCACCCGCCGCGCCACGTACATCGGGTCTTCCCCCGCCTCCAGCATCCGCCCCAGCCAGTAGAGCGCCGCATCCGCATCCGAGTTCCTGACGCTCTTGTGCAGCGCCGAGATGACGTCGTAGTGCTGCTCGCCCTTCTTGTCGTAGAGCAGCACCCGCCTCTGCATCGCCTCGGACGCCAGCGCCTTGTCCAGCACCGTCACCCCGCGCCCGCCGGCCAGCTGCGTCGCGACCTCCAGCGCATTCAAGGCGTTCCGCGCATCCCCGCTGGCGTAGGAGGCGATCGTCTCGAGCGCCTCCCCGTCGGCTGTCATCCCCATCTCCCCCAGACCCCGTTCGGAGTCGTTGAGAGCCCGTTCCAGCAGCGCCACCACCTGCGTTTCGCTCAGCCCGACCAGCGTATACACCCGGCACCGCGAGAGCAGCGCCGCATTGATCTCGAACGACGGATTCTCGGTCGTCGCCCCGATCAACCTGATCGTTCCCCGCTCGACATAAGGCAGAAATGCATCCTGCTGAGCCTTGTTGAACCGGTGAATCTCGTCGACAAAAAGGATCGTGCGCGAACCGAAGCCCGCAGCCTTCTCCGCCTCGACCATCACCTGCTTGATCTCCTTGATCCCGCTCAGCACGGCCGAAAACTCGATGAAGCTGGCCTCCGTGCGCTGCGCGATGATCTTCGCCAGCGTCGTTTTGCCCGTCCCCGGAGGACCCCAGAAGATCATCGACGTCGGATCGTCCCGCTCGATCGCCAGCCGCAGCGGCCTGCCCTCCCCCAGCAGATGCTCCTGACCCACATACTCGTCGAGCGTTCTCGGCCGCATCCTCTCAGCGAGAGGAGCCCGCCGCCCGCCCTTTGCTGCTGCCGACGCCAGCGGCGAAACATCGAAGAGACTCATCGCCGCCCTCCGCCCGCCAGCGCCCTCTGCCGGCTCGCCTCATACAGCAGAACCGATCCCGCCACCGCCGCATTCAGGCTCTCGACCGGACCAGGGTAGGGAATCGTCACCCGCACGCTGGCCATCTCCACCCAGTTCGCCCCCAGCCCCGCGCCTTCGTTTCCGATCATCAACCCGCAAGCCCCGCCCAACCCCGCCTCCGAAGCGTCGACCGACCCATCTCCCGCCGCCACCGCAGCCAGCAGCCGAATCCCCCGCTCCCCAAGCCCCCGCACCTCCGCCTCCGTCACCGCGACCACCGGAATCCGGAACACCGACCCCGCCGACGCCCTCAGCGCTTTCTGGTTCCATGCGCTCACCGTCCCCTGCGTCACCAGCACGCCCGTCGCGCCAAACGCCTCCGCCGACCGCACCAGCGTCCCCAGGTTCCCCGGATCCTGCAACCCCACCGCGATCACCAGCATCGGAGTCCCCACCAGCGCATCCCCCATCTCCCACACCCGCGGCAGCACCAGCGCTGCGATCCCCTGCGGCGACTGCGTCTCTACCGCGCTCTGCAGCACCTCGTTCGAGCAGCGCAGCACCTCAACCCCCGCCGGCAGCCCCTGCGGAACCTCCCGGCGCTCGCTCACAAACACCGTCTTCAGCATCAGCCCGCTGCGCAGCGCCTCCCGCACCAGCGTCTCGCCCTCGATCGCGACCAGCCCGCCGCTCAACCGGGAATTTCCCGCCGTCGCCGCCCGAAGTTGTTTTACCCGCGCATTGGCCCGGCTGGTGACCACAAATCCCGGCATCTGCGCCGTTTCCCGCTTCTGTCCAGCCGTCTCTCCACCCACTTCGGAACGCATACCCATCTGAAAATCTTACGCTTCCGCCTCCCCCGGATTGAGCGGCGTCGGCCACGATGCTATGCTGCGGACTTGGTGCTCCTTCGTCGACTCGTCGGAGCTCCAGGTCTCCAGCCGGAAACGGCCGCCCCGGCGATCGTGCATCCCCGCAGCAAACGCGGAACATTCCAGCGGCAGACCACGTCCGCGGCATCACACCGGAGCAGGCATCATCCCCCGGAGCACGACGAGCCCGGTGTAGCAATACCCAGCAGGAACCCAGGAGCACGATTTGACGGCCGAGACCCTCCACATCCACCCCGAAGAGCCCGAAGCAGAACATATCGACACCGTCGTCCGCTGCCTGAACGCCGGACAACTCGTCGCCCTCCCCACCGACACCTTCTACGGCCTCGCAGTCGATCCCGTGAACCTGCGTGCCGTCGACCGAATCTACGAGCTCAAGTCCCGCGCCCGCCACAAGCCCCTCTCGCTCCTCATCGCAGAGGTGGCCCAGGCCAACGAACTAGCCCGCGGCATCGACTCCGCCTTCGATCGACTCGCGGAGAAGTTCTGGCCAGGTCCCCTCACAATCATCGTCAAAGCGGGCTCAAAGCTCCCTCTCCGGGTCACCGCCAACACCGGCAACGTCGCCCTCCGCGTGCCTGAGGCGGCCATCGCCCGCGCCGTCGTCGCCCGTCTCGGTCTTCCCATCACCGCGACCTCCGCCAATCTTCACGGTCATCCCGAATGCACCTACGCGGATTGTGTTCGAGCGCAGATCGGCGAGCGTCTCGACCTCATCGTTGATGGTGGGCCCACCGCCCGCACCGTCCCCACCACCATCGTCGATCTCTCCGAGGGCGGCAGCGCATGGACTATCCTGCGTGAAGGCGCAATTCCCACCCACGAGATCGCCCTCGCCCTCCAGCACTAGAACTCCCCGGCACCACCGAGACCCCGCCGTACCCATGAGACCTGCCCCCTACCGTCAGCGCCGCAAGGAACCCGAGTCGATGACACGCTTCGTGGCGCGCCGGATCCTTGGAATCTTCCTCGCCGTCGCCCTCGCCTGGAGCCTGTGGCTCCTGTATGAGATCCGATCGACCTCCCGTCAGGATCAGGCCCGCCCCGCCGATGCCATCGTCGTCTTTGGCGCAGCCGAATACTTCGGCCGCCCGTCGCCCGTCCTGCATGCTCGCCTCGACCACGCCGTCAGTCTCTACAACAAGCAGATCGCGCCGCTCATCATCACCCTGGGCGGAGGAGCCGACAAAAACTCCGGCATGAGCGAAGGCGGAGTCGCCCGCGACTATCTCCTCGCCAACGGCGTCCCCTTCGATCGCATCATCGCCGAAACCCGTTCCGTCGACACCGAGGAGCAGGTCGATCGCCTCGCCGTGATGGCCCGTGCCAACCACCTGGAGCACCTCGTCGTCGTCTCAGACGGAACCCACCTCTTCCGCATCCGATACCTCTGCAGGCAGCTTGGCCTCGATGTCTATACCTCCCCACGCCCCCTCTACGGCAACATCTCCGACTACAACCTCACCCAGCGCTACGTCCACGAGATGATCAGCTACACCAGCCTCCGCCTGCACCTGGACGCAAGCTGGATGCGCCGCTGGCTGGCTGGAAGATCCGAGAACTAGCCGCTACCAGAACGGCATCGGCGGCTCGATCATCCCCACCACCCTGATCGTCAGCCAGGCCGTCGCCCA